>JBMTYG010000012.1:0-41056 GCA_049454295.1 Pseudomonadales bacterium
CGTGCGCCGCGAACGCGGCGCGCTAATTTGGGGGGGCACAGCCAATCTTGCGCCCGTGGATGACATGCTCATTTCTGTGGAACGCCCGCTGGGCATCGACTATCCCGGGCAGATGGTGGCGTCGATCTTGTCCAAGAAAATCGCGGCGGGCTCGACACACTTGGTTATCGATATCCCAGTTGGACCGACCGCGAAGGTTCGACACATGTCGGATGCGCTCGCGCTGCGCAAGCTGTTCGAATACGTGGCCGATCGGCTCGGGCTTTTCGTTCAGGTGGTGATCACCGATGGGCGTCAGCCCGTTGGTCGGGGTATTGGGCCCGTGCTCGAAGCGAGAGATGTCATGCAGGTGCTCCAGAACGATCCTGCCGCACCCCCTGATTTGCGGCAGAAGGCGCTGCGCCTCGCGGGGCGCGTGATCGAGTTTGATCCGGATGTGCGCGGTGGGGATGGTTTTGAGATCGCGCGCGACATCCTTGATTCGGGTCGCGCGCTCGCAAAGATGATGAGCATCATCGACGCTCAGGGTCGCCAGTCCACGCAGTTCGAATTGGGGCCGCTCATTCATGAAGTGCGGGCCGAGCGTGAAGGGGTCGTGACCCGTATTGATAATTTCCAGCTTGCGCGAATAGCCAGGTTAGCCGGCGCGCCGATGGACAAGGGCGCAGGCGTGGATCTCAAGGCCAAGTTAGGCGCGCGGGTTAGCGCGGGTGATGTGCTCTACCGGGTCCATGCGGTGTTCCCAGCGGACTACGGCTTTGCGATGGCGCTGGTGACCGAGGATTGCGGGTATCGAATCGGCACGGCAGACGAGGTGCCGCAGGTGTTCGCAGAGTTTTGATGCAGATCCTGACCTTTCCGGATGATTGCGCTCGCGGCCGAGACCTTGCCGATAGGCTGGGTGTCGAGTTCGACGCGATCGATCTGCACCACTTCCCTGATGGGGAGAGCCGTCTTCGATTGCCTGCGGCACTAGCGCCACAGGTGGTGATCGTGCGAAGCCTGGATCGGCCGAACGAAAAGCTCGTGGAGATCCTGATGGCTGCGCTGGCTGCCCGAGAGAGTGGTGCAACAGAGGTCACCCTGGTTGCGCCTTATCTCGCCTACATGCGGCAGGACGCTGCGTTTCAACCCGGCGAAGTAGTGAGTCAGCGCTGGATTGGTCAACTCCTGGCGACCCATTTCGACACAATCGTGACTGTTGATCCGCATCTGCACCGAGTCGGCTCCCTGAGTGAAGCGGTGCCTGCGCGCACGGCCGTGATCGTGCCGGCGGCGCCGGCGATAGGGGCGTTCCTGCGTGAGCGCGCACCTTGCGCCGTGCTCGTTGGCCCCGACAGTGAGTCAGCACAATGGGTTGCGGCCGTAGCGTCAGCTGCCGCGCTCGATTACGCGGTTGCGGACAAGGAGCGTCACGGCGATCGCAGCGTGAGTGTCGCGCTGCCCCTGCGTTCCTTTGCGGGCGAGCGGGTGGTGTTGGTCGATGACCTTGTCAGCACTGGCAGGACGTTGGTGGAAGCGGGGCGGGCACTGATGCGGGCAGGGGCGCGCCGCGTCGATGTCATGGCAACGCACGCGCTTTTTGTCGGCGATGCCATTGCTGAGCTGCGGGCGGCCGGTATCGTCGAGATCTGGAGTACGGACACGGTGCGGCATCCAACCAACGCACTCTCGCTGACACCGGATATCGCGGACTTTCTCAACAAAATCCTCAGGGGACGGGTACCGCATGAACCGATTTGAAGAGCATGCAGAGCCGGCGCCGTTTGGACAACTGCTTGGAATCGCGCCGGGTAACGTGCCCGCATACTCATCCGACTATGAGACCGCGGATGATCGTCTGTTACCCAATCGTCATGCCTATCGCAGTTATGTCGACGGCCTGTACATGGGCTATAAGTGGCAATGTGTCGAGTTCGCGCGTCGCTGGCTCTACGTCAACCGCGGGTACATCTTCGATGATGTTGCGATGGCCTACGAGATCTTCCGGCTGCGCAGCGTTCGTCAGGTGGAAGGTGATGTACGGCTGCCACTTCGATCGTTCCGCAATGGGGCGCGTCGGCATCCTGAGCCCGGGTGCCTCATGGTTTGGAGTGAGGGCGGGGAATTTGAGCGCACCGGGCACGTGGCGGTGGTCACGGAGGTGTTCCCGGATTGCATCAGAATCGCCGAGCAAAATGTTCGCCATCAGATCTGGGAGCCAGGGGCCAACTATGCTCGAGAGATCCCCGCTCGCGTCACCGAGGATGGCGCCTATTGGGTGCGCTGCTCCTTCAGCGATGCGTCGATACTCGGCTGGGTGATGCAGACCGATGATGATGCTCACGCGGAGCCCTTGACGGAACTTGATCCACGGGTGTTGAACCTGATCCCGGGCAAGGTTCAGCCTCAGGCGCGAGAAGGTAACACGTGGCTCAACGTAGCGAACCCCGACGAAGCCGCTTACGTTGCGATGATGGGTGGTCACAAGCTCGCGAGCGATGCCATCGACCCGCATTTTTATGTGCGGATGTCGGAGGCTGCCGCCGCGGAGTTAAAGCGCGCGACTGATGAATTGCATGCGCTTTTCATGCATGCGACTGACTATGTTCTGCAGGACGACGCGCGACTGGCGCGTTTTAACATACCGAGGGTGCTCTGGCCGAAGATTCATCAGTCATGGGATAACCGCCGCAACCAGCTCATCACTGGCCGGTTCGATTTTGCGCTCTCCGAGCGTGGGCTCAAGGTCTACGAGTACAACTGCGACTCTGCATCCTGTCATATGGAATGCGGCAAAGTGCAGGGACTTTGGGCCGGACACTATGGCTGTGATGACGGTCGTGATCCCGGTGATCGGCTCTACCGCATGCTCGTTCAGGCGTGGCAGGACAGTGACGTTGATGGATTGTTGCACATTCTGGTTGATCCCAATCCAGAGGAAACATACCACGCCCTCTTCATGCGCGAGGCGCTTGAGCGAGCGGGTATTCGCACTCGAATCATCGATCGTTTTGATCTCTTGCGCTGGGATATCCGTGGCGACATCGTGGATGATGAGGGAAATGCCGTGCGCTGGGTCTGGAAGACCTGGGCGTGGGAAACGGCACTTGATCAGATACGCGCCGAGTACGAAGTGGACTCAATGCGCCTCGATGGCGAGGCTCTGCGTGAGCGGGCGTCCCCATCGCCACGCCTCGTTGACGTGCTCCTGCGTCCAGAGGTTATGGTCTACGAGCCGCTGTGGACGTTGATTCCGAGTAACAAGGCGATTCTGCCGGTGCTCGCCGAGCTCTTTCCCGATCATCCCTACTTGCTGCGCACGCACTACACGCTGACCGAGGAGTTGCGTCAGAAAGGGTATGTCGACAAACCGATCGTGGGTCGCTGTGGATCAAATATCCGCATGGTCGGCGCCAATGCCGATGTCATCGAGTCGAGCTCGGGCCAATTTCATGACCGTGACTCTATCTATCAAGAGCTCTTTCGCTTACCCACGGTAGACGGATTGCACGTGCAGATGACCACCTTCTCGGCAGCCGGGAAGTATGCCGGCAGCGCAGTTCGTGTAGGCGTGAGTCCCCTGATCGCCGGAGGGAGTGACCTTGTGGCGCTGCGCGTGGTCGATGATCGGGACGTGCTGGCGTTCCAGGAGGAACATGGCCCAGCAGGGTCAGGCTATCAGATCTAGCCTAACATGGTCACGCACGGAGGAGGGCGTGAGAGGTTGAGGTACGCGAAACCCCCGAGCGTCTCAAGCGATTCTTGAAGGCACTATGGCGCTGATGGAGGGATCGAGTGAATCCCTCTGCATTATTTACTCTCGGGTGATTGCTCGTGGGTCACGATGGAGACCATCATGCCGAAACGCCTCGCTCATCAGCTGATAACCGGCACACTGTTGGTAATCCTTGGATGTCCAATCGCATGGGCGGATGACGGTCCTGGGTACACGTATATCGATCTCGGTTACATCCGTACCGATATTGATGATCTCGATGAAAACCTGGACTCCCTGGGCTTGGCGGCGTCGGTCGCCATGACTGAGAATTTTTATTTGTTCGCCGACTATGAGGATGGATCGGCAGAGATTGGCAACATTGATATCGATGCGAATACGTTCGATGCGGGTCTCGGCGTCAACTTGGCGCTGACGGATACCGTTGATCTCTTTGGAGAGGCGAGCTACGTGCGTGCCGAACTCGAGGCGGGAGAATTCGGTGACGTCGACGAGAGCGGTTATGGTCTGTCTGCAGGGTTGCGCGCCATGGTGCTGCCTCAGCTGGAACTGAATGCAGGTCTTAGCTATGTCGACATTGACGGACTTGATGACACGTCGATCGATGTCGGCGCGGTATGGCGCTTCACCGACGTCATTGCGCTGATATTAGGCGCGTCCTTTGCCGATGATGCCAACAGTTACGGCGCGGGTGTTCGATTTTATTTTGATCGCTGATCTCCTCCCGTCGGACGCTCGCTGCAGACCTAGTGGGTCAAGCGAGCGGCCCTAGGGAGAACGTCACAATCATCAGAGTACAGGCTGCATTTTGAGGATGCGAAGAGAGCGCTGAACGTGCATAGTGCGCGCGCCTTCGAGCCCCTCGGGTTCGCTGGCACTTTAACTGTGTGTGCTCGCCCACTCTGGGCGATTCGATGGAGATTACGATGTTCACCCGAGTTACTCGTCGCCTGCCGACGCTTGCTTGCGCCGCTGTCTGCGGTTTCCTGTCAACGCCTGTGTTGGCGGAAGAGGGTCCTGGCTACACTTATTTTGATGTTGGTTATGTGCGCACCGATATCGATGACATTGATGAGAACGTCGATTCTCTCGGTCTCGCGGGCTCCTTCGCGTTGACCGACAACCTGTATCTGTTTGCTGACTACGAAGATGGCTCGGCGAGCTTCGACCGTATCGACGTTGATGTAAGCACGGTCGCTATCGGGGTGGGCGCTAATTTCGCGCTGTCTGATACGGTCGACCTGTTCGGCGAAGCGAGCTACGTGAACGCCGAGCTTGAGGCGGGTGACTTCGTCGAGATTGACGAGAATGGCTTCGGGCTCGCAGCAGGCGTGCGGGCCATGGTGATGCCCCAGCTGGAGCTGAACGCCGGACTGAGCTATGTGGAGATTGATGAACTGGACGACACGTCGCTCGATCTCGGTGCGGTATACAGCTTCACGGATGTAGTGGCTCTGGTACTCGGTGCCTCGTTCGCAGATAACGCCAATACCTACAGCGCGGGCGTTCGTTTCTACATCAATCGTTGATTGATCGAACCGGAGCGGTATCAGAACAGGGTGGGGGGGGGGGGGGGGCGGGCGCGGCTATCGCCGCGCCCTTGCCAACAGGTGATCAGGCCAACGGGTGATCAGGCCAACGGGTGATCAGCCGAATTCGATGATGGGTTGATCGACCATCAGACTCTCGCCTTGTCTTGCGAGAACCTTGCCGACAACACCGTCCGCAGCCGCACGCAGGCTGTTCTCCATTTTCATGGCTTCGACAACGGCGAGTTCCTCGCCGGCCTTGACCTCGTCGCCCTCTTTAACAGACAGGCGCACGAGGAGCCCTGGCATGGGTGACAGCAGGAATTTCGACAGGTCTGGCGGCACCTTCTCGAGCATGTGCATCGTCAGATCGGCGGCCGCCGGCGGCAGAACCAGAAGTTCCTGCTCATTCCCGCGGTAGAACACCTTGTAGCCCGCGCGGCAGCGGTCTACCTGTACGGTGACACGATGTCCGTTGACTTCTGCTTGCACCCGCGTCTCGCCAAACGTCCAGTCACTGATCACGCGGTAGATCTGATCATTGCAGAGAACCTCGTGACCATGGGTGATGGTGCGTACGGTGACTGGGTATTGGCTTTTGCCTGCGACCACCACCCAGTTCTCGCGGGCGGGCTTGGCAAAGCGGCTGCCGTTGCCGGTCCGTGATTCATGACGTTGGTGAATGACTGCTGCAATCGCGATTGGAATGATCGGATCTGACTGCGGCACGTCGGCTGCGTGGAAGCCGTCTGGATATTCCTCTGCGATGAAGTTGGTGGTCAGGCGTCCTTCGCGAAAGCGCGGGTGCAAAATGAGAGCGTTCAGGAAGCTGATGTTGTGCGATACACCGCGGATGTAATACGCATCGAGCGCGTCGGCCATATGGTCGATGGCCTGATCTCGGGTGTCCCCGAAGGTGACCAGTTTGGCAATCATGGGGTCATAAAACATCGAGACTTCGCTGCCTTCCTCGATTCCTGTGTCGACCCGTACAGTCTCGGTTTCGGCTGGCGGCTGGTAGTAGGCGAGGCGTCCGATTGATGGCAGGAAGTTGCGGAATGGATCTTCTGCATAGACGCGGGCTTCCATCGCCCAGCCGGTGAGCTTCACGTCCTCCTGGCTAATGGGCAGACGTTCGCCGGCCGCTACTCGGATCATCAGCTCGACCAGATCGAGTCCGGTGACATATTCGGTCACCGGATGCTCGACCTGGAGCCGGGTGTTCATTTCGAGGAAGTAGAAATTTTTGCGGCCGTCGACGATGAACTCGACAGTGCCGGCGGAGCAGTAATCTACGGCTTTCGCCATGGCGACCGCTTGCTCGCCCATGGCTCGGCGGGTTGCCTCGTCGAGGAACGGGGAGGGCGCTTCCTCAATGACCTTTTGGTGGCGCCGCTGGATCGAGCATTCGCGCTCACCGAGATAGACCGTGTTGCCGAAGGTATCTGCGAGCACCTGGATCTCGATATGGCGCGGCTCCTCGATGAATTTCTCGGCGAATACGCGATCATCACCAAAGCTTGAACGGGCCTCGTTGCTCGCACGCGTGAAGCCATCACGGCATTCGTCGTCGTTCCAGACAACGCGCATGCCCTTGCCGCCGCCGCCGGCGCTCGCCTTCAGCATGACCGGGTAGCCGATGCTACGCGCGATCTCCACGGCGTGGTCCGCGTCGCGAATGATGTCGGTATAACCGGGCACGGTGCTGACCCCGGCCTCCTTGGCGAGGATCTTCGACGTGATCTTGTCGCCCATGCTCGTGACCGCATGTTCGCGTGGACCGATGAAGACGATGCCGTTGTCGGCGAGTGCCTTGCTGAACGCGGGATTCTCCGAGAGGAAGCCGTAACCGGGATGCACGGCTTCGGCGCCTGTGTCCTTGCACGCTTGCACGATCCGGTCCATGCGCAGGTAGCTGTCAGCCGACGCTGAGCCGCCGATGTGCACGGCTTCGTCGGCCATTCGCACATGCAGTGCGCGCGCGTCTGCATCCGAATACACGGCGACTGTCTTGATGCCCATCTTGCGGGCGGTCTTTATCACGCGGCAGGCAATCTCGCCGCGGTTGGCAATGAGAATTTTCTTGAACATGCCGATTACCTCGGGGCTCAGAGGGGAATGTTCCCGTGCTTGCGCCACGGGTTTTCCAGCTTCTTGTCACGCAACATCGCAAACGAGCGGCAGATGCGCGCCCGGGTTTCTCGCGGCTGTATCACGTCGTCGATGTAGCCTCGACTGGCAGCGACGAAAGGATTGGCGAACTTTTCCTGGTACTCCGCGGTGCGCCGCGCGATGCCCTCGGCATCGCCGATATCTTTGCGGAAAATGATTTCAACGGCGCCTTTGGCACCCATGACTGCGATCTCTGCGCTCGGCCACGCCAAGTTGACGTCGCCCCGCAGGTGCTTGGACGCCATCACGTCGTAGGCACCGCCATAGGCTTTTCGCGTGATCACGGTCACCTTGGGCACCGTGCATTCGGCATAGGCGTACAGCAGTTTGGCGCCGTTCTTGATGATGCCGCCGTATTCCTGGGCGGTACCGGGCATGAAGCCGGGGACATCGACCAAGGTAAGAATCGGGATATTGAAGGCATCGCAGAACCGTACGAAGCGCGCGCCCTTCTTGGAAGAATCGATATCAAGGCAGCCGGCGAGGACCATTGGCTGGTTTGCCACCACGCCGACCGTCGAGCCCTGCAGACGAATGAAACCCACGACGATGTTTTGAGCAAAGTCAGGCTGAATTTCGAAAAAGTTGCCTTCGTCGGCCACCTTCACGATCACTTCTTTGATGTCGTAGGGCTTGGTTGCATCAGCGGGCACAAGCGTATCAAGGGAGGGCTCTACCCGATCGGACGGATCCTCTGTGGACCAGATCGGCGGCTTCTCGCGATTGTTCGCCGGCAGAAAGTCGACGAACTGGCGGGTGAGCAGCAAGGCTTCGATATCGTTGCGTAGGGCAAGGTCTGCGACCCCGGACTTGCGTGTGTGGATGCTGGCGCCACCAAGCTGCTCAGGCGTCACGACCTCGTGGGTCACGGTTTTGACCACGTCAGGCCCGGTCACGAACATGTAGGAGCTGTCCTCGACCATGAAGATGAAATCGGTCATGGCAGGTGAGTACACAGCTCCGCCGGCGCAGGGACCCATGATGACGGATAGCTGGGGAATGACGCCGGATGCCATCACATTGCGCTGAAAAATTTCGGCGTAGCCGCCGAGTGAGGCAACCCCTTCCTGGATACGCGCGCCGCCCGAGTCGTTAAGCCCGATGACCGGGGCGCCGACCTTCATGGCTTGATCCATGATCTTGCAGATTTTCTCTGCATGCGCTTCGGACAGCGCGCCACCAAAGACGGTGAAGTCTTGGCTGAAAACGAATACCAGTCGCCCGTTCACCGTGCCGTACCCGGTAACCACGCCGTCTCCAGGGAATTTCTGCTCGCTCATGCCGAAATCGTTGCAGCGGTGTTCGACGAACTTGTCCCATTCCTCGAAGCTGCCGGCATCCAGTAGCAGTTCGATGCGCTCGCGAGCGGTCAGCTTGCCTTTTTGATGCTGCTGCTGGATGCGGTTCAATCCCCCGCCCAGGCGTGCGGCGGCTTCTTTCTCCTTCAGCAGGGCGATGTTGTTCTGCATGACATGAGTCCGATCGGGTGAGTGGGTCGATGACAAGAGCGCGGATGATAGCGATTCACTCGTGAAGCAGCCAACGCAGCCGCGATGCGTCGCGAACGGCAGGGCGGTGCGCCGCGTCGAGCGCCGCGGTAATCTCTCGGCAGCCAGGAGATCAGCCTATGACCATTCGTCCAGAGATCAGTATTGCCGCTGCGCAGGAGGCCATCGGCGCCGCGATACCGGACCGCGAGGCGATCGTGTTCCGCGATCGTCGCTTTACCTACGCGAAATGGAACGAGCGCACCCGGCGCTTGGCGAACCATTTGATCGACGCGGGTTTAGGGTGCCACACGCCCCGGGATAGGCTGCCCGGGCATACGTCCGGCCAAGATCACGTCGGGCTTTATCTTTTTAACGGCAATGAGTATCTCGAGGGGATGCTGGGTGCCTATAAGGCGAGGGTGGCGCCGTTCAATGTGAACTACCGCTATGTAGACGAGGAGCTGGTCTACCTGCTCAACAATGCCCGCACCCGGGCACTCATCTATCACGCCGAGTTTGCCCCGCGCGTTGCGTCGATCCGTGCGCAGGTGCCGACGCTCAAGGTACTGCTGCAGGTCGAGGATGACAGCGGTGAAGCGCTGCTGCCCGGCGCCATCGAGTATGAGGCGGCGCTGGCTGCGGCGTCTGCGGATGCGCCGAAGGTCGAGAGCTCTCCGGATGACCTCTACATTCTCTACACCGGCGGTACGACGGGTATGCCAAAGGGGGTGTTATGGCGGCAGTCAGATATCCTCTTTGCCGCGCTGGGCGGCGGCGCCCATCCCTCGCTTGATGCGCTGGTGGGCGCCGCGCGCGCGGGTGGCATGCGTATGCTGCCGGCGGCGCCCTTCATGCACGGCGCTGGTCACTGGATCGCATTCTCAGCGTTGAACGGGGGCCATACCTGCGTCATCCAGAGTGACGTGAGGCGCCTGAATGGTCGCGATATCTGGAGCACCTGCCAGTCAGAGCGCGTTAATTTCCTGCAGATCGTTGGCGATGCGTTCGCTCGACCACTACTGGACGAATTGGAGACAGCTGTTCAAGCGGGAACCTCCTACCAGATCCCTTCTTTGCAGATTCTTCTGTCGGGCGGGGCGCCGCTCAACGCGAACCTCAAGACCCAATTCCTCGGACATTTCCCGTCTCTCAATGTGATTGATGGGCTCGGCTCCTCCGAGACCGGTGGGCAGGGTTCCCATGTCAGCACGAGTCAAGCGGGTGCCGCGACCGGGCGCTTCATGCCGGGCCCGGACAATGTGATTGTGAATGCCGACATGACCTGCGTGCTTGCGCCCGGGCATGAAGGTATGGGCTGGTGGGCAAAACGCGGACGGGTGCCACTCGGCTATCTCGACGACCCAGACAAGAGTGCGCGTACCTTCATCGACATCGCCGGGGAGCGCTACGCCGTGCCGGGTGACCGGGCGCGCCACCTGGCGGACGGCACGGTGGAACTGCACGGGCGGGACAGCGTTACGATCAACTCCGGCGGTGAGAAAATCTTCGCCGAGGAAGTCGAGCACGCGCTGAAGGCTCATCCGGATGTCTATGATGCGGTGGTGGCGGGACGCCCGAGTGAGCGCTGGGGTAGCGAGGTCGTCGGCATCGTGCGTCTCAAGTCTGGCTGCACGGTCAGTGGCGAAGCGCTGATCGAGGCGCTCGAAGGACACCTCGCTCGTTACAAGCTGCCTAAGGTGATTGTGTTTCGCGATGAGATCGTGCGCTCGCCCTCGGGCAAGGCAGACTATCGGTGGGCACGGGAACAGGCTCTCGCCGGCTGACTTAGCAGTGAGCGCGGGATCTCCATCGAGTATTTGGCGCCTGCCCGGGTTCCCCAATTATCTGGGCGCCAGTGCGGCCACGACCCTCGCGTTCAGCATGCAGCAGCTCTTGGTGAGCTGGCTACTGAGCGGCGTTCTGCACGTGGAGCCGGCGCGCGTTGGGGGGGCGCAGGCCATCATCGGGGGTCCCGGTTTGTTTCTGATGCTCTGGGGTGGCGTCAGCGCAGATCGCGCTGACCCACGGGGCTTGCTGATCCGTGTCTATGTGCTTTCGATGCTGCCGCCCCTGCTGCTGGTCGGACTCTCGCACCTTGAGCTCCTGAGTTTTTGGAGCGTTACGCTGACCGCGCTGCTGATGAGCGTGGCGACCTCGTTTCAGACCCCAGCCCAGTCTGCCATTCTCAATCGGTCTGCGGGTCCCCGGGTGCAGGAGGCCGTGACCGCGGCAACCGCGCTGACGTTCGTGGTCCAGGTGGTGGGCTTGAGCATTGCGGGCCAGCTCGAGGCGATCGGGCTCGATGTGGTGCTTTTGCTGCAGTCACTGGCCATCGCTGTCGGCGCGCTGCTGGTTCGACGTATGCCGGCAGTGATCGTGCCGCGAACCTCGGGTGCGCCACCGGCCGCCTGGCGCAGCGTGCTCGACGGACTGGTGGCGATTCGCGAGCACCCGGTCCTGCTGCATACTTTGATCGCAAATTTCGTGTCGATGATCTTCAATGCGGGGAGCTTCTTTCTCATCTTTCCGTTCCTGGTAACCCGGGTCTACGGCGGCGACGCGGCGTTTTTGGCGATCATGCTCGTGATCTTCTATGCCGGCGCGGTCGTGGTGAATTTCGCGCTGCTCCGGTTCATGCCGCTGGCTCGGCCAGGACGGCTGTTCCTTGCCATGCAGCTGACCCGGGCGGTGATCTTTGCCCTGTACCTGATTGAGCCGGGTCTGCCTCTGCTCGTGATGGCGACCTTTCTCTGGGGCATGAACATGGGGATCACCACGACGACCTCGCGTAGCATTATTCAGGAATGCGCTGCGGAAGCTTATCGCGGACGCATTCTCGCGGTTTACAACGTGGGAGCGCTGGGCGCCCAGCCGCTGGGTGCGCTGGTGCTGGGTTTCATCGTTGCCGAGGTCGGTATCGTTCACGGTCTTGTGCCGGGGTTCGTGGCGTCCCTTGCCCTCTGTGTGTACGGTATCGCGTTAACGCCGATCTGGGGCTATGTCTCGGCAGAGCATCGCTCGCCGCGGGTCGGGGAATAGAGAAGCTGAGTGATTAGGAAAAATGAACAATAACAATCTGCGTGAGTTTGCGAATGTTGCAACGCTCGGAGACCTGGCTCGGCACCATGGGCTGGTGCGTTCGGCGCAGGAGGGCTTCTGGTTCGAAGGTCGGGCCACTGCCTACGGAGCGTTTGATCGGTTGACTAACCAGGTTGCGAACGGGCTTTGTGCCGCGGGGCTCACTCAGGGTAGTCGCGTCGCTTTCATGGATAAGAACTCTGATGCGTTCTACCAGATCGTCTTTGGTGCTGCGAAAGCCAACGCAGTGTCGGTTGGCATCAACTGGCGTCTCGCGCCGCCTGAAGTGGCCTACATCCTGAACGACAGCCGCGCCGAGATTCTCTTTGTCGGACCGGATTTTTTTGCTCTTGCCGCGAGCATTCAGGCTGCGGTGCCCACGCTGCGACAAATCGTGGCGATGTCGCCAAGCCCCGAGTGGCCGGATTTTGCGAGCTGGCGCGATGCCTACCCTGAGCACGATCCAGCGATCCCGGTGAGCACTGATGATGTCGCTATTCAGATGTACACGAGTGGTACGACCGGGCATCCGAAGGGCGTGCAACTGCAGCATCGCTGCTTCTTCGATTTGTGGCGCTATCCCCCGGCGGCTGACATGGCGTTCAACGAATGGACCGACCGTGACGTCAATTATGTCGCGATGCCGAGTTTCCACATCGGTGGGGTAGGTTGGGGCATCCTCGGGATCCGACCAGGGGCGCGCAATGTCATCGTGCGTGAATTTGATCCTGGCACAACGCTCGAGACAATCGCCCGGTTTGGGGTCACCAAGCTCTTTCTCGTGCCCTCTGCGATCCGCATGCTGCTGCAGCACCCAGCGGCACGCAGCACGGATTTTTCTTCGGTTCGCTACATTCATTATGGCGCTTCACCCATCCCGCTCGATCTTCTGCGCGAGGCAATCGAAGTGTTTGGTTGTGGCTTTGCCCAGCTTTATGGAATGACGGAAACAACCGGTTCGGCGACCTATCTGCCGCCCGAGGATCATGATCTGAACGGCAATCCTCGCATGCGCTCGGCGGGTAAACCGTTTCCCGGTGTATCCATCAAAGTGGTCGATGAGGCTGGGCAGTCGGTACCGCTCGGGGTGGTGGGCGAGATCTGCATCAAATCGCCCGTCAATATGCTCGGTTATTGGAACCTGCCCGACGCAACGGCGAAAACGCTTATCGACGGCTATGTCCATACGGGCGATGCCGGTTATCTGGACGACTCGGGCTACGTCTACGTTCATGATCGAGTCAAGGACATGATTGTGTCGGGCGCTGAGAATGTTTATCCGGCCGAAGTCGAGAGCGCTTTATTTGGTCACCCTGCAGTGGCGGACGTCGCCGTCTTTGGTGTTCCCGACGCGCGCTGGGGCGAAGCAGTCAAGGCTGCTGTGGTGTTGAAGCCGGGGTATACGGCGACGGCGGATGACATTCTTGCATTCGCCCGCGAACGCATTGCCGGCTATAAGCTCCCGAAATCCATCGACTTCCTAAGCGAGCTGCCGCGTAACCCGTCGGGGAAGATTTTGAAGCGCGAGCTGCGCAAACCCTATTGGGAAGGCATGACCCGAAACGTGAATTAAAGGAGATCGGTCATGCAGTCAGCCGAGAAGAAAGTGGTCTTGATCACGGGAGCAGGGACTGGGATGGGTGCTGCAGCGCTCCGTCGCTTCGCCGGGGCGGGAGCGACGGTGGTCGCGACAGGTCGTACGCAGACAACCCTCGCATCGGTCGTAGACGATATCCGCGCCCAGGGCGGGAAGGCGCACTACGTCGTCGCTGATGTGGGGACGGAAGCCGGCGCCCGCGCCGCGGTTGAGTTTGCTGAGTCCACCTGCGGACAGCTTGATGTGCTCATCAACAACGCGAGCGTCGGTTGGTCGCACGAACAAGTGCTGCCGGGGAGTATGGCAGCCACCGCCGACTCACCGCCGGGCCCCTGGCGCGAGGTCATCCGCATCAATCTCGAATCGGTACATCTGATGTGCCATTACGCGATCCCGCGGCTGCGCAAGCAGGGCGGGGGATCGATTGTGAATGTGGCATCGGTGGGAGGCACTCGCGGCATGGCCGATGCCCACGCCTATGCAGCGGCCAAAGCCGGGGTCATCAACCTGACGCGATCCCTGGCTAAAACCTATGGTCCCGACAATATTCGGAGCAATTGTTTCGCGCCCGGCGTGGTCGATACCGGGATGATCGACCCTTATCGCGAGGTCTTTGATCAGACTTTTGCTGATCCGGTCGCGGCCCAGCAATTGTGCCCGCTCGGACGCATGGGCACGGTGGAGGAGGCGGCGGACTGTCTGTTTTTCCTCGCGCTCGCGACCTATTGCAATGGATCAGTGCTCTTGATGGATGGTGGCTCCTCGGCCTGAAACACCGCCGCGGCGAAACGACGCAAAGCGTGTAGCATACGCGCCCTGCGGGCGGGTCGGCGCCAGCCCGCTCCGAAACCGGGTTACGGACCATGCAAGAACATCCAACGATCGGCATCATCGGCGCAGGGCAGCTGGGGCGTTATCTGTGCGAGGCGGCGCGTGCGCTGGGTCTTCGCACGGTCATTATGACCGACGATCCGGCACCGCCCGCGGCCGCGTTTGCGGACGCGACTATTCACGGCGGGCTCGAGGATTTGGCGGCTGCGCGGGCGCTCGTCGCAGCGTGTGATGTCGTGACGTTCGAAATCGAGAGCGTGGGCGTACCCGTACTCGAGTTTCTGGTCGAGGTTGCGCGCCTTGGTTCGGTTGCGGTGCGTCCCCGGCCGGAAATTCTGCTGACGCTGCGTAACAAGGCGCTGCAAAAGGCCTGGCTCGTGGACAATGGGTTACCAACAGCGTCGTTTACGGCGTACTCGGATACAGACTCCCTCCGCGCCGCGGTCGCATCGGGCGCGCATCATTACCCCTGGGTTCAGAAGACCCAGGTAGGCGGCTATGACGGACGCGGAGTGCACATCGTCCGCGGTTCAGAAGATCTGGGTGCCTTGCTACCGGGACCGTGTCTCGTGGAGGCTTTTGTACCCCATGTCGCCGAGCTGGGCGTTGTGGTTGCTCGGTCCGCGGATGGAACACTGTCGAGCTATGACCCGGTGCTCCTGCAGTTCGAGGCGTCTCAGCACATTCTCGATGCCGCGCTGGTCCCTGCAGGTCTCGAGCCGGAGCTCGCTGCGAGTGCGGTTCTGCTCGCCGAGCGCACAGTGGCGGCCCTGGACGGCATTGGTGTGTTCGCTCTGGAACTGTTCTTGACCGCAGACCACGCGCTGCTCGTGAACGAGATATCGCCGCGCGTCCACAACTCGGGGCATTTGACCCTGGAGTCGTGTGCAACCTCGCAGTTTGCGCAGCATCTGCGAGCGGTCGCTGGGTTGCCGCTCGGTGATGTGACCCTGAACGGGCCCACGGTGATGCGCAATCTGCTCTGGCGCGGGGCGGCCGGACCGGCACCCAATGTGGCCGCTCGTCTTCCGGGCACAAGCGCGCGCGTATATTGGTATGACAAGGCTGAAGGGCGCCCTTGGCGAAAAATGGGACATGTGACGGCGCGTGGCGCTACGCTCGAACTGGCAATCGCCGAGGCTGAGGCGGGATGCAGGGCGGTGCGAGACGCGACGGGCGGCGCCTGCTGGTAGCGGAGTACGAGTGCATGGATCAGAGCAAAGAACAACGCACACCCCAGGTGGGCATCATCATGGGCAGCGATTCAGACCTGCCGGTGATGGATGCCGCCGCCAATACGCTGGCAGAGCTCGGTATTCCGTATGAACTCACGGTGGTTAGTGCACACCGCACCCCCGACCGCATGTACCGCTACGCTCGCGAAGCGGAAGACCGCGGGCTTCGCGTGATCATTGCGGGCGCGGGTGGAGCGGCCCATTTACCGGGAATGGTGGCGTCATTGACCGTGTTACCGGTGATCGGGGTGCCCGTGAGTGTCACTCGGCTGCAGGGGCAGGACGCGTTGCTCTCGATCGTGCAAATGCCTGCCGGCATACCCGTAGCAACGGTTGCAATCGACAACGCGACCAATGCGGGTCTGCTCGCTGCGCGCATGTTGGGTGTGGCAGACCCTGCGCTACGCCGTCGCCTTGCCGACTATGCGGCGGCGCTTGAGCGCAAGGTGCTCGACAAGGTCGCAGCGGTGACCAGGAACGGGTGACCAGGAACGGGTGACCGATTGATGGATGCCGGATTTCTAAGCAACCTAAGCTCTCCGCCGCTGCTGTTTTTCTTTCTTGGAGCCGCGGCAGCAGCGCTGCGCTCGGATCTTGAGATTCCGGCGCCGGTGGCGAAATTTCTTTCGCTCTATCTGCTTTTTGCGATTGGATTTAAGGGCGGTGTTGCGCTGTCCAAAGGCAATCTCGATGGCACTGCGCTCGCGGGCCTCGGTGCCGCATTGCTGCTCGCTTGCGCGGTCCCGCTCTATGCTTTTGCCCTGCTCAAGCGTCGACTCGGCGCTGCTGATGCCGCTGCCCTTGCCGCCACGTATGGCTCGATCAGCGCGGTGACCTTTGTCACAGCAACGAGTTATCTCGATGCCAGCGGTGTCGCGTGGGGCGGGCATCTCGTCGCAGCGATGGCGCTTATGGAGTCGCCTGCCATCATCATCGGCATACTGCTCTATCGCCTCTACGGTGGCGCTGACGCGAGCCCTCGAGAGCGCATTGACTGGGGAGAGCTGCTCCGGGAGGCGTGCCTTAACGGATCGGTGTTTCTCATTGTCGGCAGCATGATCATCGGCTGGATCACTGGCGAGCGGGGCATGGGCGCACTGTCGCCGTTCATTGGCGACCTCTTTATTGGGCTGCTGTGTCTGTTTCTCTTGGACATGGGGATTGTGGCGGCGCGGCGTCTGCGCGATCTCCGGCGTGGCCAGATCGGTGTGGCAGGAGGCGGCGGCTCGGCCTTTCTGCTGGGTTTTGCCGTCGGCCTGCCGCTGGTGAACGCGTTGGTGGCCCTTATCCTTGGCCGGCTTCTCGATCTTTCCGAGGGCGATGCGTTGCTTCTGGTGGTGCTCGGTGCGAGCGCTTCCTACATCGCGGTGCCCGCCGCGCTGCGATTGGCCTTGCCGGAGGCCAACCCGAGTTTGTATCTGCCGCTTTCGCTGGCAGTGACTTTCCCATTCAATTTGTTGATAGGAATTCCGCTCTACCATGAGCTCGTGCGCTGGGTGGTGCTGACATGAAACCGTGTAAACGATTGGAAATCGTCATTGAACAGCCGCTTGCGCGGCGTCTAGCGGAACGACTGGATGAACTGGGAGCGCCGGGCTACACCGTGCTTTCGAACGCGAGTGGCCGCGGCGACCGGGGCTTGCGTCGTGGCGATGAAGTCACTGATACCTTCACCAATTGCGTTTTCATCGTGGCGTGTGATGACGACACGACTGTGGAGCGAATCGTCGAGGGGGTTCGCTCCTTGATCACTCGTTCTGGTGGCGTGTGCCTTGTGTCAGACGCGCTGTGGGTGCGTCATTGAGTCTGTCGACGGATTGACCCGCGCCCAGCACATCTGCCAACCTCGTCGGCATTCATCAGTGCCGGGAGGAGGGAATCATGAGTGAAGCCGCGGCTGTGTCGTTCGAAACCGTCAAGTACACCGTGCCGGAACCGCGTATCGCGCGCATCCTGCTCAACCGGCCGGATCGAGCCAATGCCCAGAATATGCAGCTGCTGTACGAACTTAACAGCGCGCTCGACCGAGCGTGCGCGGACGACGATATTCGCTGCATCATCATCGCGGCGGTAAGCATTTCTCCTCCGGTCATGACCTGTCGGGTGCGAACGACGTGTCCCTGAGCCAGGTGGGCATTTCCCAGTGGGGCGGTTTCCGCCAGCCGGGAATGGAAGGGCATTGGGCTCGGGAAGAGGAAGCCTACTTCGGTCTATGCTGGCGCTGGCGCAACATCCCGAAGCCCACCATTGCCGAGGTGCAGGGCAAGGTTATCGCCGGTGGGCTGATGCTGGTCTGGCCGTTTGATATCGTCGTCGCCAGTGATGACGCAACCTTCCAGGATCCGGTGGTGGCGTTCGGCGCCAACGGCGTCGAATACTTTGGTCATCCATGGGAATTCGGTGTTCGCAAGGCGAAGGAATTGCTCTTCACCGGTCGTGCGATTACCGCCCGTGTGGCCTACGAGCTTGGCATGGTCAACCGTGTCGTGACCCGTGACCGTCTCGCGGATGAGACCCTCGAGCTTGCGCGCGAGATCGCTGCACAGCCGATGATGGGGCTCAAGACGGCCAAGGAGTCGGTCAACCAGATGCAGAATGAGCAAGGTCTCTACGCGGCCTTGCGCAGCGCCATGGGCATGCAGCAGCTCGCGCATGCGCATAACTATGTAGTGCACAAGATGGCGGTCGACCCTGCGGGGGGCGCGCTGGTCCGAGAGTTGGCGAAGAAGCCGCCGCTTGACCAGTAAGGAGTCGCGCGGAATGGAAGTCGTGGGGCCACCGGCGATGAACGAACTGGGCTTCTACACACTGCCTGGTGCGCCACGCTCGCCGCGTGACCTCATCGCCGAGGTGCAAGCGGCGGAAGCGCTGGGGCTCGGAGCGTGCTTTATTTCGGAGCGGTTTAATATCAAAGAAGCCGCGACGTTGTCGGGTGCAGTGGGGGCGGTGTCTGAGCGCCTGGGTATCGCGACCGCAGCGACGAACCACAATACGCGGCATCCGCTCGTGACAGCGGCCTATGCGTCGACGATGCATTTCCTCACCGGTGGGCGCTTTTCCCTCGGGCTTGGTCGCGGGATCGATGGGCTCTTTGACGCGCTGGGTTTGCCGCGCGTCAAGACCGCCGCTCTCGAGGATTTCGTCGGTCTCATGCGACGCCTCTGGCGGGGCGAGACCATTCTGCGGCATCGCGGCGCGTGTGGTGATTTCCCGTTCCTGCGTCTCGACCCCGATTTTCGCGAACATATTCCGATGACTTTTACCGCGTTCGGACCGAACAGCCTGGCTTTGGGTGGGCGCGCATTCGATGCCGTGGTGCTGCACACATTCTTCACCGACGAGACCACTGTGCGCTGTGTCGACACGGTCAAGCGCGCGGCGCAAGAAGCCGGTCGTGATCCGGCGGATGTGCGTGTGTGGTCATGTTTCGCGACGATTGGCGATCACCTGCCCTATGCGGTGCGCTTGAAGAAGACCGTAGGCCGCATGGCGACCTATCTGCAGGCCTATGGCGATCTGATGGTCCGCACCAATGACTGGGATCCCGCGGTCCTCGCGCGCTTCCGCGCGCATCCTCTGGTCGCTAATTTTCAGGGTGCACTCGACCAGAAGGCGAGTACGGAAGAACTCGAACAGGTTGCCGAACTGATTCCTGAGACTTGGCTTGCGCCCGCGGCGATGGGATCTCCCGCACAGTGTGTCGCGGCGATCCGGCGTCAGTTCGACTTGGGCTGCGATGGCGTCATCCTTCACGGTGCCTCACCGGATGATCTTGAGCCGATCGTGCGCGAATACGCGCGCACCCGCGATCACGCGCGGTTTGCTCATCTGCCGGCCAATCCTGCGCTAGCGCCCCGGCTGGCAGTGCTCGGCCGCTAGGGAGACAGGCGTTCTTCATTTTTAAGCCCCTCTTTCACAACAAACAAGGAGCCCGGCGTGGCTAATCCCAAGCGTAACCACGAGTATTTCGACCTCGGCGGCAAGGTGGCGGTCATCACAGGCGGGAGCCGTGGGCTCGGGCTCTCCATGGCGCACGCGTTTGCCGAAGCTGGCGCGTGCGTGATCATTGCCAGTCGCAAACAGGATGCCTGCGATGCGGCCGCTGCCGAAGTGCAGGCCGCGAGTGGGCAGGATTGTGTCGGTTTCGCCTACCACGCGGGTAGCTGGGAGGACAGTGATCGATTGGCAGCCTTTGCCTGGGAACGTTTCGGCCAGGTAGACGTGTTAGTCAATAACGCCGGCATGTCGCCTTTATACGAATCGCTCACGGCGGTCTCGGAGTCGTTGTATGACAAAGTTCTCGACGTGAACCTGCGGGGTCCGTTCCGGCTATCGTCATTACTTGGTGAGCGGATGGCAGCGGCGAATGGTGGGTCCATCATTAACGTCAGCAGTATTGCCGCAGTGCAGCCGACACCGACGGAGTTGCCCTATGGCATGGCGAAGGCCGGACTCAACGCGATGACCTTGGGTCTCGCCAGAGCCTATGCGCCAAAAGTACGCGTGAACTGCATCATGCCTGGGCCGTTTCTGACGGATATCGCCAAGGCCTGGGATATGGAGTCGTTCAACCGCCGCGCCGAAACGACGATTCCCCTGCGCCGGGGCGGCGAGCCTGATGAAGTGGTGGGCGCCGCGCTCTACTTTGCATCCGCGGCCTCGAGCTACACCACCGGCGCGATTCTAAAGATCGATGGAGGCTCGGCTTACCCGGCGGCGTGACTTTGTCGGCCTGCTCAAGGGGGCTTAGTCACTCGACAGCAGCTCTCCGGGCGCTTGCGTGATGCGGTCGCCCGCGAAAGTGCCGAGGTAGAGCTTGTCGCCAAATGGCAGAGCCACCGTGGCGGCCCCCATCGGCGGGCCGGCATGTTCCAGGATGGTACGCTGGCGCATGGTCCCCGGATCGATGGCAACGATGCGAAATGGGAAGCCGCAGCTGCCGGTCTCGATCTCGCCGCAGGCGAGAGCGTCGCTGATTGATGCAATATGCGAAGCCACGAGCAGCTCCCCCGTCGGCGACCAGGTCACATTGTCTGGGCTGTCTACCGCCGCGCTGCCAACGCGTGTGCCAGTCTGTACGTCGACCTTGATGACCTCTCCGCCAATATAGCTGTTAACAAACAGCGTACTCTCGTCGGGCGATTGGGCGAGACCATTGGCAAATTGTGCCTCTGAGCCCGGCATACGCTCAAAGCCGAATGCCGGGCTCCAGTGATACACAAAGCCCGGCGCATAGTCACTGAACTGCATGCGCAGGAGCGTCCACATCGGGTTTGCGCTGCGGGGATACATCTGCGTGACGCGAAACTCCCCGCTGCGAAGCACCACGACATCGTTGAAAAACCCGTCTTCTGGCGCCACGACACAGCCGCGCCAGACAAGCCCGGTGGGTGCGACGATCTCGAACATCTCGACGCTTTCGCGACCACCATGGTTCACGACATAGAGCACCTCTTCGCCGGTGACGAGCGTCGCGTGGTCAATACCGTGCGGTGCGAAGCGCTCGGCCTCGGGTGGCCCGCAATCGATCTCGCCCCATCCCTCGGTTGGGTCGATGGCGCCCGCGTTAGTGAAGAGCGGTTGGATCAAACCTGTTGCTGGGTCGTAGGCCACAACAGAGCCTGCTCGAGAGCCCGCCATATCGCTGTACTGGCTGACGATAATTTCGGTACCGGAAGGCGCGACCACCAGATCTTCAGGGTTAGAGAAGCGGCAGTCCGGCGTCAGCTCGTCCTTGGCGTCGCAGCCTGTGATCGCTGGCGACCCGCCGCAACCGCCAAGTCCTATCGCCGCGAACAGGGTGCCAAGCCACGCAAGAGCAAGCCGGCGCGCGCTGTGACGGCGGTGGGCAGCGGTTGGGTCCATCGCGTTTCTCCTGATATGAGGGCGGGATCTGGTTCAACCCAACAGGGAGCGTCCGATCACCATGCGCATGATCTGGTTGGTGCCCTCGAGAATCTCGTGGACGCGCAGGTCTCGGACGAAACGCTCGATCGGATAGTCCATGAGGTAGCCGTAGCCACCGTGTAGTTGCAGGGCGTCGTTCGCCGCGCGCGAGCCTGCTTCCGTCGCCTTGAGCTTCGCCATAGCCGCAAAGGCGGTCTTGTCCGGCGTGTTCTGGTCGAGCTTTTCTGCCGCGATGTACAGCAGTGCGCGCGCAGCCTCGAGCTCGGTCACCATTTCAGCGAGCATGAACTGCGTGTTCTGGAATTCAGCAATGGCGCGACCGAATTGGCGGCGGTCCTTCACATAACGGACGGTCTCGTCGATACACCGTTGGCCTCCGCCGAGTGAGCAGGCCCCGATGTTCAGTCGGCCGCCATCGAGGCCCGCCATCGCGATGCGGAAGCCCTCGCCCTCGGCGCCGACCCTGTTTTCAACAGGCACACGAACGTTCTCGAAAATAACCATGGCTGTGGGTTGCGAGTGCCAGCCAAGTTTTCGTTCCTGAGCACCAAAGCTCAGACCGGGCGAATCCTTGTCGACCACGAGACAACTGATGCCGCGATGGCCGTCTTCGCCGGTGCGGACCATGCACACATAAACTTCGTTCTCTCCGCCCCCGGAGATGAAGGCCTTTGCGCCGTTGATGACGTAGTGGTCGCCGTCAAGCACTGCGCGCGTTCGAAGGGATGCGGCATCGGACCCTGCGCCGGGCTCTGTGAGGCAGTAGCTCGCGATCTGTTCCATGCTGATGAGCCCGGGCAGATAACGGGCTTTAAGCGCCGGGTGGCCATAGGCGGCAATCATCCAGGCGGCCATGTTGTGGATCGATATAAACGCGGAGGTAGAGGGACAGCCATACGCCAAGGCTTCGATGATCAGTGCCGCCTCTACGCGACCGAGACCGATGCCCCCATCAGCCTCAGGGATGTAGATCCCCCCGAAGCCGAGTTCGGCCGCTTTGCGAATGCTTTCGCGCGGAAAAATCTTGTGTTCGTCCCAATGCGCGGCGTTGGGTGTGATCTCGTCCGCGGTGAAGCGTTCAGCGAGGTCGCGGATAGCGCGTTGGTCTTCGGTCAGTCGGTTATCCATCAGCAGCAGGTCACGTGGTCCTAAGGTGTGCCGATCTTAATTCATACTCGTGGTTAGCCGAAATTTGCCTCGACCTGTTGGTGCTGCGAGGGCGTGGACGAGGCGTTATAGTAACGGCTTGTCGTGGGTCTCGATGGAGTTCGTGGCCCGCTGCCGGCCAAGTAACGCAGGGTGAGGAAACATCGTCATGTCAGCACAGATCGCTCCGTCGGCTCCGCTTTCCGCTGCGGAGGAAGTGGCACAACTGATCGCCCGGTCTCGTGCCGCGCAGGCCCAGATCGAGAACTATAGCCAAGAACAGGTTGATCTCCTGATCCGCGCGATGGTGTGGGCGGTCGCTCGGCCTGGCGTTGCGGAACAGATTGCCCAGTTCACGGTCGACGAGACTCAGCTCGGGAACTACGACGGCAAATTTCTGAAAATTCACCGCAAGACCCGCGCGACACTGATGGACATCATCGATGACAAATCCGTGGGGGTGATTGAAGAACTGCCAGAGCGGAACATCGTCAAGATCGCAAAGCCCATGGGCGTGATTGGGGCGCTGTGTCCGTCGACCAACCCCGAGGCCACGCCGGTGATCAAAGCCATTTCGGCGGTGAAGGGGCGCAATTCGATCGTGCTGGCTCCGCACCCGCGCGCTAAGCGCACCAACAAGATGATCTGTGACCTCATGCGTGATGCGCTGGTCAAGTTCGGCGCGCCGGCAGATCTCGTGATTGCGATCGAGGAGCCTTCCCTTGAGTCGACCAATGAACTCATGCGGCAGTGCGATCGCGTCCTGGCGACGGGCGGTGGCGCCATGGTCAAGGCTGCCTATTCCAGTGGCACGCCGGCCCTCGGTGTTGGCGTCGGCAATGCCGTGATCACGGTCGATGAAACAGCTGACCTGGATGACGCGGCTGAGAAGATCCGCATTTCAAAGACGCTGGACCTGGCGGCCTCCTGTTCGTCCGATAATTCGGTGCTGCTGGTTGATGCGATTTACGAGCCGATGATGGAAAAGCTTCTGGGGCAGGGGGGCTACCTTGTGTCCGCGGAAGAGAAGCAGAAACTGCAGGAGACGCTCTGGCACGATGGTCACCTGAATACCGCGATCGTTGCCCAGCCGGCGGAAAAGATCGCCGGGATGGCGGGCATCGAACTGCCAGAAGGCAAGCGGTTCTTTATCGTGCCTGAGAACAGCTGGGGCCCTGAATTTCCGTTCTCCGGCGAGAAGCTCTCGGTCGTCATGACGGTGTATCGCGTCCGCGATATTGACGACGCGATCCGGCACACCAACGGCATTCAAGCCTATCAAGGGCAGGGACATTCCTGCGGCATCTACTCACAGAGCGATGAGCACATCATGAAACTGGCCAACGCGACGCGGACCTCGCGCGTGATGGTGAATCAGCCGCAGGCAGCGTCGAACAGCGGCAACCTGTGGAATGGTATGCGGCAAACGTTCTCGCTCGGCTGCGGATCGTGGGGCGGCAACGGCACCAACAACAACATCACCTGGCGGGATCTGATTAACGAGACATGGGTCTCCAAGCCGCTGGCGCAAACCAAGGCGCTGCTGTCGGACGACGAACTGTTTGGTCCGGTGATCGGTCGGATGGGCTGACAGGCCCCCAGCGTCGCGTATCGCGAACCGCAAGGGTTACGCGATGCGCGGCGGATTGACGTCCGGCGTGGGTAAATCAGGCATTTCTACGGCAGTACCGCCTTCAATCTCACAGCCCAGGTGAGAAGTCTCCCGAAACGGGTTCTCAATACGCGACTCGGCGACGATGAGCTTTTTGTCGTCGAGACCGCCCAGACACAAGTTTTGACGCCCTTCCGTTTGTTCCGCTCGGGGACTGCCGAGAGCCCCCTCCATGGCGGGTTGCATGGCGGGTTGCGCCCGCAGCGTGGTTGTCGCCAGCAGGAAGAGCGTTGCAGCGGTCAGTGCGTATAGCTTCATAGCCGGCACAGTAGCCGCGCAACATGACGCTTCCGTGACAGTGGCGAGGGTCCCTTGATTCGTCGACGCGCGATTCACGTTGGGTGCCTCAGGGTTCCAGGCGCAGGACAGGTGACTTCGGGGGCGGGATGGGATTCATCAAGCGAGGCAAAATCGTGCTGATGGCTGTGTTGGGCGCGCTCGCACTGGGCGGGTTGTGGTTGTTCGAGGGCGATATACCCGCAACGGAAATTGACCCTCTATATTCGAGTTCAGCCTCGCAGTTTCTGCCGCGCTCGGACGGCAGCCGCATCCATTTCCGGGATGAAGGCCTCCGCGATGGCCCGGCTATGGTGCTTGTGCATGGTTCTAACGCCTCGCTGCACACCTGGGAGCCGTGGGTTGCCCGGCTCGGTGACGACTGGCGCGTGGTCACCCTGGATTTGCCGGGGCACGGGCTGACAGGACGCGTCCCGGACGACGACTATTCGATGGTCGCCTTCATCGAAACCGTGGGTGCCGTGGTCGATCACCTCGGTATTGAGACGTTTGTGCTTGGCGGTAACTCGATGGGCGGTGGCGTCACCTGGCAGTATGCGTTGGCGCATCCGGAGCGCGTCCGCGCAATGGTGCTGGTGGATGCGGTGGGGCTCTGGTCATGGCGCGAACAGCAAGGCCCCCCTCGAGGGGAAGGCTCCCCATTGGCGTTTCGTTTACTCGGGCAATCGTGGTTTCGCGGTATCGCTCGCTCGATCGACCCGAAGCCTCTGATCAGACAAGGACTTGAGGCCTCATTTTTCGACCCTGAGAAAGTCGACGATGCCATGGTGCAACGGTATTACGATCTGGCACTACGATCAGGCTCTCGGGAGGCAACACTGGCGAGGTTCGAGGGCTTTGGTCAGGCGCGTCAGACGCCTGAACCCGACCTCTCGACGCTCACGCAACCGACGCTCGTGATGTGGGGAGAGCACGACAGGCTCATCCCGGTCGCGATTGGACAGCGTTTTGTTGCAGTGCTGCCACGCGCGCGGCTGGTGGTGTATCCGGATGCGGGACACATTCCGATGGAAGAGGTGCCCGATCGGTCAGCCAGTGATCTGCGCGCGTTTCTCGAGGAGGCCTTGCCGGCGTCCGAGTCGGGCGCGTAACCGCGCATGGCGCGCAGGCGTGAGCGGATAAGACCAGATCAGCCGCAGGGCGAGCGCGTAGAACACGATCGGACCGAGGCAATAGACAAGGCGTAGCGACGTCACGCCGGCCGCTGTGCTCGCGTCAACGCCGCCCGCCGGGTTGAAGCCGAGCAGGCCGACGATGTTAAGCGAGACACCGGTGCCGATGGCAATCGCGAGTTTCTCACTGAAGCCCAGAATGGCGAAGTACGTCCCCGCACGCTGCTCCCCCGATCGGGCAGTATCGACGTCCACCACGTCGGCCAGCATGGCAACGGGCAGGAACTGTAACCCGCCAAAGCAGAACCCCTTCAAGATGAAGAGCAGAAAGAACGGCAGATAGTCACCGTGTCCCAGGAATAGATTGGCCGCACTCACGGCGGCGACCACGACCAGTGTCCACAGGAAAGCTCGGTGTTTGCCGAGCTGCCGGCCGAGCCAGAGCCAGAACGGTACTGCGCCGAGCGCCGCAATGAAGTAGAAGAAGTAGGCGGCTCCAATTGTCGGGATACCGATCAGGTCGCGCATGAAGAAGAGAGAGACGGCGTTGCGGAACGATTCGCCGAAGTGCACCAGCAACGCAATCAGCAGCACGCGCTTCATTGGGCCATTGCGCAACACAAGGCGCAGCCCTTCTTTGAGTGGAATCTGTCTTCGACTAACCGGCGTGGGTTCCGCGACAAATGAGAGCACGATGAGGGCAGCCAGGGGCAACAGAGTGATCACCACGCCGGCGAGACCGGCGAGCACCGGCCCCGTCAGCGTGGCGCGATCCACGACGTCGCGATCCATGATGGCACCGCTAAATGCGCCCAACGCATCGGACCATAGCTGCGCAGCCACGGCGCTAACGCCCAGGCCGCCGTCCGCGCGAATCTCGACCACCATCGGGACAGCCGCCGCGATCATCAGCCCGGTCAGGATGTAAAATTCCCTCGCGGCCGTGATCCGGCTGCGCTCGTGATAGTCGACTGAGAGTTCGGCGCCCCAGGCGCGATGAGGCAGTCCAACCAAAGTGCTGCCAACAAAGAACAAGGTAAGCCAGAGCAGGAAATAGCCGAGGCCCACGCCTTCCGCGGGCACAAATAGTTGCCAGACGCTGAAGGTCATGAGTGGCGTGCCCAGCAGTATCCACGGCTTGCGCCTGCCGAAGCGGGTGCGCGTGCGATCCGACAGTTCACCGATTAGCGGATCCGTGATCACATCGGTAAAACGCGCAAGCATGAGAATGGTGCCGACGGCAGCCAGCGAAAGCCCAAGTCCACCGGAATAGTGTGCCGGTATCCAAATCGATAGCGGGTAGCCGATGATGGCAAGGGGCATGCCGAGCGCCCCGTGCGTATAAATGGTGCGACGTGACAATACGCTCACCGGTCCCCCTGTGTGTGATCCATTAGCAACTGACCCCTCGTTGCCGACTATGGCAGTCCATTGCTTGAATGCCAATTCGAACCAGACGATTTTCGAACTCGTTAGAAGCTTACGCTCGGATGGAGGAACACCCCGCTGGACAGGGCGCGAAGGCTCCGCTACCGTCCGCTCGCGGCTGGCATCCTCGGACCCAGACCGCGTGGTTGGTTCGGTTTGGATCTCGGCTCAGTCGGACCTGATCCTCGATTGGACAGGTACCTGCAGGCATCCCGTCGCCCTTCTCGGCAAGGGGGGAGACTCCCGGCAGTTTCCGTCGTGCTGACCGTGTCCGGACCGCATCGTCGATCCTGACCGGGAGAAGCACATGAAGCGTTTGACAGCACCCGACTTCTTGGTCCGCAAGGCCAGCGGCGAGCGTCTTTCAATGGTGACCTGCTACGACTATTGGTCAGCGACCCTGCTCGACCAGACGGACGTCGATTGCCTGCTGGTGGGTGACAGTCTCGCCATGGTCATGCACGGCTATCCCTCGACAGTGCATGCGGATATCGACCTGATGGCGCTGCACACGCGCGCCGTGGTGCGGGGCGCCCCAAACAAATTCGTCGTGACGGACATGCCGTTCCTTTCGGTACGCAAGGGTTTGAACGCGGCCATGGACGGTGTTCAGGCACTTGTTCAGGCGGGTGCCGACGCGGTAAAGATTGAGGGGGAAAAAGGGCAGATCGATCTCATCGCCCATGTGGTGGAATCCGGCGTGCCTGTCATGGGACACCTCGGACTCACGCCGCAGTCTGTGCTCGGTCTGGGTGGGCATCGTGTGCAGGCTCGGCAGGCAGAAGAAGCGCGCGCGCTCATGGATTCCGCGAAGCGCCTCGCCGATGCGGGCTGTTTTGCGATCGTGCTCGAATGTGTTCCGTCGAGGGTGGCGGAGTGCGTCGCGCGTTCGATCAAAAGCCCGGTCATTGGCATTGGCGCGGGCTCGGGAACGGATGGTCAGGTGCTCGTGCTGCAGGATCTGCTGGGAACCAATCCGGCCTTCAAGCCGCGGTTTCTTCGGCATTACGCCAAGGGTCACGGCGTGATCTGCGATGCGGTCAATCGCTTCCACGCCGATGTGCGGAGCGGTGATTTCCCGTCGCGGGAGGAGAGCTACGCGTGAAATGTTTCGAACACCTTGACCACTGGCGCGCGACACGTGCCGGGCTGGAGACAACTCGCGTGGGGTTTGTGCCGACGATGGGTGCGCTGCACGCAGGACACGCCTCGCTTTTGTCCCGCAGCGTGGCGGAGTGCGATTACACCGTCCTTTCAATCTACGTAAATCCCACGCAGTTCAATGATCCGAGCGACCTAGACCGGTATCCCCGGACACTTTCGGAGGATCTGGCGCTGGCCGAGTCGCTTGGGGTCGACGCAGTGCTGCTGCCTGATTATGCATCGCTGTATCCGGACGGTTATCGCTACCGGCTTGATGAGACCGGTTTTAGTCGCACCCTGTGTGGAGCTCATCGTCCCGGGCATTTTGTCGGTGTGCTGACGGTGGTGATGAAATTGCTCAATCTGGTGCGCCCGTGGCGCGCCTATTTCGGCGAGAAGGATTACCAGCAATATGTGCTCATTCGTGACCTGTGCGCGGCATTCTTCCTCGATGCCGAGATCGTGCCTTGCCCCACGCTGCGTGAGCCAGATGGTCTTGCGATGAGTTCTCGCAACGCGTTGCTCGACGCCGAAGCGCGCGCGTTGGCGACACGATTTCCGCAGCTGTTGGCGCTCGACGAATCTGACGACACAGTAGCTGGTCGTCTCGCCGCTGCCGGATTCGAGGTCGATTATGTGCACACCGAGGACGGTCGCCGTTTCGGCGCCGTGACGGTTCGATGCGCAGATCGCCGTGTCCGTTTGATCGACAATATGCCGACGAACCAGGCCGAGGTTTCGATGCCATGATTCTCTGTCTCGACGTGGGTAATACCCAGCTCTACTGTGGCGTCTATGCGCAGGATCGGCTGGTTGCGCAATTTCGTCGAACCTCGTCGGCGCGTGCGTCGTCTGACGAGCTGGGTATTTTCCTGTTGATCGCCTTGCGCGAGAACGGGGTGGACCCCAAGGCTATTGAGCGTATTGCGCTCTGCTCGGTCGTGCCCGACATGATTTATTCGCTGCGCTCGTGCTGCCAGAAGTATTTTTCAATCGATCCCATGGTGCTTCGGCCCGGCATCCGCACCGGTCTTAGGATTGGCTACAAAGATCCGAAAGAAGTAGGTGCGGATCGGATTGCTGACGCGATGGGTGCCTTGAGGCTATTTCCGGATCGTAATCTCATCGTCGTGGATTTTGGTACCGCGACCACGTTCACGGCGATCACGAAAACCGGCGAGTTCCTGGGCGGTAATATTCTCCCCGGTGTTCGGCTCTCACTTGAGGCGCTGGTGGAGCGCACGGCGAAGTTGCCCTCGGTTGAGATTGTGCCAGTGACCGAGGCCATTGGTCGCAGCACCGCCGAAAGTATCCAAAATGGCTTGTACTGGAGCAATGTCGGCGCCGTGCGCGAGATTGTTGGACGCATGGCGCGCGAGGCGTTCGCTGATGAACCCCCTTTTGTGGTGGGCACGGGCGGGTTTTCCCACCTGTTTGCGAATGAGGGTCTCTTTGATGCCGTGGTTCCCGATCTTATCCTCGTAGGATTACGGGAGGCGCTCCGCCTTAATACCGCCTAGGCTTGTGTCCGGGCTTCGGAGCACAATCCATGGCATTGGAGCGAAGATTGGGGGGGGCGAGGGTAGCCCCGCTCGGCGACACGGTGCCCGGCCGGCCTCGAGGGGTTCTGCTCGCGCGCTTGGTCGGGATCGAGATCCGTCTGGACCCCAGCGTGCTTCTGATGTTCGGCTTGATTCTGGTCACTCTTGGTCAGAGTGTCTTCGTCGCGTGGCAGCCGGACTGGTCGTCCGCACAGCACTGGACCACAGCGTGGTTTGCCGCCTGTGGGCTGCTTGTCTCCCTGTTGGCGCACGAGTTGGCGCACGCCCTGGTGGCGCGGTCATTCGGCATTCGAGTCCCGCGTATCACTCTGTTTCTCTTTGGGGGCGTCGCCGAGATGGAGTCAGACGCCAGAACACCCGGCGCAGAGTGTGCGATCGCGCTGGCAGGGCCGCTACTCAGCTTTGCGCTTGCATTCCTGTTCGCTGGTATCGGTCAGCGCGAGCTATCGGCTGAAGAGCAAACCCTTTTGTTATCGGATCCCGCACAGGCGCTGGCTTCATCGGGTGCAGTGACGACCGTCTGTCTCTGGCTCGCGTCGATCAATGGAGTCCTCGCACTGTTCAATCTGGTACCCGGCTTTCCGCTCGACGGCGGACGCGTGTTGCGCGCCCTCGTCTGGCGGTTTTCGGGAAATCTGGTGCTCGCCACTCGGGTAGCGGCGGCGGCGGGGCAGTATGTTGGTTGGTCGCTCATGCTGATCGGCGCCTGGATGCTGCTGGGTCAGGGGCGCGGTGCGGGGCTTTGGTATCTGTTTCTGGGTTGGTTCCTGAGCCATCTCGCGCGTGCGAGCCTCTCCGACGTGATCCTGCGACAGACGCTGCGCTTACGGACCGCGCGAGATCTCATGGAGACCCGCTTTGACACCGTGGACGCTGAGCTTGGTCTGGACGTGTTCGTCGAGCAATACCTGTTGCGAGGAGCCCAGATGCTCTGGCCCGTCCGGGAACAGGGGCGGGTGGTGGGTATGGCGGGGGTGGCGGATGCCAGCCGGTTTCCGCCGGTTGAACGCGCCCGCCGTCGAGTGAGCGACGTCATGGAGCCGCTCGAAAGCCTCCCGAGTATCCACGCCGATGCGCCTGTCAGCGAGACCCTGCCGTTTTTGACCGCGGCGGGCGACTTGCCGGTGCCCGTGCTGGACCATGGCGTGTTCGTGGGTCTCCTGCGTGGTCGCGATGTTCTGCGCTGGATCGCGCTTCACCCCTTGGTCGATGGCGTGGGCTCTGTCGACGCTGCTGGCTCTGCCCGATCGATTCGAAACCCGATAAACCCGTAGAGGGCGGATATCAGAGGGTTCACCAGGTTGAGAAAACAGTAGGGCAGGTACGCAAGCGTGGGTACCCCAAGCGCGGCTGCCATATACGCCCCGCACGTGTTCCACGGAATCAGCGGCGAGGTCAGGGTTCCCGCATCTTCGAGCGCACGCGATAGATTTTTCTCGTGAAGCCCGCGGCGCGCGTATTCGTCTCGAAACATGCGCCCCGGCAGGACGATCGCCATGTACTGATCCCCAGCCAGCGTGTTGACCCCGACGCAGGTGCCGAGGGTCGCGCTGATGAGCGCACCGGTGCTTTTTGCGAGGGCGATGAGCCCATGGATCAGCGCGGCCATGATGCCAGTCCGCTCCAGCGTGGCACCAAAGGTCATCGCCGCGATGATGAGCCAGACGGTGTTCAGCATGGAGCTCATCCCGCCGCGGGATAACAGCGAATCCAGCGTTGCGTCGCCTGTGGTCGCGACAAAGCCGTCGAACAAGATGGTCCACAGACGTCTGATCTGCGCAAGCGCACCTGTGTGATTGCCCGCATCCAGTGCGGCCAGGGTCTGCGGCTGCATCAGGACGGCGACGACCATGCCGGTGAGGATTCCCACGAGTATCACGACCAGCGCGGGTATTCGGCGCACCGCGAGGGTGGCAACCACGAAGACCGGAATGAGCGTCAGAACGCTGATGTCGAAATGCGTATCCAGTACCGCGAGTGTCGTGTTGAGATCGCTGTCGGTATCTACCCGTGTACCCAGCGTTGCAATCAGGCTGAAGCCTGCGAGCGCGATCAGGAAACTCGGACCCGTGGTCCACAGCATGTGGCCGATGTGGGTGAAGAGATCTACTCCGGCTGCCGCGGGTGCGAGATTGGTGGTGTCCGACAGCGGTGACATCTTGTCACCAAAATAGGCGCCGGAGATCACCGCTCCCGCGGTAATTTCAGGCGATAAACCGAGCGCTGAAGCGACGCCCATGAGTGCCACCCCCAATGTTCCGGCGACGGTCCATGAACTACCGATGGCGAGCGACACCACGGCGCACAAAAGACAGGTCGCGGGGTAGAACACGGTGGGCGTTAGCAGGCTGATGCCGTAATAGATCAGGGTGGGTACCGTGCCCGAAATCATCCATGTGCCAATGAGGCTACCGACGGCAAGCAGAATCAGGACGGCAGGCATCGCTTGGGAAATCCCGGACACGATGGCGGCCTCGATCACTTTCCAGGTGTTGCCGTTGCGAATGCCGATGACAGCGGCAAAAACCGCCCCCAGCATGAGCGCTATCTGGTTGGCGCCCTGGGACGAATCGGCGCCGTAGAGTAGTACGGACAGGCCCAGAAGTCCGATGGTCGGGATGAGAACCACGACCACATCGAATGGCGAGGCGGTTCCTGGCGTATCCGGCGTAGAAACCCTGGGGATGGAGTGGTCAGTCACGGACTCGCTCCGTTTGTTTGCTGACGGATTGTCCCTGATACTCACGCGTCGCGCGACAGTCGACCCGAGCGAGCGGAATGTCACGGTAGGTCTGGCAGGGGAGGGTACGGTGCACCGCAATTTGATGCTGCTGCTTTTGTGTCAGGCGATCGTGACAGCGGGCACGGTGTTAGTGATCACGGTTGGCGGCATTATTGGCGTGACGCTTGCGCCCGCGCCGTGGCTAGCGACGCTGCCGCCTTCACTCATGGTGGTGGGAACAGCCCTCGCGGTCATGCCAGCCACGCAGCTCAGCCGTCGCCTCGGGCGCCGCCGCGCGCTCACAGTCGCGGCCTTTGCCAGCGCGCTGGGCCCGCTGCTCGCCGCGCTCGCGCTTTCCATCAACAGCTTCTGGCTGTTTTGCGGTGCCACCTCGCTGTTTGGATTCCAGCTCGCGTTCGCCCAGCAGTATCGATTCGCGGCCGCGGAAAGCGTCGACGAATCCGCTGCCGCCCGCGCCATCGCCTTCGTCCTGATGGGGTCGATCGGTGGTGCGTTCGCGGGACCGGCGATCGCGTCTAATCTGGCTGCCCCCATCGCTGACGTTCCCTGGCTAGGCGCCTTCCTGCTGGTCGCCTGTCTTGATGGGATTGCGGGTCTGTTGTTATTTGGGCTTCGTCTTGAAGAAATAACCATTGCGCCGGGCTTATCCGCCGCGGGTCGGTCAGTCATTCAATTGTTGGCATCGCCTCGATTCTTGATTGCCATGCTCGCAGGTGTAGTGGGCCAGGGGATGATGGCGTTCGTGATGACGGCGACGCCAGTCTCCATGCACGTGATCGACGGCCACGATTTGGCGAGCACGACGGCGGTGATCCGCGCGCACGTACTGGGCATGTACTTGCCCTCACTCATCAGTGCAGTGCTGATTGGCTGGTTGGGTGTTCGACTCCTCATGTGGATCGGTGTTATTGCCCTGGCGGCCACCATCGCCGTCGGGCTGCAGGGTCATGCGTGGCTCCACTATTGGTGGGCACTCGTCTTGTTGGGTGTCGGCTGGAATTTTCTGTTCGTCGGCGGCACCAGTCTTCTGGTGACGAGCTATGCGCCCGAGGAGCGGTTTCGGGCGCAGTCCCTGAATGACTTTACCGTTTTTAGCTGCTCAGCACTTGCGTCGCTACTGGCGGGAAGCGTGGTCACGCAGATAGGTTGGAACGCGGTGCTGTGGGGGGCGAGCCCGTTCTTGGCGCTGATCGCGTGTGCGCTCGCGTGGCTCGCTGTGCTGGACCGGCGTTCGGATCAACCGATCGGACAGGTATCGGGATAAGCGGAGGCAAGGAGCGCGGTCAGGGTGCTGGTTCGCTCGAGGCCGATGCCTCGACCCGGACGTGCGCGGCCCAGGTGACCCGTGGTCGGATGTTGGAACAACTCGACGTTGAAAAGACTGCGGTCTGGATCAGAATCGAGGCCATAGCGCAGATCCACCGCGCGCAGCGCGATGGAGGGATCGCTACCCACCGGCGCGAACCGCAACCAGCCCATGGCAAACCAATTGAAGATCCGACCCTCCCGCGATTCAAGGAAAACGCTGGCGTTGGGCGGCGTTTGCCGTGGCGCGGACTGCCAACGAATGTCGCACGGCTTCCATAGGGAGACGTAACCCACATGGTCGGCCGAATCCGACCGTGCAACCACGCGTCGATAGTGGATCTGCAACAGCGTCGGAAACGCTGATAGCTGGTCATGCGCAATGTTCTCGGCCGCCAGATCGGCTCGCGCCCAGGCTTCGGCACGCGCGTTGAGTGCGGCGGCCCAGCCGAGGTATGCGGATGAGACGAGCAGCGTGATTGCGGCGATCGTCGTTATGCCGTTAGCAATCCGCGCCCGCGATCGATAAATGCCAAGCCCGACGCCGCCGAGCAACAGCAGTGTGTACACGGGGTCGATAATGGGCATCGCGTGAATAGCGAAACGCGCGTCCGAGAACGGTTGCAGCAGCTGCGTGCCATAGCTCGTGAGAACGTCGAGCAGCGGGTGCGAGAGGAGCCCCAGGCTCATGACGAGCACCCAGGCCAGCGCTCGCTCCCTTGATCCGGTCCCTGCGCCATGTCGCCAGCGTCGGCGCTCGAGATCCCACGCAAGTAGCCCGATCAGAGGCCCCACCGCCGGTCCGAAAAATACCGAGTGCGTGATGCCCCGGTGCAGGCGAAGACTGTCAAACCAGTCGCCGCCAGTCGAGAACACCACATCGATGTCGGGCACGGCGCCCGCGAAAGCGCCGGCGAGCGCTGCCCGCGGGCCAAGTACACGCCCTCCAACCAGTTGTCCGACGGCGGCGCCAAGTGCGGCTTGGGTGACGGGGTCCATACTGCGTCAGCTCGCTGGCATGCGGCCATCTTCCGCAAGCGTCACGGCCAGATCCTCGCGCAGGAAATGACCTGCGCGCCAATAGTGCCATCCGGCCCAGAGATTCACGAAAGCGCAAATGAGCAGGGCATAACGCAGAGATTCCTTGCCAAACGTCGGCGCAAGCAAGTCGCTCAGGTTGCCGGTGACGGTCGGTCCGAGTCCAAGGCCGATGAAATTGAGGATAAACAGCAGCACCGCCGCCGCGACAGCGCGCATGCGCAGCGGCGCAAGCCCCTGAACCTGGGCGAAGGTGGTTGCTTGATAGAAGTTGCCAAGCGCGACCGGAAGGCACAGAAACAGCAGCGCTAGCGCCGCGGTCGGGGCGAGATACACCGCGATCGACAAGGGTACGCATACGATCAGCGCAATTGCCACGATCCACATGTACCAGCGTGGGTCCCGCGCCCCCAGTCGATCCGCGAGCCAGCCGCCGGCCACGATGCCGATACCGCCCGGGATGCCGAGAATGATGCCGAGCCAGGTTCCGATCTCGCCAGTGCTCATGCCGTGGGACCGCGCCAGGAACGACGGCATCCAGCTGGTAATGCCGTAGCCGACAAAGGCGGTCAGGGCGCCGCCGATCGCTAAATGACGAAACGCGCGCATCTTCCACATATACACAAAGGTTGCACCGATCGAGGATTGCCCCCCGCTATGTGATCGCCCCTCGGAGAGCCCGCGCGGGGGCTCAACCACGGTGTACCTGACCACGAGCGCGAGCATGAGTCCCGGAATACCAACGACGAAGAATGCCGTGCGCCAACCGAAAAATTCGTTCAACCAGCCCCCAGCAACGAAACCGAACAGGATGCCGAACGGGATGCCCAGCGCATAAAGCCCCAGCGCTGTGGCGCGCCGTTCTGCCGGGTAGTAGTCGGCGATCATCGAGTGCGCAGGCGGGCTGCACCCGGCCTCGCCGACGCCGACGCCGATGCGCGCGAGCAGCAGCTGCCAAAAGTTGCTGACCAGTCCGCTCAGGGCGGTCATCGCGCTCCAGATTGCCAGGGCCGCGGCAATCAGATTGCGGCGGTTGCCTCGGTCCGCGTAGCTCGCGATGGGAATGCCCAAGGTGGCGTAGAAGGCGGCGAAAGCGAAGCCGGACAATAGTCCGAGTTGGGTGTCGCTCAAGCCAAGGTCCGCCTTGATCGGCTCCATCAGAATGGAGAGGATCTGGCGATCGATGAAGTTGAACGTGTAAACCACGATCAGCACGCCGAGCGCGTAACGACGCGTCGCCTCGCTGAACAAGCCGGGCGTTGGTGCGGACATGCAGGGCTCCTTCATCCCCCGAGCGCGGGTCCGTACAATGGTTGCGCACTTGCTGTGCGTCAAGCAGATGCGGAGGGGGTCACCCGGTTGGGTGCTCACGGAGGAGGCAGCATGATCGATCTGGACAGCTATTGGATGCCGTTTACGGGCAATCGGGAGTTCCGTCGAAACCCGCGCCTGATCGAGCGGGCGGAGGGCGTCTATTTCTACACGCCTGATGGGCGGCGCGTGCTCGACGGTTTGTCAGGCCTTTGGTGCTGTGGGGCAGGTCATGGACGCCGTGAGATCGTGGCCGCGATCAGCGAGCAGGCGCGCACGTTGGACTACGCGCCCGCCTTCCAGTTTGGACATCCGAAGGCGTTCGAGCTTGCGAGCAGAATTCGGGCGTTCATGCCCACAGGGCTCGATAAAGTATTTTTCGTCAATAGCGGGTCCGAGGCGGCTGATACCGCCCTGAAGATGGCTCGTGCTTATTGGCGCCAAAAAGGGTTAGCCAGTAAAACCCGCTTCATTGGCAGGGCCAAGGGTTACCACGGGGTCAACTTTGGTGGGATCTCGGTCGGCGGTATCGGACCGAATCGGCGTTTGTTTGGGTCTGCGCTTGACGCTGACCACCTTTCACACACGCTGCTGCCTGAGAATCGGTTCACGCGCGGGCAGCCGGCGCATGGCGCGCATCTCGCTAACGAGCTCGAAGAGCTCATCGCCCTGCATGATGCGTCCACTATCGCTGCGGTGATCGTCGAGCCCTTCGCAGGCTCCGCTGGTGTGATTCCTCCCCCCCAGGGCTACCTGCAGCGACTTCGTGCCTTGTGCGATCAACATAACATTCTGCTGATCTTTGACGAGGTCATTACAGGTTTTGGGCGTTGCGGCGCGCCTACCGGCGCTCACTACTTTGGTGTGACACCGGACATCGCAAATTTCGCGAAGCAAATTACCAACGGCTCGGTACCGCTTGGGGCTGTGGTTGCGAGTCAGGCGATCTACGACACCTTCATGACCGCGGGCGGGCCGGATTACATGGTGGAGTTTCCCCATGGCTACACCTATTCGGGGCATCCGCTCGCGTGCGCGGCCGGACTCGCCGCGTTGGATATCTTCGAGCGTGAGCGCCTCGATGCGCAGGTGGCGACTAAAGCCGGGTTCTTCGAGGACTGCATTCATGCGCTCGCCAATCATCCACACGTGGTCGATGTCCGGAACTTAGGGTTCGCGGGCGCGTTGACACTGGCGTCGTATCCCAATGAGCCCGCCCGTCGTCCCTATGAGGTGGCTATGCGCTGCTGGCAGAACGGTCTCTACGTCCGCTACGGTGGAGATACGCTGCAGTTTGGTCCAGCGTTTGTCATGGAACGGGAGCAGATCGCGGAGATGTTCGGCATTGTCTCCGACGCGCTCAAGGCTGCCTGATTATCGATCGAATATTTTCCCGCGCGTGGCCCCCATCTTCGTCTTTGTCCTATATCTAACTTACGTTTTTCGCAATAAGACGGGAAAAGCGCGTCGAATGCTCTGCTTAGAATAAGGGCAGTCAAACAGGCGGCTGAGTGCGTAGTGATGCACCTTCTGGTCCACCCTTTCCACGATCGTTCGTCCGGTGTTATCGCCTACGTGGTGACAAATCCGGCGAGCGATCGTTGTGCCTTGGTAGATGCCCATCTGCTGGGTTCGACGGATGGAGCGGACGCATCGGCGACGCCGCTCCAGCTTGTGATCGAATTCGTGCGCGCAAATGGTCTGGTGGTCGAGTGGATGCTGGCTACGCGCTGCGATACCCAGGCGGTGGACACCATTCGGGCTCTGAAGCGGCACTTCGTGTGCGCGCAGTTGGGGGCTCGAGCGGCGAGCATGGATTCCATGCACGGCGAGTCGCGTTCGCAGGACGCCGTTTCAGTCCAGTCGCGCTCAACGCAAATCGGTTCGGATGGCAGCCATTCACGCGCCTCGCTACGACTCGACCGGGTTTTCGGACACGGTGAACGGGTCTCCATTGGGCACGCCTGTGGTCGGGTCCTGCACACGGCTGATCGTGCGCCTGGTTCAGTGGTCTACAGCTTTGATGGCGTCGCGTTCACCGGCGCCGCAGCGCTTGGGCCCGGTGGATCTGACAGGCGCGAGCCGGATAGCGAGTTGTCCAAAGCGAACGATCATGGACGCAGTTGGATGCAACACCTGGCGCCGAATACCCGGCTTTTTGTCGGCGTCGAGGGATCTCTTGCCAATGCGGAGGTGCCTTGCATGACATTCGCCGGTGGCTTTACACGCAGGGGATCCTGCGCGCTTGACAGGCTGAGCGTCGCGCCCTAAAAAGCGCGCAGATCGAACCAGACGAACGGCGAATCGCCCATGGCGCGTAAGCGGCAAAAGCACGAACCCGAGCAGCTCCCGGAACAGGAACTTCTGCCGGATGAAGAGGACATCGTCGAGGCCGCGGCGGCCACCGGCGATGAGCTTGAGACGATTGACGAGTTGGAAAACGTCGATGAAGGCGGCGCGGAAGACGATTCCGCGAATGACACCAGCTCCAGCGGTTTTTCCGCAGCCATCGGCGACGATAGTCTCGATGAGTTCGACGACAGTGATGTCGATCTGAAGGTGGTCGACGAAGTCCTGAGCCACAAAGACCAAAACGCTCGCGCGCTGGCGATTCGCCGGGCAATAGAGGAGCGCCTCGAAGCGAGACGTCTCAGTCATGATCTCGATTACCTCGATGCTGAGCTCGAGGATTAGCGTGGTGGATTCTTAGTCGAAAAACTGCGCGATCAGGGGACGAAATCGATCCATATCCACGAGAAAGGCATCGTGACCCTGCAGGGACGCTAGCCGATGAAAGCGAACGTCGGGCACCTGCCGGGCGAGTTCAACGGCAAGTTCCTCTTGCTGCTCCACAGGGAACAGAAAGTCGGTTTCGACGCCAATCACCATAGCGCGGTCGAGCCGGACGCGGGCGAAAGCATCCCGCAGGGTGCCGCCATGGTCCGCGGCGTCGAATAAATCCATTGCGCGGGACAGGTACAGATAGCAGTTGGGATCGAAACGCCCGGCAAAGCGCATGGCGTGGGCTTCCAGATAAGACTCGACTTCAAACTCCAGACCGAACGCGCCAGGCTCTGACTGCGGCACGTTTGCTCGTTCGCGACCGAAACGTTCTGCCCACTCATCAGCCGAGCGATAGCTGATCATCCCCAGTTTGCGTGCAAGCCGCATACCTTTAAGAGGCCCCTTGTCCAGCGGGTAGTGACCTCGTTCCCAGTCCGGGTCAGAGCGTATCAGCTCGCGCTGCAGTGACCGGATGGCGATGGCAAATGGCTGGCTGCGTGCGGCGGCGGAGATGGAGACGAGTCCCCGCGCTCGCTCAGGAAACAGCATTGCAAACGCCAGCACGGTCATGCCTCCCATGGAGGAGCCCAGCGCCGTGTGCACTGCTTCTATGCCAAGGTGATCGAGTACAGCGGCTCCGCCTCGAGCAATATCCTCCAGATGCAGAATAGGAAAAGACAAGCGATAGGGCTCACCCGTCGCCGGGTTGATGCTCGCCGGCCCGGTGGATCCGAAGCAGCTTCCAAGCGAATTCACGCAGATGACAAAGAATCGGGTCGTGTCGATGGGCTTGTCCGGACCAATCATGTCCTCCCACCAGCCGGTCGAAGGATCATCTGCTGACGATGCCGCATGCGCTGACGGCGACAGCCCGGTGAAGACCAGCACGGCGTTGTCCCGTGCGGAATTCAGCGTGCCCCAGGTTTCGTAGGCAAAAGTCGGGCTATCGAGGGTGCCCCGCTTCATCGCAAATGGACCTGGATAGACGTATCTGAAAGTCATGTTGGGATCGATATCAGCCCATGTGGAGGCTCATCGAGGGGTCGAAAGCCCAGGGCGGGCGCGAGAGTCTACCCAAACCCTTCCTGGCGCGCACCGTGATGGCGCAACTCGTGGCGGCGCCGGTCGTCTGTGTTGGATAGGGTGCATAGACCAACGCAGGCGTCAGTTCACAGTTCCGCTATCATCCGGCCCAGTGTGAACAGGGGTTGCAGACGCGGGAGGGCTTATGAGCACGCAGGCGGAACGAAGGGCTCGAGGGATCGATGTGTTGCGCACGCTGGGCGGGGGTCGGTATGACCCTGACCGCGCGGCGGAGACGATGGTCCGGCAGCACGGCGCGCTCGGATCCTTCGCGGTCGATCATGTGCTCGGTAACCTGTGGTCGCGCCCCGAGCTTAGTCGGCGCGATCGCAGTCTCATTGTGGTTGCTTTCCTGGCGACACAGGGCGCGCGGGAGGAACTGCTGAGCCACGTACGTGGGGCCCTGCAGCATGGCGTTTTACGCAGCGAGGTGGAGGAAGTCGTGCTTCAGGTCGCCGGTTACGCCGGTTTTCCGATGGCGATGCAGGCGTCCCGCATCGTCGCAGACGCGTTCAACGCCGAGGACAAGGTTGCGCGGCAACCTGATCGGGTTGAAGCAGCCGCCAAAGACGACCCGGCCCGCTGGTCGGACGCGATGGGTGTCCTCGATACGCTCCTGGCGGGGCGCTTTGGTAGCGATCCTGCGGCGACCCGAGCAACGCTGGGTGAATCGCTCGGTGGCGTCGGCGAACTCGCGTTTGATTTTGCGTTTGGCGAGTTGTGGGCGCGCGACACCCTGTCGCGGCGGGATCGCAGCCTTGTGACGGTCGCGATCATTGCCATCCTCGCCCGAGCGGAAGAACTGGCGGTTCACATTCCCGGTGCGCTCAATCACGGAGTGACGCGATCCGAGGTGGAGGAGGTCATGGTGCAAC
>JBMTYG010000013.1:0-40782 GCA_049454295.1 Pseudomonadales bacterium
GTTCAGATCACGCTCCATGTCTTCATAGAAACCGCCCAGCATGAAGTTCACGGGGCCGTCGAAATTCGATGTGAGTCGAAGTTCCTGGGTCATGCTTTCCCCGGACTCGCCCTGGCGCGAGACGACGACAGCGTAGCTTGTGTAGTCGTAGTTCGTATATTCCCGATGCCGGTAGTCCCAGTGACCTGTCACCGAGGTCAACGTGAAGTCGCCAATGTCCCAGTTCACCTCGAGCGTTTGAATTTCATTCTCGAGCTGGTTGTGGAAGTCGGAACCGGGCCCGAATCCGGGGGCGCCTTCTGCTACGCTGATCGGCGGCAGTGCGCCGTTACGCTTCAGCCTCGGCGATTTGTTCGGACAGGTCTGGCTTGTATCTGGAAAGCCGAGGTAATAGGGATTCGCTCCCGCACCATCCGCGCAGGCGTAGAGCACGGTGCGACCCGCGTCGTTCTGCTCGGTGAACGAGCGGAACACCTTGAGCTCAGCGCTCAGCGCCTCCGTCGGCTCAAACACAGCGGTGAAACGAACGACGGTCTGCTTCTGTTGCGGGAATTCGTCATACGATGCACCGCGGGTTGCCTCGCCGCCATCGGCGGTAGGATTGGGGTCGATCGGCTGTGCGGTGTTCTCAAGGAAGCCACCGCGCTGATCCTGACCGCGAGCCGCCAGACGGAACGCCCACTTGTCGCCCACTGGCATGGAAAGCGCGGCTTCGACGACCGGGTCTTCTGTCTCGAACTCATAGGCGGTGCGGATGAAGCCTTCCATCTCGCCACCGACTTCCGGGGACACGCTGGTGACCGAAATGACGCCCGCGGGGCTGTTCTTGCCGAAGAATAGTGCTTGCGGGCCCTTCAGCACCTCTACGGACTCGACGTCAAAGAAGCCGGTGTCGAGGATATGCCCGCGCTGGAAGCCCATACCGTCCATGACGAGCGAAACCGGCTGGTCGGCGCCGTAATCGACGGCGAGGTTGCCCACACCGCGGATGAAAATGCTACCGCCGGCGCCGCCGCCAGCCGCGTGGTTCATGGAGACGCCCGGGATGCGGGCAGTCAGCTCCGTGATGTCACGGGTGTAATAGCGCTCTACCTCTTCCTGCATGAGCGCGGACACCGCGACGGGTGTGTCGATGAGCCGCTCCTCGCGTTTCCGCGCGGTGACCACCACTTCCTCGATCATCCCCTGCTCGTTTGCAGATGCTGCGACAGCAGATACCGGGACGGCAACCCCCGCTGCCCCCGTGGCCGCGACACCCGCGGCAAAGCCGAAACTGACGAGGCGACGCTGCCAGGAGTGCTCACGCATTCCTTTGTCGGCAACACACGCCCGCCCCTGACCAGAGCGTACTCGCATGATGTTAATCCCCCTTGTGAATGCGGCCCTGATGCTGCGCAGCAGATTGAGGCAAGCGTAACTTGAACCAGTCTGCTGCCGCATACTTCCAGTAATGGACCAGCGCACGTGAATGTAGCGGGCTTGGGCGCACCCTGCAACGGTTAGCGTGCAGGCTCGCGTCAGCGCGCCTCGCGGATCAGGTCGGTCTTACCATCCCAGTTCAGATGGTCCTGGCGCCATTTCTCGAACAGGGTGCGGATGATGGGTGCGTCACCATGGAGCTCGACGAAACACCCCATGTCTTTGCGGCAATCCATATAGGCCACGTAGTCGCCGCCCCAGAGTGTGCAGGCGGTGTCGTAGCCCGCCGCTTCGAAACGCTTGATCTCGGCGTCGAGATCGGAGATCAGCAGGCCAATATGATGGAAGCCGTACTCGCCCTTCCGGTACATGTCGCGATAGATCGACGGCGTGTCATCGTGCTGAGCGATGAATTGGACGTGTGCAGGGCCTGCCTGACCAAAGGCGTAACTCACGTCAGCCTCGATCGCCTGCCCGCGATAGCGAAAATCTTCGGCAATGTGGTGCCGCACGACATGGAACGGGCCGGCGCCAGTCATTTTGTTCCACTTGTGGCAGGCTTCATCGATATCTGGCACGAACCAGGCGTATTGCCAGATCGGGTGTCGGATAAGGCTCATCTTGGAATCCCTCCTCAGCGGGCGACCGGCGTTACTAGGTATTTTCCGAAGCAGCGTGCGCCTGGAGCTCGACCGGTCGCGAAGTTTGATATCGGATGCCTCCCCAGACATCCCGGATGGCGCTACACTGTCCACGACTCGCATTCATGCTTGAATGCGGCGAGGTGGAAAGCCGTTTCTGATGGCGCCACACAATGGACGATAGCAGCGCAACGGGGGGCTGAACAGTGTCAATCGAGAACGCCGAGCGCTTCCTGCGAAGAATGCGGGAAAGCGCGGAATTACAGGAGCAGGTACGCAGTGCGGGCCCGGACGGTTTCGAGTCCGTGACAGCGGCGGCGGGTGCCTCATGCACCGCGTATGAGCTGGCTTGCGCCGTGGCGCGGGGTCAAGGAAGCGCAACTCAGGGGGAGAGCAAGGCATGACTGTTTTTCGTAAGGTCGAACGTTTTGGCGACCCGCGTACCAGCCGCACGCCAATGGAAAAGGCAGTCGATCCAGATCTGGGATACGACATCATTCCGGCCGAACGTTATGTGTCCCACGAATTCAAGCAGCGCGAGTGGGACCGCTTGTGGACCAAGGCGTGGCTGATGGGCGCCTGGGAAGGGGATCTGCGCCATCCTGGCGACTATGTCGTCACCGAGATCGGTAACGAGAGCATCGTCATCACCAAGGATGAAAATCACCAGTACAACGCTTTCTATAACGTGTGTTCGCACCGTGGTAATCAGGTGGCCTATGGCAAATGCGGTCACGCTGAAACCTTCAAGTGCTCCTATCACCTGTGGGAGTACAACATGCGCGGTGAGCTCATCAACGTACCGGATATTCAGACGTTTCCGCAGGGAGCCCCGTCGGAGCGGTTGTCGATCCGGCGCGTGGCGTGCGAAGCGTGGGGCGGCTGGGTATGGATCAACCTGAACCCGGACGCAGAGCCTCTTGCCGATTTTCTCGGCATAATTCCGCAGCATCTCGATCCGTATCACTTCGATCGCATGGCGCTCGTCAATGACATAACGGTGGAGTGGGACTGCAACTGGAAGGCGTCGGTAGACGCGTTTAATGAGGCCTATCACGTTGCGGGCACGCACCCTCAGCTGATGTCCTGGCTCGAAGATCTCGATGTGCAAATCGATGTCTATGAGCGCCACAGCCGCTACCTCATTCCGTTCGGCACAGTGAGCTCCCATGTCGAGGACGGCACCACGATTTCTGACGGTATGAAGGGGTACATGGCGTCCTATGGTCTGGACCCGGAAACGTTCCAGGGTAATGGGCTCGATGTGCGCCGTGCGATTCAGACGCACCTGCGTAAGAACGACAAGGCGATGGGGTTCGATTTCTCTGAGCTGAACGATGATCAGTTATCAGATGATTACCACTACATGATCTTCCCCAACATCACGATGAACATTCATTGCAACAGCGTGATGATTTTCCGCCAGCGACCGCATGAGAGTGATCCCAACAAGATGTATTGGGACCTGCAGAACTACTCACTGATTCCGGAAGGGGAGCCCTGGCCAGAGCGCCCGCCGCACCGCCAGTTCCGTCATGGTGATGAGTCGCTGGGTGAAGTATTGGACCAGGATGCGACCAATCTGCCCATGATTCAGAAGGGCATGAACAGCCGCGGCTTCCGCGGACTCTGGGTTGGTACGCAGGAGCTACGCGTGCGCCATTTCCACAAGACGCTCGACGACTACCTGTTCCGCGACTCCAAGAAGTGGGTCAAGTAGCGTGAGCGACGGTCTGTCGATCACGACCTTGGCTGACGGCGAGATGCGGGCGCTGCGCATTGATGGTGTCGATGTGCTGCTCTGTCGGGTCGAGGGAGAGTATTTCGCCGTGGCGAACAGCTGCTCCCATGCCCGACAGGCGCTCAGTTCGGGACGTCTTCGCGGTCATGAGGTGATCTGTCCATTGCACGGGGCGCGGTTCGACATTCGGTCGGGCGCGTGTCGGGCGGCGCCAGCTTCCCGACCGATACAGACCTTTCCCATTCGTGTTGAGAACGGCAAACTGCAGATCTCCGTGGTCGGGGCGGTGCAACCCCCGCGGCCGCGTTTCGGACCAATGAACTGAGCGGCAGACACAGCGGCGGTTAGACATGGAAGACACCCAGACTCCCTATGAAATCCTGGGCTCCGATGGCGTTCGCGCACTGGCGGACGCGTTTTATCGTGAGATGGATGAGTCTTCAGACGCGGCGGGAATACGGGCGATGCATGGCGATGACCTGGGCAAGGTCAGAAGTCTGCAGGCTGCCTATCTGACTCAGTGGATGGGTGGGCCGCCGGTATACCTTGCCGTCAAGGGCACCATGTGCCTGACAGACGTGCATGCCCCGTATGCGATCGGTCCCGATGAGCGCGATCAATGGCTTCGCTGCATGGAGCGTGCTTTAGTCCGCGTTGGCGCCTCGGTCGAGCTGCAGGATATGTTGCGCGAGCCCATGCGTCGTGTTGCCGAAACTGTGCGCAACCAGGATCACTCCGGTCCAAAGGTCCGCGATCCCAACATTATTGCGGTCGGCTGAGCGTCAGATCACACAAGCCCTCGTAGGGGGGCATCGAGTGCTTGAAAGCATGTCTGCAGTGCGCGAACAGCGGGCATGTTTTCAAGGTTTCATTGAGAAGGGTTAAGAGGAAAGAGCGTCCCATGATCATCATTGCTGGCACCATCGACCTGGCCGATCCCGCAAAACGCGACGCGGCCATTGAGCAGGCTCGCCCTTTGCAGCAAGCGACGCGCGATCAGGAGCCGGGCTGTCATGCCTATGTGTTCTCAGCCGATCCCTGCGTACCTGGACGCATTGCGGTCTACGAACTCTGGGAAGACGAAGCCTCTCTGGCTGCGCATTTCCAGCACGAGAATTACTTCAACATGCGTAATCTGCTCGGTTCCATCGGCTTGGCAGGGGCGGACAACAACAAGTTCCGTTGTGATTTGAAAGAGCCCGTGTACGACTCGACCATGACTCCTCGCGCGGACTTCTTTACTGCGCGCTGAACTGCGCGCTGTGTTGCGCGCTCACAGTATTCGTCAGAGCGGATCGTGGTGGGTTCGATGCCGTGTTACGGCGCTCCAAAACGATCCGTGAACACCATGCTCTGAACCGGTCGGCGGCGAATAGGGCCATGACCTTTGCCGACCGGGTAGCCGATGGGCACGAAGGCGCAGGTGTGCCAATCGGAGGGCAACGCCAAGAGTGGACGTAGCTTGGCCTCTTCGATACAGAGCAGCGTGGTGAGCACGCAACCAAGCCCCTCATTGCGGCAGGCAAGCAACAGGTTCTGCACCGCCGGGTAGACGGATCCGCCACCGACCACGGACGGACGATCGAGCAACTGGTCGGTAATGGTCATGAGCGTCGGGTTGAAGCAGAACACCGCAATGACTGGCGCTTCATGCATGTGCGTCGCCAGATAGTCGCCGGCGTCCAACGCCCGCTGCGAACTCGCCTGCTGCGCAGGAGCCATGTGCGCGATCTTGTCTCGGTAGCGTGGGACATAGGCGTCCCAATGGGGTCGATAGAGGTCTTCGAGGGCCTGTTTGGTCGCTGGCGACCGCACGGCAATGATGCGCCAGGGCTGCAGATTGCCGCCGGTCGGTGCCCAGGTCGCGGCGGTGAATACCCGCTCAAGCACGTCTTCAGCTATGGGTTCCGGGCGCAGCCGTCGGACGGCGCGCAGAGTGCTCATGGTTTCGTAGAGGTCCACCGCCGTCCTGGTCTGATGTGGCTGAAGTTCTCGATCGGGTATCAGCTTGCGTTCAACACGGTGTAGACACGCTGCTGGAAGTACCAGCGACCATCCACCTTCACATAGTCATCCTCGTAGCGACCGGTGACATTGCGCTTGACGCCGTCTTTCTGGTGCAGGAATTCCTGCTGGTACCAGGTGCCGTGTGCCTTGTCGCCATCCACGGTGATCGGCCCCGCGGACGCGAAGAAACCGACGAATTCGAAGCCGCTCATGGCCTGCTGCCACATGGGGAAGAAGTTCGATTTGCCGGTGATGGGACCCGCGCCAGGCAGATGCCAGGTGGCATCGTCGCGCCAGTTGGCTGCCCAGGCATCGCCGTCAAAACGCATAACGGCGTCGTTGTACGAGTCTACGAGTTCGCGAATGGCGAGACGGTCTTCAATGGGGCCGCTGCTGATCATGATGTTTCCTCTAATTTGCTTGAACGAGATGAGCTGACGTCGCAGTGCGCTTAGAGCCCTTTGCGTCCGGCTTCCCGAATCATTGGCTGATATTCGCCGAACGCAGGACCGGCAGTGGTCGAGCCTGTGGTGATGCCCGCGTCGGTCGTGAGCGTGTGACCATTGGTGTACCCGGATTCATCGCTCGCAAGCCAGAGCGCCGCGTTCGCCACGTCCTCGGCGACGCCCGGACGGTTCAGCAGCGGTGAATTGGCCGCAAGACCCGCCTTGGTCTGTTCGATGGCCTTGGGATCACCGGTCATAACGTTCGCGACCATGGCGGTCGCCATGCCCGCGGGTGCGATGGCGTTGACACGGATGCCATGCCGGCAAAGCTCTGCGCCTGCGTTCTTTGTGAGTCCGACCACCGCGTGCTTACACGCCGCGTAGGCATGTGGGCCGAGGCCGCCCATGATGCCTGCGGTGCTCGCCAGACTGATGATGGCGCCGGTCTGCCGCGGCTTCATCACGCGTGCCGCGTGCTTCATGCCGTAGAACACGCCATTCAACAGGATATCGACTGTCGCCTTCCATTCATCAGCCGGCGTGGTGTCGATAGGGCCCACGGCACCGACGATGCCGGCGTTGTTGACCATGATGTCGAGCTGCCCGAAGTGGCTGACGGCGAGGTCCACCAGACCCGCGATGTCGGACTCTTTGGTCACGTTGCACACGGTGAACACCGCGGCGTCGCCGAGCTCACTCGCCAGTGCGCTGCCCGGACCCTCTTGGATGTCGCCAAGCGCGACGCGCGCGCCTTCGGCCACAAAAAGCCGTGCCATGGCGGCACCAAAGCCGCTAGCCGCGCCGGTGATCGCCGCCACCTTGCCTTGAAGTCGATTACCCATCTTTACTCCCCCTGTTTCGTCACCGCTGATCCGCCCCGGGTATTACCAGGGGTGGATCTCTCCGTTCCACTTGTAGAATTTGCCGGAGTCCGCTTTGTCCATGCCTGCGATCACCGCGCGAATGCCCGAGGCGCTTTCCTCAACGGTGAGCTGCGCGTGTGGACCGCCCATGTCTGTCTTGACCCAGCCGGGGTGCATAAGGGCAACGGTGATTGGCTCATTTTTCCAGTCAATTGCGAGCACCTGAGCCACCTTGCTCAGCGCCGCCTTGGTGGTCGAATAGATCAGCATGCCGCCCATGGGCCAGGTCGACGCCGCCAGCTGGCTGGTTACGTTCATGAGCTTGCCATTGCCGGAGGCTGCCAGATTGGATTTGAAGCTGCGCGCCACGATCAGCGGTGCAATGGTGTTGATGTTCAGCGTGGCGTGCCAGTCGTCGAGATCCACGTCGTCGATGCCTTGCTTTGCGCCACCGGCCACGCCGGCGTTGTTGATGACAATGTCGATTGCGCCATCGCCAATGCGGCCGCGGGCTGCCGTGATCGAGGCGAAATCAGCCATGTCCATCTGCTCGATGGTCAGGCGGTCCTGGCTTGGCAGTTCGCGCAACGCATCGGCGCGAGCCGGATCGCGCACGCAGGCAATCACGCGCGCGCCATCGGCCAGATACTGACGAACCATTTCTAGACCGATGCCCCGATTGGCGCCGGTGATGAGTACGGTCTGCATAGTGTTTGCTCCCCTAGTCGCAGTCGACCGGATTGAACCTGAAGGCGGCGCTACATTCAATGTTGATGGTTAGCCGCAGTGAAGTGACAAGCCGCAGCCCGCTATCGCCGCGGGGCACTCCGTGGCGATCGCAGCCTGAGGCGTCGGGCTCCGCGCTGGTCGGTCGCGGGGCGTTGGCGTCAGAACTGGCGCGTACCCCGAGCCACCAGCTCATGACGTACGATCTTCCAGCCGTCCGCGGTGCGCTGCATATCGCTGCGGTAGGTTGCCCAGAGCACGAGGATCTCGCCTGCGGGATCTTTCAGATAATGCAGCGCCTGAACGTCGGTGCGGCAGCTCGCGCGATCGCCGTTCACGGTGGCTAGCTGCGGTCCGAGCATGTGCTGGGTTGGGCCGTACTGTTCGAGCGCGCGTTTGACGTAGCTGACCCAGGCGTCACGCCCTTCGTAGGTGTTCGCACCAAAGCCAACCACTTGAACGTTTTCGTCGAAGCAAGAGGCATACATGTCGAAGTCGCGTTCATCGACGCCGGCTGCATAGCGCAGCATCACGTCCTGCAGGGCAATACGGTCGGCGGCCCAGGCGCCCGAGCCCTCGGCGTGCGTGGAATTAGTCATGATCAGCTCCCCCCAAGTGTCACGATCGTCGATATAACGATACCCGCAACACACTACCGGATGCACGACAGGATTTGCCATACTCGCGCGCATTCACAGGGGAGTAGCGACATGGGGCGAGTACAAGGCAAGGTCACGATTGTCACCGGCGCGGCATCGGATCCGGGGCTTGGGCGTACGACGGCGCTGACGCTGGCCCGGGAGGGCGCGCGTCTGGTGGTGACCGACGTCAATCTGGAGGGCGCGGAATCTTGTGCCGCCGCGATTCGTGCGGACGGTGGCGAGGCTGTCGCGCTTAAGCATGACGTGACGCGCGAGGACCAGTGGCAGGCGGTCATGCAGAGCACGCTGGAAACCTATGGGCGCCTAGACGTGCTCGTGAACAATGCGGGGATCGCGGTTCTGAAGCCGCTGACAGCGATGTCGCTTGCGGATTGGAACCGTCAGATCGAGGTCAACCTCACCAGCGTGTTCTTGGGCTGCAAGTACGGAATGGAAGCGATGCGCCAGAGCGGAGGCGGCTCGATCGTCAACCTGTCTTCAGTGGCAGGGCTGGTCGGCATGGCGACTTGCGTCGCCTACGGGGCTTCGAAAGGCGGCGTTCGGATTATGTCCAAGTCGATCGCAGTGGAAGGTGCGGTCGATAACATCCGCTGCAATTCCGTCCACCCCGGGGTCATCTGGACCAATATGCAGGCCCAAGCGGTGGGGACTCGAGACGCGTCTCAGGTGGCGATGGGTCGCGACCGTATCCCGCTCGCGCGAGTCGGGCAACCCGAAGACATCGCCAACTGCATTCTCTACCTCGCCTCCGACGAGTCGAACTATGTGACCGGTGCCGAGTTCACCATCGATGCGGGCATGACCGCGCAGTGACCGGAAGGGTATCGGGCAACGCTGAGTCAGTCAGGAGATAAGAACATGAGTATGGCAACGGGCAATACGGCGCTGGTGATGGAATTCATTGATGCCTGGAATCGCCTCGATTGGGACCGGGTCATCGGGCTGCTCGCGGATAACGTGGTCTATCACAACATTCCCATGGACAAGCTTGAGGGCAAGGCAGCTGCCAGCGCGGCGATTCTCGGCATGCAGCCCACCGCGGTGCAGTGGGATGTCATCAGTATCGCGGAGAACGGTAACAAAGTGCTGACCGAGCGGCTGGACGCGTTCGATCTGCCGAATGGAAAGCATCTCGTGGTTCCGGTGATGGGGACATTCGAGATCGAAAATGGGCTGATTGTGGCGTGGCGCGATTATTTCGATCTGGCGACGTTCATGCGTCAGATGGCTTAAGGCGTTAGCGCGCAAGCACCTCGTCGGCCATTCGGTGACCCAGCGCAAATTCCGGGACATAGGCGCGACACCGTTCTAGCTCCGCGTGAAGTTCGGCGTCTCCAGGGTTTTGCGCGCGAATATAGAGCGCCACCTCGTGGTTGAGGTGGCGAGCGAGAATGGCTGCGCGGTGAGCGATCACGGGGTCATCGATCGCGATCACGAGCTGCGCTGCATTTTCGACCCGGGCCTCGCGTAGGGTGTCTTCCGCGCCGGCATCGCCGACCAAGGCGGGTATACCACGGGCGCGCAGAGCCGCGACCGTTTCGGTTCGCGAGTCGACGGCAACGAACGCGCGGCCCGCGCTCGCGAGCCTTTCGACGACACTGCTGCCCACTCGCCCGCAGCCCAGGATGATGACGTGGCCCTCATTCAGAGCGTCTGTGCTTTCGGGCGCCAGTTGATTGAGCGGGTCCTGCCGGCGATCGAGTGTCGAAGCATTGACGGATTGACGCTTGAGCCTCTTCAGCAGCGGTTCTGCCAAGCGGAACAGTGCGGGATTCAACGCAATGGAGATCACCGCCCCGGCGACGACCAGACTTTGTGCCTGCGCAGGGATCAGGTTCAGGGACGTACCGAGCCCTGCGAGAATGAAGGAAAATTCCCCGATCTGGGCAAGACTCACGCCGACGGTGATGGCCGTGCCTGCGGGGTAACGCAGCGCAAGCACGAGGGCAATGGCGACCAGGGTCTTGCCGACGATGATGATGAATACCGTGACCGCGAGCGCAATGGGTGCGCTCCAGAGTATGGCGGGATCGATCAGCATGCCGACGGACACGAAGAACAACACGGCGAACGCATCGCGTAAGGGCAGGGTTTCTTCGGCGGCGCGCTGACTGAATTCGGACTCTCGCAGCATCATCCCGGCAAAGAACGCGCCCAATGCGAAGGAGACGGAGAACAGCTCCGCCGCGGCGAAGGCGATGCTGATGGCGACTGCGGTGACTCCAAGGCGAAACAGTTCGGGTGATCCCGTTTCCGCGAGCCACCAGAGCGCTCGTGGCAGAAGGCGCTTGCCGACGATGAGCATCATCGCGATGAAGACGGCGATTTTGCCAAGCACGGTCATCAGCGCTGTGAGCGTCGCGCCGGCGTTGCTGTCGGGGGTGTTGGCCAAGGCGGGAATCAGAACCAGCACGAGCACCATCACCAGGTCTTCGACCACCAGCCACCCCATTGCGATTTGGCCGTTGCCTGTGGCGAGCTGACCATTGCCCTCGAGTGCGCGCAGCAATACGACCGTGCTTGCGACTGACAGGCACAGACCGAACACCAATCCGGCAGAGATCGACCAGCCCCAGGCCACCGCAGAGAGCGTACCGAGCGCAACGGTCACGCTGATCTGCAGCAAAGCGCCGGGCAGGGCGATGGACTTGACCTTGAGCAGATCGTCGACGGAAAAATGAAGTCCGACGCCGAACATGAGTAGCATCACGCCGATTTCGGCAAGTTGCCCGGCCAGCGCCTGATCACCCACATAGCCTGGCGTGAACGGACCGATGACGACGCCCGCGAGGAGATATCCGAGCAGAGTGGGCAAGCGTAGGCGCGTGGCGATCAGGCCGAGCACCATGGCAACCCCCAATGCCCAGGCGATGGTAGCGATGAGGTTTACATCGTGGTGCATGGCTTGAGGGTCCCCAGAGTTTTGTTGAGCGTGCGGTTCAGCGCAGCTCTGACACATCGACGCGCGTGTCATTGGCAGGCAGTGATACCAGCGTGCCGTCGCGCGCAACGACAGTGCTTCCAGACCAAACTTCGTCGACCCCGTCGAGGAATGCCGACTCCGCGCCGGGTAACCGCAGTGGCGGCACGATGTGGTGCAGCACGAGGACTCTCACCTCGGCGGCTGCGGCGACACCCGCCGCATCGCGCGGCGAGGCGTGGTAGTCAACGATGTCGGCAGCGATACGGGCAATTCGCGGCTGTCCGACTGTCTCTGCTGCCGTTTGGAGACGCGCAGCCAGCGCGGGAGCCAAGGCTTCGTGAATCAAGACGTCGGCGCCCCGCGCGAGCGTCGTCATTTCCGGAATAAGCGCCGTGTCGCCGCTGATCACCACGCTGCGCCCGGCATGGCTGACCCGATAGCCTACGGCCGGTTCGACCGGGGCATGGTCCACCGCGAACGCCTCGATTCGAAGTGCGCCATCATCGATGACCGTGACCGTCGCGCCGCGTCCAGGAAGCGCGAATGGCAGCGCCGTCATTCCCGCGCCTGCCCGTGGAGCTACCGCCGCGCCGTGGTGGGCGCTGCGGTATTCGGCATCGGCGGCGTAGGCGAGGTTGAACCCTGCGACAACCTGGTCGACGCCATCGGGGCCGTGCACGGGCAGGGGTGTCGTGTGCGCGCCACCAACCCAGCGCTGCATCGCGAGTTCGCCGAGGCCGTCAATGTGGTCGGAGTGAAAGTGGGTGAGCAATACGGCTTCGATCCGACCGGGCGGAAAGCCCAGCTGCAGCAGATTACGAACGCCGTTCGTCCCCGCATCGATCACGACGATCCGATCACCCGCAATCAGACCCAGGCAGGGTCCGCTGCGCGCGGGATCCGGCATGGGACCGCCCGCGCCGCAGAACAGCACATGCAGTCCAGGACCGAGCGCGGCGATCTGGTCTCGTGCGAGCGACTGCTCCGCCAGTCGCGTGAGCAGAAATGTTGCGATCTCGGCGCGGAACGCAAACGTTGCGCCGCTTGTCAAGACTAGAAGCGCGAACAGGTACGGCGCACTGCGTCGCATTGATCTTTCTCCTTGTGCGCGTTCGCGGTTAGTTCGGGACGTAGACGTAGGTGTCCGAGGGGTCCTGCGCGTCTTCGCCAGTTTTGTCGATGAAGATGGGTACTTCGAGCGTTGCGGGCCAAGCCGGCGGGGATTGCTCTGCGTTATGCGCATCGAGCAGCGCTGTGAGCTCGTCGACCCGACCGGGCTGCGCACTACTCAGGTCGCGCTGCTCTGTCGGATCGTTCGCGAGATCATGCAGCCAGATTCGTTCGGGTCGCTCCGAGCGCTGCAGCTTCCATCGTTCCGTGCGGACAGCCTGGTAATGCCCGCTGCGCCAAAACAACGCGTTGTGGGGGGGCGTTGCCGGTCTGGATGCCGTCTGCTCCGTGGTGATCCAGGGCATCAGGTTCACGCCGTCGAGGGTGCGATCCGTGGGCATTGTGCCGCCCGCCGCCGCCACAGCCGTTGCAAAGATATCGAAGTGGTGCACCGGATCGACCATTTGGGTCCCTGCGGCGATGCGGGAGGGCCAGCGCATAAAGAAGGGTACTTTTATCCCGCCCTCGAAGAAGCTCAGCTTGAAACCGCGGTAGGGTTGGTTGACCCCTGGAATACCGATGTAGCCGGCACCTCCGTTGTCCGAGGTAAAGATCACCAGCGTGTCGTTCTCAAGACCCTGCGTTCGCAGCGCTTCGAGCACACGTCCCACGCTGCGATCCAGCGATCGCACCATGGCGGCGTAGACCCGCTCTCGCGGTTGGGTGATGTGGGGCAGCGCATCATAGTCAGAGCGGAGCGCCTGTAGCGGCGTGTGCACCGCCCAATGAGCGAGGTAGAGAAAGAACGGCCGCTCACGATTGGCAGCAATGGCATCGATCGCCGCATCGGTGTAGTAGTCGGTGATATATCCCGGCGGTGCGAAGCGCGGCCCCCCGTTCCAGCGCGCGGCGTGTCGGAAGGTGGCCCACAGGAACTGGTCGATCGGGTCGAAGTCCTGCCGCGAATTGACCGCATCTGGATGGTCATCGGGCAGGTACTTGCCGCTCGCCATATCGAGACTCTCGTCAAATCCCTGGGCGAGCGGCCGCGCGGCATCGGTGTCTCCAAGATGCCATTTACCGATGTGGATCGTGTGATATCCACGGTCTCGAAGTACCTCAGCCAGGGTGATCTCGGAGCCTGGCATGACGAGCTCCGCAAATGGCCGTGCAGGCGTAGCGCTCGATGCCGTAGGCAAGTGGATGGGATAAAGATTGCTCGGGTCGCGATTGTGCAGGGCGCTGGTGATCCGCCCCATCGCGTCGGGCAACGGCGTGAACTCGAACCCGAAGCGGGTGCCGTAGCGACCGGATAGCAGGGCTGCGCGCGAGGGGGCACAGCTGCTGTGTGCTGCATAACCGTTCGCAAACTCAACGCCCGCAGCCGCGATACCGTCGATATGAGGGGTGGGTACCGTCCCGCCCGCCACGCCGCCATGGCGGGTGATGTCGTTCCAGCCCAGATCATCCGCGAGGATAAGCACTATGTTTGGCGGGCGCGGTGCGCCGGAAGGGTTTCCCGGTATCGGGCGGGCCCACTCGATCGCCTTCGTAGGCTGGATCGGATCGCGCCAGTCGGTCAGCCAGCCGGGAATGAAGAGCGCATAACGTGACAACGTGATCCCGATAGCGACGACGATCACAGCGCCGACGCTGACCCACGCCAATACCCGTCTAAGCTTCATGCGGCGCCCCCTGATCGAATTCCGATGGTCAGGGATCGCCGCCATTCGATGCAACCTATTCTTGTTGAGAATCTATTGGTTGTTAGATATTCCATTTTTTTGAATTGGCGCCGCTGCTAAGGTGCGCGCCCATTGCACCGGGTGACCAAGGAGTGTCCATGTCTGCATACCTGAAGGAAGTCGAGACCGTCCGCGCCGTGCTGCGCCAACGAGATGAATGGAAGGCGATCAACCCGGAGTATGCGGTGCGTATGCGCTTGCAGAATCGGTTCCGCACCGGGCTCGATATTGCCCAGTACACGGCCGACATCATGCGGCGCGACATGGCGGCCTACGATCTCGATTCGGGCAAATACACCCAGTCCCTGGGTGCATGGCACGGATTTATTGCGCAGCAGACCATGATGGCGGTCAAGAAGCACCACCATTCGACCCAGCGTCGGTATATCTATCTGTCCGGCTGGATGGTGGCGGCGCTGCGCTCCGAGTTTGGACCGCTACCTGATCAGAGCATGCACGAAAAGACCTCGGTCCCTGCGTTGATCGAAGAAATCTATACTTTTTTGAAGCAGGCTGACGCGCGCGAGCTGCGGCATCTCTTCGTCGAGTTGGACGAGACACGTGCCCGCGGGGCGAGCTGCGACGACATTCTGGCGCGCATCGACGGCTACCAAAGCCACGTGGTGCCGATCATCGCAGACATTGACGCAGGCTTCGGCAACGAGGAAGCGACCTATCTGCTCGCCAAAAAGATGATCGAGGCGGGCGCCTGCGCGATTCAGATCGAGAATCAGGTTTCCGACGCCAAGCAGTGTGGTCACCAGGCCGGCAAGGTCACCGTGCCCCACGAAGATTTTGTCTCCAAGATCAATGCTGTGCGGTACGCCTTTCTGGAACTCGGCATCGACAATGGCATTATCGTTGCGCGCACGGACTCACTGGGTGCCGGACTGACACAGAAAGTACCGGTCTCCATTTCGCCCGGCGATCTTGGCAGTCAATACTGCGATTTCCTCGAGGCGACGCCCGTCAACGACATCAATGAACTCAAAGACGGTGATGTCACCATTCATCAGGGTGGCAGGCTCTGCAAGCCGAAGCGGCTCGACAACGGTCTGTATGCATTCAGGGAAGACACCGGGTTCGATCGCGTGGTACTCGACTGCATCACGAGCCTTGAGCACGGTGCCGATCTGCTCTGGATCGAAACCGAGAAGCCTAACGTCGCGCAGATCGCAGCGATGATGAGTGAAATCCGTAAGGTTCGGCCGGAGGCGAAGCTGGTTTACAACAACTCGCCCTCGTTCAACTGGACGCTCGCGTTCCGCGAGCAGGTGTACGCGGAGTGGAAAAAGGCAGGCAAGGATGTGTCGGCTTACCCGGATCCGAAGACTGTCGACAAGGGTCTGATGGACGCCGCTCTTGACGCAACGCCGCTCGCTGCTGAGGCGGACCGCCTCGTGCAAAACTTCCAGCGCGACGCCTCGCGGGAAGCAGGGATTTTCCATCACCTGATCACGCTGCCGACTTATCACACTGCGGCGCTATCGACCGACGTCCTCTCCGCAGGCTACTTCGGCGATTTGGGTATGCTCGCCTACGTGCGCGATGTGCAGCGTCAGGAGATTCGTCGTGGGCTCGCCGCGGTCAAGCACCAGGATCTTGCCGGTTCGAACGTGGGCGATGATCACAAGGAATATTTCCTCGGTGAGAAAGCGCTGCTCGCAGGTGGCGCAGCAAACACGATGAATCAGTTCTGAAGCCCTGATGCCGGCGGCGCAAAGTGTGACCTCGGTCACGCTCTGCGCGCCGGCCTCCGAACTGACTTCGACAGCCTTCACGTTTCGAGCCAAGATTCAAAGGTCCGTATCAGCGCAGCATCAGTGAATGTCCCAATGGAATGCGCGCGTTTCCTATCGCGCAGGTGAAACCATCATTCGTCAGGGTGAAGACGGAGATTGCGCCTACATCATCGAAGCTGGGCGCGTCGAGATCGTGCTGCAGAAGCCCGATGGACGGCAGCAGCGGGTAGGCACCCGCGGCGCAGAGACGATGATCGGCGAGATGGCACTGGTCGATGACGCCCCGCGAACCGCGACGGTGCGAGCGCTCGAGGACTGTCGCCTGCTGCGAATTTCCAAAGAGGACTTCAGTCGTCGCCTGATGCAGGCTGACCCAGTCCTGCGTTTGACCACCCAAGTCATTCTCAACCGCTACCGAGACATTCTCGCGACCGCAGAGATTGCGAGTCAGGATCGATCGGCGCCGGCGGAAGCGCTCGAGCGTGGGCACGCGGAGCGTGGTCAGGTGATTGAAGGCATCCGTTTGTCGAATGATCTTCGCGCCGCGCTCGCGAACGGCGACCTTGAACTGCACTACCAGCCGATCGTGGCGGCCCAGGACGGTTCGCTGCGCGGCTTTGAAGCATTGATGCGCTGGCGCCATCCGGTTGACGGGTTCATCCCGCCGGATGTCTTCATTCCGATTGCGGAGACCAGTGGACTGATCATCGAAGCGACCCGTTGGGCCATCGATACGGCCTGCGCGGCGCTCATGCGGCTCAAATCTGTGCTAGCGCGTGATGATCTGTATGTCAGCGTCAACATTTCCAGTGCGGATCTCGCTTCGCCGACGATCCTTAACGATGTATGGCTCGCGCTCAAACAGAACGGTCTCGGTCGGGGACAACTGCATCTAGAGATCACCGAGCGCATGCTCATGGATCAGCCGGAGCGCGCGCGCGCGGTATTGCGCGCCTTTCGCATGCTGGGCGTAGTGATTGCCGTCGACGATTTTGGCACCGGCTATTCATCGCTTAGTTACCTCAACAGTCTTGAGATTGATGTGCTCAAAATCGATCGCAGCTTCGTCTCGGCGATGCAAGGCGATACGCGCAGTCTCGAACTCGTGCGATCGATCGTCGGACTGGGCAAGGGACTGGGTCTGCAAGTCGTTGCTGAAGGGGTCGAAACGGCAGAACAGGCCAAGGGTGTGGCTATGCTTGGATTCGACTCAGCGCAGGGGTTCTTCTTTGCGCGACCGCGCCGGGAAAGCGAGATTTTGGGCGAAGCCAGCGCGCGCGCCTCGGTGCACAATCTTCGCATTAACGCTCGATGAATCGTCCTGCGCTGCGCAGACGGCGGGAAAAATAGCCTTCGCGTATCGTGCTTCGCATGACTTGCTTACCGGAAGAAGGGGCGTGCACGAAATCGCCCTCACCCACATAAATGCCCACGTGGCCGCTGCGCCACGACGTGTCAAAGAAGAGCAGGTCCCCGGGACGCAGAGGCTCTCCGGATAATGTGCGGCTTGTGCGCAGCTGTTCTGCGGCAGTACGCGGAACGGGGATACCTGCCTGGAGATGCGCATACCAGACCAGCCCGCTGCAGTCGAACCCGGTTGGCGCAGCGCCGCCGTATCGATAAGGTACCCCGATCATTGAGAGCGCCACCTGAGAGACCACGTCACCGGGATCGACGGGTCGTGGTGCGCCGGCCTCTTCAACCGGCGGAAGCATTGGGCGATCACCCCGGCTCGAACAACCGGAGCCAGCTGTAAGCAGGGCGAGCACGAGCCATGCCGCGAGAAAACGCGTTGATAATTCGTGTGTTAGGCGCAACTTCACGGTTTTAGATTAGCAGAAACGGCGTTCTGGTTCGCTACCGTCCATCCTTGTTATGCTCGCTGTTGGCTGGCGGGGCGCCTCGGTGGGAGAGTCGTCGCGCTGTGTCACCCGTGATTCCAGAGGAGTTCTTTCATGTCAGCGGCCGATATCGTCTCGCCGAGTGTATCGATTGACCGCGATGCGCGGTTCGATGTGGTCATCGTCGGCGCCGGTTTTGCGGGGTTGTACCTGCTGTACCGTCTGCGGCAGATGGGACTCTCGGCTCGCGCTTACGAACAAGGGGACAATGTGGGGGGCACCTGGTACTGGAACCGGTACCCGGGTGCTCGTTGCGATGCAGAAAGTCTGGCGTACTCGTTTTCCTTCTCGCCGGAGCTCGAGCAGGAATGGGAGTGGACCGAGCGCTACGCCGGTCAGGCCGAGATCCTGCGCTACGCGGAGCATGTGGCGGATCGCTTTGAGCTCCGTCAGGACATTCGTTTCGAATCGACGGTGACCCGCGCCCTATTCGATGCTGCTGCGGGTGAGTGGAGCGTCGAGACCAATCGAGGTGACCGCGCGCGAGCCCGCTTCTGCATCATGGCCACGGGCTGCCTGTCGGTACCCCAGCGCCCGACCATCCCGGGAATCGATGAGTTCCGCGGCAAGCTCTATCAGGCGAGTCTTTGGCCGCGCCGCGAAACGCGTTTTGACGGGGAGCGGGTCGGCATCATTGGAACGGGTTCTTCGGGCATTCAAGCCATTCCTGTCATCGCGGAGCAGGCCGAGCACCTGTGGGTGTTTCAGCGTACGCCCAACTTCAGCGTGCCTGCCTGTAACGCGCCGCTTGATCCTGCCTGGGTCACCGAGTTCAAACGCCACTACCGAGAGCATCGGGCGCTGCATAAACGTGGTGCGGGGTCGGGCTTTGGCGATTTGGAGATTGTGCCCCGGGAGCGGGCGCCGGGCGCGATGACGGCGGCTGGGCTTTCCGACATGGAAATCACCGACATTCTCGAGCGCTACTGGAGTCATGGCGGTGCGCGTTTTATGGGGGCTATTGCCGACTGCCTACTTAACCGTGACACGAACAAGATCGTGGCGGATTTCGTGCGCTCGAAGATACGGACTATCGTCCGCGATCCGGTCACCGCAGAAGCGCTTTGCCCCACCGATCACCCCATCGGTACCAAACGCATTTGCGTCGATTCCAATTATTACGAAACCTATAACCGGGATAACGTGACTTTGGTAAACGTGGCGAACAACGCGATTGAGCGCGTTACGGCGGGCGGTGTGGTGACACACGACCGTGAATACCCGCTCGACACGCTGGTGCTCGCCACCGGTTTTGATGCCATGACGGGTGCATTGCAGCGCATTGAGATTCGCGGCGATCGCGGACAGCGCCTCTCGGATGACTGGGCGGCTGGCCCGCGCAGCTACCTTGGGTTAATGGTGGCCGGGTTCCCGAACCTCTTCACGATAACGGGTCCAGGCAGTCCCTCGGTGCTGTCGAATATGCTGGTGTCGATCGAACAGCATGTGGACTGGATTATGGATTTATTTGAGACCATGCGTCGCAACGGACAGACCCGCGTCGACACCACAATTGCGGCGCAGGATCAGTGGGTCGAACACGTCAACCAGGTGGCCGCGCAAACGCTGTTCGGCGAAGGCGGCTCGTGGTATCTCGGCGCGAACGTGCCCGGCAAACCCCGGGTGTTCATGCCGTACGCGGGCGGCGTCGGCCCTTATCGAGTCATCTGCGATGGCGTGGCCGCCCGCGGTTATGAGGGGTTTATGTTCGCCTGAAGGAACGTCACGGCTCACGCGTGTGTGCCGTAGGGGTCGCGTGCGGTGGGGATTCGGGGATAGTGGGGCCGTGTTGAAGCGCGGCGCCCTTCAAACGGTGCCCTTCAAACAAAGAACCAGATGATGAACAGGAATAACGCGAGCTCGGTCAGGAACCCTCGGCTGAGCACGCGGATGGTGTGTTCGCTAACCCGCTCAATGGCGAGCACGCCGACATAGCCCCCGATAATGGCGCCAAAACCGAGCGGGATGCCGATCGAAAGATCCGGGAAGCCAAAGTAAAGCTGGGCGCTCACGGCTGAGAGTGAGGATCCCAGCATCATCATCAGGCAGTAGTAGACGCCCTGTCGGGTGGTCATCCCGCAGTAAGCAAGGAGCAGCGGTAGCAGCATAAGACCGCCCGCGCTGCCCAAGATGCCACCGAATGTGCCGGTCAGGGCGCCGAACAGGATATAGCGGCCGAAAAAGGCCTCGGGCGGCGTATCGCCGATCACGGTGCGGCCGATAAGCCGTCGTTCGACTCGCGTGTACAGGTCCAGGTTGAGGAAGACAAGACCGGAAAGCACGAGGGGAACGGCGAACAGGGGCGCAAGCTCCGCCATACTCACCCCAAGGTGGGCGGTTAAGAAGGCAGAACCCGCGAGCAGTGCCGCCGGTTGCCAGGGTAGCGCGTCAGGGCCGGTGAATCGCTTGCGGATCTGCAGCGCTGCGGTGATGGAACACATGGCTACCGCGACGGAAGACGCTGATCCGGCGACAGGAAAGAGCCCGAAGAGGGTGAGCACGGGCACGATCAACACCCCGGCTCCCGCGCCCAACAGGGCGGAGAAAAAACCGGCGGCGGCCCCAAGTAACAAGAGGCCCAAAACGGCCGGTTCCATCATGGCGCGGGCTCCGGCGCTGGAGCGTTTGTTTGAGTTGGATCGGCTTCGATCAGTTGCAGCAGCGCCGCCGTTTTATCGATCGTGTCCAGATCGGGTGAGGGTTCGACCAACGCAGCCCCGTCGGTTGTAGCATTCGATGACGCTTCAGTGGTGTTCTCACCCTCATTCAACAGGCGAAAGAAGCGCGAATCGAGTGATCCCAAAATTTGTGCACGTTCCGGCAGCGCGTTTTGGTAAGCCGTCAGCGTGCGCCAGAATCGGTAGAAGGCCGGATCCTGGCCGAACGATTCCGCGTACACCCGGATTGCCTTCGCATCGGCCTCGCCCTTCAGGATCTCGGCTTCTCGAGCTGCGGGAGCAATAATGTCCTGCACGTCCTCGGCCATCGCTCCTCGTATTCGCTCGCTCTCGCTGCGACCGATGGATCGAAGTCGTTCTGCAACCCTATGGCGCTCGGAGATCATGCGCTCGAACACCATACGCTCCACGGTGGGATTGTAGGTGATGCGCTTGATGAAGACGTTCAGGATCTCAATACCGAGGGACTCGGCATCCGTCGACGCGTTTTGCAGCATCTTCTCCGACAAGTGCATCCGGCCGACCGATACCGACTCGAGGTCACTCAGAATCGAGTCTTCGACTTCGGCGCTCATCCACCGTAAGGTCGGCCTGATTGATCTTCTCTGCCTTGCCGCGATTGGCGAGCACGTTGTTCGTGCTGCGGACGGTATCGACCAGACCATGCGCCGCCACCGCGTCCTTCACCGCGCCTCCAATGATACTGTCAAGTCGCGCGCGAGCAGCTTTATCGGTGAAAAGCGTCTCTAGAAAGAGCCCAGGATCGCGGATGCGCCAATGAGCAACGGTTTCCACGCCGATGTACAACCGGTCGCGAGTAGGCACGTAGTTCTGGTAACCCTCCCACGTCTGAATGCGCGAGTCGAAGTAGTGCGTCCGCTGCAGAAACGGTAGCCGGAAGTAAAGTCCCGGCTCCGAGTAGGGAGAGCCTACGATCGCTCCGAACTGAGTCAGGATCACCTGGGATCCTTCATAGACGATGAAGGTGCCGAAGCGCAGCAGCACCGCGAAAGTTGCCAGGATGAGGTAGAAGGCTATGTTCCACATGCGCTTAAGCTCGGCCGCGGCGGCTGTCTGATGTCATCGTGGCACGCCTTCCGACTGTCCATGCACCTTGGGCGGGGCAACTTCGTTGAGTTTGGAATCGACAGCCGGAGCGGGCGGACGCGGCGGCGGTTCCTCGTTGAGCGGAGGTTGCGGAGCCCAAGGGGTCTCGCGTACCGCGCTCGATTGCGGCAGATGCATGGGTTGTTCCACGGGTTCTGGCAGAACGATCTGGGCCGGCGCCTCGTTGACACGCGCCTCGGTTGTGCCCGTGACAGAGTGCCCGGGTGCCTGGCTGCCTAGAGCAAGCGGGTCGGCGACGGTGCCGCGCTGGAACACGGGTAAAATGCCGCGCAGATCGCTGTCGACCAGCGTGACCTCCGTGCTAGCGTAAACGCTCTCCATGGTTTCAAGGTACAGTCGGTCACGGGTAACCTCGGGTGCCAAGCGGTGAGCGGCTTCAACCTGCCGGAAGCGCTCGGCTTCGCCGCGCGATCGGTTTTCGACATTGAGCGCATAAGCGCGTGCCTCGGCCACCACCCGTTCCGCCTTGCCCTTCGCATGGGGAATGACGCTGTTGTACTCGGCTTGGGCCTGGTTGATGAGGTGTTCCATCTCCTGTTTGGCCTGGTTGACCAGATGATAGGCGCTCCGCACTTCGTCCGGCGGGTTGGCGTCCAGGATGATGACTTCCTTGATTTCGAGACCAAGCCCATAACGGTCGATCTGCGTCTGCATGAAGCGCAGCGCTGACTCGGCGATCGCCTCCCGCCCATTAGCAAGCACGTCACTCGTCAACAGATCACCCACCGCCGTACGCATGCCAACGATTGCGAGGTCGCGCAGTGTGCGTGTCACGTCCTCTGCCCGGAAGAGATACTGCTTGGCGTCCACGATTTCGTACTGCACTGTCCATGTGAGGTAGACGACATTGAGGTCGCCGGTCATCATTTTCATGTCAGCAGGAATCGGGATTTTGCCGTCCGGCGGAATCACGTTCTCCAGCGCCTCTTCGGTGATTTCCACCCGTTCGAGCACGTCTGCCGTGTCGGCTTCTGGGTCGGGCGGCGGTTCCGGCGGGGGATCAAGCGAGGCGGCATAGTCTTTTGGCAGAGGCGGGCCCCGCCGCAATTCCTCGGTCACGACCCCTGTGTGTCGGCCATCGACATTGGCTTCGACCGCCTCTATCACCGCGTCGGAAACATGCTCCGCGCGCGCCTGCTCGCGTTCGGTCTGTGGCCGTGGAGGCGGGGTGTACTGTCGGAAACCGAAATTTTCCTCCAGACGGAGCTGGGTGTTGACCATGAGCTGCTTCTCCAGGAGCGGCAGCTTGATCGCCAGTCCGGGATCGATCATGCGGTCGTAACGACCAAGACGAACGATCACTGCGTTGTCTGTGACACCCACCATGAACAGACTGTCGTAGAGCAGCAGCAGCAACCCAGCGAAGCCGCCAAGGATGAAAATCGCGCGGCGCAAACCCGCGCCGAACAAGAATCTAAGCAGCCGGTTGCGCCTCAGGGCATCAAGCACGGCAGTCAGTGAGCGATCCGTTGCGCGCTCCAATGCCGCAGCCACGCGTGCAAACCCCTGACGGATCTTCGCGACCCCCTCGCGTAGCGTCGAAAGGAACGAGCCAAGGGCGTGGGACAATTGCCGATTCACGCGATAGCCTAAGCTGCGACGCCGATTACGCAGGCTATTCAGGCGTCGGCGCGCGCGCCGTTCGTCGGCTCGAGAGGACTCGCTCATAGGGCGGGCTTCTCCCAGTTGTCACCCCACCCTCGATAAAGGCCATCTAAAAACCGATCCCAGTCGGTCTTGGCCATAGCGATGGCATTGTTCTGCGGGGGAATAGCGCTTTCCGCCTGCCAGACCGTGTTCATAACGCCAGAGCTGCTGATCTCCGCGATCAACGGTCTACGTAGTGGAAACTGATTGCCGCGGGCGATTTCGAGGCGACCCGAGGGCGCGTCGATAACAGTGCCTTCAATGTAGGCTTCGACCTCTCTCGGCTGCGTACTTCTGGCTCGTCTGGCGGCGTCCGCCCACACCATGACGGCGGAGTAAGCGGCTTCGCCCCAGGGGCCAGGCACTTCCCTGGGGCCAAATTTGCGTGCGTAGGCCTTCAGATACTCGCGATTGGTGTCCGATTTGTTGGCCGGGTCGTAGAACGAAACGGCAAAATTGCCAGCTACGGCCTCCCAACCAATGCTCTCCAAATCGATTCGACCCGCGTTACCAAAAAAGAGCGTGGGAATTGCGCCGTTACCGGCGCCTGCCGCGTGCAGGGCCTTGTAAAGCGGTACGTTCGCATCGCCAACAACGAGATTGATCAGCACATCAGGTTGCGCCCGCAGGATATCTGCAGCAATGCTCGCACCATCCTTGAAGGTGGAATCCAGGAATATCTCGCCAACAAAGGAGCCCCCGACGCGGTCCAGCTCATGCAGCAAGATCTCTCTTGCGACGCGTCCGTAAAGAGAATCGGATGCGACCAGATAGAAGCGCTTGCCAAAGCGTTCCGCCGACCAGGCGGTCGGCTCCAGCAGCAACTGGTTTGGCAGCGAGCCGGTGGTGAGCAGATGGCTGCTACCGTCGAGCCCAATATCGGCGTAAGGATAGACAAGCAGTCCGTCGACCGCGTTGATGACGGGCTCCAGCTCCCGCATGCAGGCGGCCGTCAGACAGCCGAAGACGACGTCGACCCCCTCATCCTCAAAAAGGGTCTTTACCTGAGCGATTCGGAGATCCGCCTGCAATCCCGGGTTCACGGTGATGACGTCGAGCCGGCGTTGCAGAAGACCGGCCCGGGTAGACAGATTCTCGAGTGCAAATAGAACGCCATCTCGTGCGACGCGCCCTTCCAGTGCCGAAGGCCCGCTCGTGGGGAAGAACACCCCGATACGCACCGGCTTCAGACTGGCTTCGAACAGGGCGTACCCAGACCAGGCCAGGACGGCTAACACCACCCCTCGGACCAGCAGGTTGTACTGCAGACGCAGTCCCCGGAACGGCTTGAATCGACGGCGCGCCATGGATTCGGACTAATCAGTTGTCTGAGACCGGGGAATCGATGTCAGCCCCCTCGGCCTTGGTGACGCTGATGTGGGACGCTCGGCTTGTGACGGAAAGTTTGATGCCGGCTTCGGAAGCGCTCGCAAACTCATTGGTGATAGCGGCGGGTCCCGTGATGAACTGCGCCTGCACACGCGCAAGCGGAGGAAGACGAAGCGAGATGTCTCCGCGCCCAGTCTTGATGTCGATGGTTCCCGTCTCGGGGAGACGGATCCAGGAGGCGTCCAGCTGGCCGGTTGCCGAGCGGAAACTCAGACTGCCCGCGAGGTGAGAGAGCCGGGCTGCACCACTGTTGGTGACAATCGTCAGCGAGCGACAAGGTCCATCGATGTCCACTGCGCCGCTAGCTGTTTCGATGACGATGTCGCCGGTAAGGCCCCTCACGTCCACCGAGCCCGCGCCGGTGGTTGCCCGAATAGTTAAACCGCTAGGCAGGCCGACGCGCAGGCCGGTTGCCGGAGGCTTGAGGGCGCGCCAGGGTTTTCGCGAGCGCACAATTGAGCGGGTGGTGAACTGCAAGGCGTCCCCGCGAAGGCGCATGTCGATTTGCGCGGTAGCGGGGTCGTGGCCAATGGCGTCAATGGTTACTGCACCATCGTCTCGCGCATAGATGGCGATAGGTCCTGAGTCCGTCTCGACCTCGACGGAGAGAATGTCCACGCTACCAATAGCCAGATGCCCAACGCGGGCGACAGGCCCCGCTGAGTGCTCCCCGGCCACGGACGGACCGGCCGCGTCATTGGCTCCGTCTGGCTGAAGAAGGCTGGTTACTCCATTGGAGGATAATGCCGATTCCGAGTGGCGGTTGCTTGCAGCCGCTGAACGTGGCGTGCTCCTGTCGCCCGGGAATTCCGTGACTACGCTGCCCATGATCGTCAGACCTTTTTCAGGGGGTTGTGTTTGATCCAGCTGAGGGCTCAGCTGCCGCCGGCGCGGAGGCACCGATCGGTGTGACCACGTCAGACGTCGGCAGCTCCGACGCTACAGTTGGTGGCGATGCCTGCTTGCGCCTGGCTCGGGTAGTGCCCGTGGCGGAGGTCGATTTTGACCCAGTGCTTGCCGCCTTCCGGGTGGTTGAGCGAGTCCGCGTGGGCTTTTTTGCCGCCGCTTTTGTGGTTGCTGACTCAGCGGCGTCGAGGTTCGCGTTGGTGGACGCTGCGACCTTGGATTTGCGCGGAGCAGCCTTGCGTTTTGCGGGCGCCTTGCGTTTGGTCGAAGTCTTGGCGGCAGTGTTCGTGTCGTCTTTGCCGAGCCCGAGCCGCGCACCGACGCTGCTCGTGAGTTCTGCCAGGTGCAGTCGCTCCCCAATGGCGCCTGCCTGAGCGCGAAGGGTTGCCAGGTCCGGCACCCGAATTTGCTGAGCCATCTCCTGCAGGCGGTGGGCACTCTGCTTGGCAGCGGTCTTCAGCTTGCTGGGGGAAGGCACCGTGGCCAGTTCCAGTCGGCGGCCGATCTTGTCCGCGACCTGGTCTACGACGCGGCGCGCCCGTTTGCCTTCCGAGCTGACTCGGGCATTCAAGCCCTGCAGCGTTCCGGCCAGCTGATCGCGCGATGGCGCCAGGCGTTCCCACAGTTTTCGGGTCTCGCCAGCGGCTGCGGTTGCTGCGGTCGCGAGCGCGGCGAATCGGGTTTCGCTCTTGCTACCTTCAGCGGGGACATGGCCGTCGCTGGGTATCTCCGGAGCGGAGGCCACGGGTGCCGCTGACATCGGAGCAGCGTTCGGTGTATCTGCTGTTGTTTCGGCGCTGGTGTCATTTGCGCCCTGGAGGGTTCCATCAATGGGTACCTCGGACGTTGCCTCGGATTTCAACGCGGGCGATGTCGGCTCGTTTTCGTGACTCATTGATGTGTCCTGCTCTGATTCTTGCGGGTCAGTACTAAGTGCGCTCGCCGCCCCTTCCGCTGACGACGCCCCTGCGTCAAAACCATGCAAGTGCCCGCACAGCCACCCTCGGGTATCAACTCAAGGACGTATGTGGAAAGCGGAGCGAAATGCGAGAGTCCTGCGCCAACGGCTGAGGGCATTAGCGACGGAAAAACTCAATGCTGCACTGCAGCGTTTTCCGCATTTATAGCGGATAAGGTCAGCGAAAGGAAGGCTCGGAGACGGGTCTCAGGAAGAAAGCAGGCGGTGCCGGTTACGTGCTGCACGCCGCATGCGCCACCCAAGGCGCAAAAACCACCAGCCGGGAAGGGAGATGACAATCACGACCAGCGAACCCCAGCCGGTTGTGAGCCACCATAAAAAAGGAGGCATCTGCACGATCGGCTGCAGATTGAGGAAAATCCAAGCCCCTGCTGCGATGCAGCAAAGGGTCACCCAAAGACCACCAAACAACTTGAACAGAGCGCTCATGAATCAGCCCGCGCCGCGGCAATCAGGTCATTACGCACCAGTTGGCCTTCCCGCCGGCGCTCATAGCGCTTAGCCGGCGTGTTGATTATTTCCGTGATGTCGGTGGCATTCAGCCCAGCCTGGATGCGCTCAGCGCTGACTTCGCCATAGGCGGTGGTGCGCTGCTGCGCCGTGCGACCGCACGCGCTGATCATCGCGCGCATCTCTGTTGGTGTCGTCTCCTGCCCGTGGCTGGTGCCCGCAGCGCGACTGATACTTTCGTTCATTAACGTGCCGCCCAGATCATTGCAGCCAGCATCAAGACATGCCTGCACGCCCACATGCCCCATTTTTACCCAGCTGGCCTGGATGTTCGGGATCCGCTGGTGCAGCACGAGTCGCGCAACCGAGTGCATGAGCACCGCCTCGCGGAAGGTAGGCCCTTTGCGCGCCTTGCCCTTGAGATACATCGGCGCTTCCATGTGCACGAAAGGCAGCGGCACAAATTCGGTGAAGCCTCCGGTTTCAGCTTGCAGGTCACGCACACGGATCAGATGCCGCGCCCAGTGCTCGGGGGCTTCGACGTGACCGTACATAATGGTTGCGGTGGTCTTGAATCCTGCGCCATGGGAGGCGCGCATGACGTCGAGCCACTGACCCGTGTTGATCTTGTCCGGACAGATAATAGCGCGGACCTCGTCGTCGAGAATTTCCGCTGCCGTGCCAGGCAAGGTGCCGAGGCCAGCCTCTTTAAGACGTCTGACGTAGCTCGGCAGGTCGAGGTTGGCGGTTGCCGCCCCCTGCCATATTTCTAGCGGCGAGAAGGCGTGAATGTGCATCTCGGGGACCGCCGCCTTCACGGCTCTCAGAATCTCCACATAAGTCTCACCGGTGTACTCAGGGTGGATGCCGCCCTGCATACAGACTTCCGTGGCGCCGCGTTCCCACGCCTCCACGGTGCGCCGCTGAATCTCCTCGTGGGAAAGATCGTAAGGACGACCGCGGAGATTCTCGGACAGTTTGCCCTTCGAGAATGCGCAGAACTGGCACTTGAAGTAGCAGATGTTCGTGTAGTTGATGTTGCGGTTGACGACGAACGTCACCGTGTCACCGTTCACCTCGCGGCGCAGCCGGTCTGCTGCGCGGGCCACCGCGCTGAAGTCATCCCCACGCGCGGCGAAAAGTCGCACGATTTCGGATTCAGTCAGGTCGGCGCCAGCGCTCGCGCGCTCGATGATCGCGGCAATGTCCGCAGACACCGTGTGCGGCTCGGCGGTAATCGCGACCACGTCCCTGGCCGGCGGGGGCGTCTGCGAACCGGGGCACCAGTCGTCGCTGCGGCCTAGCCCTTCGGCGTCGGACAGGGCAAGCACGCTGTCGTGCAGACCAGGGTCGACCCATCGGGCGAGGTCGCGTGCGAATCTTGGATACACGGTTAGCCGTTCCTGGAGGAACTTTCCGGCGCGGGCGGTCTCGCGTGCGAGTTCGTCCAGATGAGGCCAGGGTGCTTCGGGATTGACGAAGTCCGGTGTCAGCGGTGAAACCCCGCCCCAATCGTTGATGCCAGCCCGAACGATCTGCTCCAGCACGCCGGGGCTCAGATTAGGTGGCGCTTGAACGCTCATCGACGCACCGAAGAGGATGCGAGTCACAGCGATGGTCCAGAGCAGTTCGTTCAGATCAGGCTCCGGCGCCTGCGCCATCAGCGTTTCCGGCTTAGCCCGGAAGTTCTGGACGATAATTTCCTGAATGTGTCCATGACGGTCGTGGACGTCGCGGATAGCGAGCAGGGACTCGATGCGCTCCCGCCGCGTTTCGCCAATGCCAATCAGGATACCGGTCGTGAACGGGACGCTAACGCGCCCCGCGGCCTCGAGCGTTGCCAATCGCACCGCAGGCACCTTATCGGGTGAGCCGTGGTGAGGCATGCCCTTTTCGCACAGTCGATCGGAGAGCGACTCAAGCATGATGCCCATCGAGGGCGAAACGGGACGCAGGCGAGCGAGCTCTTCGTCGGTCAGAGTGCCTGGGTTCAGATGCGGTAGTAGGCCTGTCTCCCGGTAGACGCGCTCGGCAACATGCAGCAGGTAATCGAGCGTCGACTCGAACCCGAGCGCCTTCAGCGCCTCGCGCGCTGCCTTGTAGCGCAGCTCCGGTTTCTCACCCAAGGTGAACAACGCCTCCTTGCAGCCCAGGCTCGCGCCGTGTCGCGCGATCTCGAGCACCTCGTCGACGGTCATGTACGGCGCTTTCACCTTTCGAGGCACCTGCGCGAACGTGCAGTAGTGGCATACATCGCGACAGAGATGAGTCAGCGGGATGAAGACCTTCCTCGAATAGGTGACCACGTTGTGGAAACCACGGTCTCGTATCTCGGCTGCAACGCTGGCAAGGGCAGCGGTGTCCGTGAACTCTGCCAGGGCGAGCGCTTGGTCATTACTAGGGCGCTGGCCGAGCGCGGCGTTACGGGCAATGGCGTCGATCATGTCACTCATGGTGTTCCGTTTACTGCTTCTTTTGCGCTGAGGCGCTGGCTGTGACGCGGGTTGCGGTCAGACGATTCGAGATACCGCTGCGAACCAGATGGGCGCCGGTCTGCGTATGAGCGCCTCGGGCGAGCAGCGCGCGGAGATCGTCGGGGGTGTCGATGTCCAGAGCGAAGCCTGGCGACGGTACCACGCGCGGCACAATCCCTGCAGCAAACGCGGCGTCGACATGCGGACGAAAACTGCGGCCATTGAACACGAGCGGGATAGCGCCCGGTGGGGTGCAAGCGAGCCCGTTCGTACCTACGTGCTCGTCGTCCGGCAGGATCGTGACTTCGGTATGGTCTGCGAGGACGGTGTCGATCTCGTTCGCGGTAATGAGAGGCAGGTCGGCAGGCACGATGAGAATGCCCCGCGCCGCGAAATGTCGGGTCAGATAGTCCGCTGCCTGGGTTAGCGCGCCCGGCAGGTCTGAGCCGGGATGCTCGCTGAACCTTTCTGTGGCAAATGCCTGGGCGAGTGCATCGGCCTCGGGGGTGCGCGATACGATGAGGACGCCGCGCAGACGCTGGCTCTGCACGAGCGCGGTGAGCACGTCACGCGCCATGGCCAACATGAGCGCACGGCGTTCGTCAGGCGATAGCACAGTGGCCAGGCGCTGCTTGGCGAACTCCAGAGTTTTGATGGGAACAATCGCCCACATCGTGCTAACCGTGTTGTCAGTTCGGGATGCCCGGATAGGACTGCGTCAGCCGCGGGCAAGCCCCCGGTCGACAGCGCGTCAGCCTCACGCCCTCAAGTGGTCGACGAAGTCGAGCACCGAGTCCGCAAGGGCAACACGATCAGCAAAAGTTAGCATGACCGTTCCGGTCACGATAGTGGCGACAGGCAGGCGCTGGTGCAGGTCGGCGTCGGCATGATCCAGCACGAATCCCGTCAGGAGACCGTGGTAGTGGGCGGCGACCGCAGCGGCATTCGATGGCACGCCGAGCTCGAGCATCATTTTGGCCGTCGGGCCTTTCAATGCGTGTCCTCCAACGATGGGTGAGACCGCGACGACCGGAATCCCGCGCGCCTGAATACCCGCCCTGAGACCGGGAAGGGCGAGCAGTGGGTCGACCGAGACGAAGGGGTTCGACGGGCAGATCACCACCGCGGTGGCGGTTGCCAGCCACTCCATGATGACCGGGTTCGGGCGGGCAGTCGCGGCGCCGGCAAATTCGAAACCGGTCACACTCGGCTCGCAGCGTTCGCGCACGAAGTAGTGCTGGAAGGCCATCGGTCCATCGGTGGTATGGACAATGGTTCTGACCGGGTCATCTGACATCGGCACAAGCCGATGGCGTATGCCGAGCGCTTGGGTGATCGCGTCGGTCGCGTCGGTCCGGCTGGCGCCAGAGGCGAGCAGGGCGGTGCGTCTGGCGTGGAGCGCGAGATCCCGGTCGCCCAGACGGAACCAGCTTTCACCCCCGAGCGCGCTCAGCGTTTCCAGGAAGTGCCATGACTCGTCAGCCCGCCCCCAGCCCAGGTCGGGGTTAGCGAGACCGGAGAGCGTGTATGTGAGCGTGTCGAGATCCGGACAGATCTCGAAACCCAGATGGGTGAAATCATCGCCCGTGTTGACCGCAAAAAGCACCTCATCCGGGGCGAGCCGGTGCGCGAGGCCCAGCGCGAGCTTTGCTCCGCCCACGCCGCCGGTGAGAGCGAGAACGCGTCGCATCAGCGAAACATGTCCTCTTCGAGCGGGCGAATGGCGCTGCGCGCAGGTTCATCCACGTCATCAGGCTCGAGCCCGCGGATGATCGCGGCCGGGGTCATCTCGGTCGACTCGCCCATCACCAGCGTGGCCATCGTTGCTAGCGCGTCGGCCCGATTGATCAAAGTGACCTTGAGCTCGCGACCATATAGATCGGTCTGTCCGCGGCGATCATCGAGCACGCGCATGCCCGCGCACCCGATCGCGCTGCCAATACTGCCGAGGCGCCAGGGTCGGTTGTTGCTGTCGGTGATGATGACGCCGAGCCGAACGCCGAAGCGCGCCTCAAGGCCGGCGCGGATGATCGACGCCGACTGGTCGGGATCGACGGGCAAGAGCAGTGCGCGCTCGTCGTCCGATCCGCCGGGACCATGTTCCACGTTGGATTGATCGATGCCGGCCTGTGCGCCAACGATACCGAGCCGATGTCTGACCAGCAGCACGCCGGGCTTTTTGCGCACGATGGTCGTTGATTCATCGAGTATCAGCTGCACCAGCCGCGGGTCTTTGTCAGTTTCCCGAGCGAGCGCCACGGCCTCCGCGCTTGGCGTGACCGAGGCCAGATCGACCAGCCTCCCTTCGGCTTTCGACACGATCTTTTGCGCAAGGCAAACGACGTCCCCGGCAATCGGCGTGATCTCGTTAGCGATCAGCGCGTCACCGATGATCGTTACCAGATCGTCCCCCGCGCGCACCAGTGGGATGCCGCGAAGCGGCGCCGCGCTGAGCGGCCGCTGAATCAATTGCCCCTGCGTGTGCATGCTCATCCCAGGTCTCAGTGGTCGCCTTGTCCGACGATCTTGATCCCGGCGTGGGACAGGACGCCGGACCGGTTGATCTGGATCAGGATGGAGGTGAGTGCTTCGGCCGCGGCTGAATTTTCGATCGGACCAGCGTGCCAGCCGCGCATGCCGGCCTGACTGATGAGCTCGATCACTTTGTCTCGCGCGGCTTTCTTGTTGCCTGCCACCAGTACGTCGCATTCGATCTCGACATCTTGCTGCAGCAGGTGCGCGGCGATGTTCTGGAACGCGGACACGACCATCACCTCGTCGCCGAGGAGCGTTTGCGCGCGCTTGCCGGCACTGCCTTCGGGTGGGAGCTGCACGGTGCCGACCTTTGGTGGAACCAGAGGGACGGTGACATCGATGAGGATCTTGCCGACAAGGCTTTGCTTGACCGCCGCAAGCGTGGAGAGCTGGTGTTCCGCAGGTACCGTGAGCACCACGATGTTGCCAGCGGCAGCGGCTGCGGCATTGTCCATCGCCTCAGCCTGTGTCGCTGGGCTGATCTCTTTCAGGGCTGCAACGGCTGCCTGCGCTTTGTCGAGGGTGCGGGAGCCGATCACGATGCGATGTCCGGCACGGGCCCAACGGATGGCGAGGCCGGTACCCAGATCGCCCGTGCCGCCGAGAATGGCGATTGTTTCAGGTTGTGTGGTGGTGCTCATGAGTGCGGCTCCTGGCGCTGTTGGCGGTATTGGGGCGCGCCGATGGGTTCGGGCGCCGACGATGCCGGGGCATCCTGGACGCTCGCGTGTCAGCACGGCGTCATCGCGGGCGCGGATTATGCCGTTATGGTCGTAACAGGCGCCACTCTCAGACGCGGGGGTTTGGTGAGGCGCCAAGCCGAGAGGCGGGGGTTCCGTGCGCTCGGATGGCGTGTGAGTGCAGTACAATCGGCGGGCCGGCACTCGCTTGCGGGGAGCGCCGGGTCCCGTAACGCTGCAGACAGGTGATGGCCGATGACCGTGATCAAACAGGAAGACCTTATCCAGAGCGTCGCCGATGCTCTGCAGTTCATCTCGTACTACCATCCGGTTGATTTCATACGCGCCATGCGCGCGGCCTGGGAGCGCGAGGAATCGCCGGCAGCCAAGGCGGCCCTGACCCAGGTGCTGGTCAATTCGCGCATGTGTGCGCTCGGCAAGCGACCCATCTGTCAAGACACGGGAATCGTGATTGCCTTCGTCGAGGTGGGCATGAACGTGCGCTGGGAAGGCACCATGAGTGTCGACGAGATGATTAACGAAGGCGTGCGGCGGGGATACCAGCATCCTGACAATGTGCTTCGAGCCTCGGTGCTGTCCGATCCCGACGGCAAGCGAGCCAACACGAAAGACAACACGCCCGCCGTGATTCACTACAAGTTGGTTCCCGGGGATCACCTGCATGTTGAGATTGCCGCCAAGGGGGGTGGCAGCGAAGCAAAGGCCAAGTTCGCGATGCTGAACCCGTCCGACTCGATCGTTGACTGGGTGCTGTCGGTTGTCCCTCAGATGGGGGCCGGCTGGTGCCCGCCGGGCTTGCTCGGGGTTGGCATAGGCGGCACCCCGGAAAAGGCGATGCTGCTCGCGAAGGAAGCCATGATGGATCCCATCGACATGCAGGAGCTCAAGGCGCGCGGCGCGGCGAATCATCTTGAGGAGCTGCGCGTCGAGTTGTATGACAAGGTCAACGCGCTCGGTATCGGTGCGCAGGGATTGGGCGGACTGACCACGGTGATGGACGTCAAGATCCGTGAATACCCAACCCATGCGGCCAACAAGCCGGTGGCTGTGATTCCAAACTGCTCTGCCACACGCCATGTGCACTTTACCCTGGACGGCAGCGGTCCCGCGCACTTCGAAGCCCCGGATTTATCTGAGTGGCCGGATCTCGATTTCGAGCTCGGAAGCGATGTGCGTCGCGTCAATCTCGACACGCTGACTGCGGAGGAGGTTCAGACATGGCGCGCGGGAGAAACCCTGTTGCTGAATGGCAAACTCCTGACCGGCCGCGATGCCGCGCACAAGAAGCTCACCGACATGATCGCGAACGGAGAGCCGCTGCCGGTGGATTTCACCAATCGCGTCATTTACTACGTAGGCCCCGTTGATCCCGTGCGTGATGAGGTCGTCGGTCCTGCAGGCCCGACCACAGCGACGCGCATGGACAAATTTACCCGCACCATGCTCGAGAAGACCGGGCTGATCGGGATGGTTGGCAAGGCCGAGCGCGGTCCCGCGGCGATCGAAGCTATTCGTGACAACCAGGCGGTCTACATGATTGCGGTCGGCGGCGCGGCGTATCTGGTGGCCAAGGCGATCACCGCGTCACGCCTGCTCGCGTTCCCGGAACTCGGCATGGAGGCCATCTACGAATTCGAGGTGAAGGACATGCCTGTCACCCTCGCCGTGGATTCTCGGGGAGAGTCCGTGCATCGCGAGGGTCCAAAGATCTGGTCTGCAAAGATCGCCGAACGTATCGCGGCGCAGGCGTTGTAGCAGCCACTGATACCAGCCTGTGTCGCCATGACTCGGACTTTCTGGGCTGATCCACCGTGGCGCGGTGGGCGGGGGCCGTTCCGTCTTGGCCTCACGCCGATTGCGGAATCAGACTGGCTGCCAGAGCCGGTCGACAACTCGGAGCGCCTGCGCAAGCAGGACCTGTTGCGCAATCGGCGTGCTGATGTACTGGCACGCATGGATGCGGACGGCGGTGCCGTGGATGCAGTGGTCACCTTCGTTCGAGATCGTCTTAAGGCGCGGGGATGGCCGGAGATGGCGGGGGATGAGGATCCACTCGCGGCGATTGCGTTGGCGGTGCCAGAGGATCTGTGCGTGATGATGGCAAGCGCGAGGGGCTGGGTGCTCGCCGGCGCCTGCCTATGTTCGCCATCGTTCTGGCGTCTTGCTGATAAAATCGGGCATCCGCTCGATGTGATTCATGCGCCGGTCCAGGGTCTCGATGCGGTACTCGGTGAACGCATGACCCGCTTTCTGGACCGATTGCCCCTCGATCGTGTGTTCGAGCGTGTGAACTGGAACGTGCATCTTAGCCGTGAGCGTTTCCAGCCCCTGCCTGAGCGCTGGCCGAATGTCCTTGAGCCGGCTGACTGCGATGGGCTCCATATCCGCAGCGAGCGGCAGACCCTGCGTCGCGTCGACGCTGAGCGCATTCTTTTTTCCATCGATGTACGGCAATTCCCGCTCGCCGAGCTTGCAGATCATCCGCGCGCCCGCGATGACCTAGAGGCAGCGATTCGCAACATGACGCCCCCTGAGCGCAGCGCCTTCGGCTACGCGCGTCACGGTGCTGCGCTACTCGAATGGCTCGGACAACTGCGCGCGATGTCTACTTAGCGCTCATACCCCCGTCGATCACCAGTTCGCTGCCGGTGACGTAGCGCGACTCTTCGCTTGCGAGATAAACGATTCCCGCCGCGATGTCCGCGGGAAGGCCGGCATAGCCTAGCGGGCTGCCGGCGCCGAGGGCCTGCGCATCGACCCCATTTGCGCCGACCGTGAGTCCGAGAGCGCTTGATTGTTGCGGACTGACCTTGGTCCAGATGGCGGTATCGATAATGCCTGGGTGAACAGAATTCACCCGCACGTTCATGCCCGCCTGAGCGCACTCGAGCGCGACGGCTTTCGAGAGCAGTCGAACCGCCCCTTTGGTGGCGCAATAGCCGGCCAGACCGGGCGACCCGCGCAGACCCGCCAGAGAGGAGATGTTGATCACCGAGCCCCCGCCCGAGGTCCCGATCAGTGGGCAGCCGTGCTTGAGGCCAAAGAAGACCCCATCGACGTTGATCGCCTGCTGTCGCGACCAGTCGGCGTGGGACATTGTGAAGATCGAGGTCATGATGCCGATACCCGCATTGTTCACGAGCACGTGCAGCCCTCCGAACGTGGCTCGCACGGTCTCGAGAATCGCCTGCCAGCGCGCTTCGTCGGTCACATCGTGGTGAAAGCTGACTGCCTCGCCGCCGGCGGCACGGAGCATCGCGAGGGTTTCGGCGAGCCCTGTTTCATCGATATCGGTGACGATGAGACGTGCTCCCTCGGCGGCGAGCGCCAAAGCCGCGCCTCGCCCGATGCCGCTGGCTGCGCCAGTGACGAGTGCGATGCGCCCACGAAGGCGCCCCTCACGCTGCTCGTTCGTCATGTGCTTCCCCGCTTTGCTGCTTTGCTGTTCACTAATCCTGCTCACCGTCAGCGCGAAAGCGCACTCGATCAGGTGAGGTCACCCCGCCGGTCATGACGAAGGCCATGGCTTCGTCGATGGTCCAATCCGTGGACACGACGTGATCGACAGGGACGATCTCGATGTAGCCGGAGGTTGGGTTTGGCGCGGTGGGCACGTACACCACGGCAAGCTCTCGGTCGGTCTCGGCGTCGCGAATGATCTTGGTGACGAGACCGATCGCTTTCATGCGGTCGGTCGGAAAGCTGATCAACACCACCCGTTGCAGTCCACGGGGTTTTTCCTTCATGGCGGCCAAGAAACGTTTGGTGCCGCCGTAAATGCTCGCAACCAGGGGTACAGTGAGCAGCAGGCGTTCGAACCAATGGATCATGCGCTGCCCGATGATGTTGCCGGCAAGCCAGCCAACCGCAATCAGGACGAGCAGCGTCAGTGCCACGCTGACCGACGCCTGAAAGCCCGGCGTTGCCAGCAGGGCGGCGGCCTGCGGAACGCGTGTCGAGATGTTTTCTGCGAGCACGGCGACCCAGGGACCGCCCACGGCAGACAGCTGACGAAAGACGAATTCGAACACGAGCCAGGTCACCCAGAGTGGCGCGACAGTCAACAGCCCGAGTAGCAGGTATCGGGGCGCGCGGCGCATGCCCGCTTCGTGTTCGGAACTCATGATTAATGACGTTTGGACTGCAGGAAGGCGAAGTCTAGCAGTCGCTGCGCAGCCCCGGTGTACACTCGTGCTCTTTGCCAGGTGGCACAGCTGGGAGTGTGTCGGGAATGGAATTGATCCTCATACGTCATGGGTTGCCTTTGCGGGTCGAGAATGCGCCCGGTGCTCCTGCCGACCCGGCGCTGTCTGATATCGGGCACTCGCAGGCGGTGCGTATGGCCGACTGGCTGCGCAACGAGCGCATCGACCGGCTTTATTCAAGCCCCATGCGGCGCGCTCGGGAAACTGCGACGCCGCTGGGTGCTGCGCTTGGCCTGCCGATCGAGCTAGAACCCGACGCGGCGGAATTCGACCAGCACTCTGCCAGCTATATTCCGATGGAGCACTTGAAGGAAGTTGACTTCGACCGATGGCAGCGGCTCATGCGGGGCGAGATGGAAGCGGATTTCGACGATTTTGCGCGACGTGTGATTGCCGCGCTGGATCGCATCGTGGTCGATAATCCGGGTCGCCGCGTTGCGGTCACCTGTCACGGCGGCGTCATCAATGTCTGGGCGGCGCATGTGATCGGGCTTGCGCCGCGGTTCTTTTTCAATCCGGACTACACGAGCATCAATCGTTTCATTGGCGCACGGTCGGGCGAGCGCAGCGTGGTCACGCTGAACGAAGCCGTGCACCTGCGCGATGTGCAGGGGTGAATGGTGATGCGTAGCCCGAAGGAGCTGGATCGACCCAACGCAACGCGAGTGACGATGGCCGCAGGGCCAAGGAGCGCAACATGACCCGAGTAATCCCTGACGACACGGCTGCATTTTTCGCCGCTGTTGCTGCGGCCAGTCAGAAAGCGATCTGGTGCGCGCTGGCGACTGTGGAAGGCAACGCGCCTCGCGTCCGTATCGTGCACCCGACCTGGGACGGTCAGGTGCTTTGGCTCGCCACGTCGCCCCAATCGCCGAAGATTCGTCAGATGCGCGCGAACCCGGTGGTGGACGTGCAGTATCAGGTCGCGCCCCCCGATTTCGTGCACGTGATGGTGCGTGGTCATGCCGAGATCTGCACGGATCGCGATGAACGTCATCGTGCCTGGGACGTGATCGACTATGACCTGACCGCGTTCGGTTCCACGGGCCCGGACGATCCGAATTTTCAGCCAGTGAAGATCCTGCCCTCGCGGGTGGAGTTGTCGGAGATGTTCGGCAGCCAGAATCGCCGCGTTTGGTACGCGCTCAAGGGCTGCTGACAGGCCTTTCGCCGCACACCTCGGCTGCCAGTGCGCGCTTGCGGGCGCGCGCGTCTTCGGTGATGCCGATGACATCCTCAAGCGCGGCAAGTTCTGCCCGTTCCGCTTCGCAAAGCGCTGATCGCAGCAACTCATCCTGTGCGTCGCGCACGGTCATAGAGGGCGCGCCACGTGCGCGGGCGGCGGCGCAATCGCGGCTCTCGGACTGCTCGGCAGCCCCGCGGGCGCGGGCGCGCGCCTCGGCATCCAGATAGCGTCGCGCACCGCGGTACGGGTCGCGGGCCCACTGATGACGCAATGTCCCCTGTTCGTCTCGGTAGACGGGCCAGGACTCATCGAGCAGTGCAAGCTCACGCAGCGCATTGGCGCAGCCGATGAGTGGATCAGGGCGAGTCTGTTCGACCGGTTCACCGATGCGAAATGGTCCGTGCTCGTCGATGAAGACATCGGCGGCAGGCGCGAGATCGTTCAGCGTACCTGGTATGGGCGTGCTTTCATCGATCCAGAGGTCGGTCTCCTGCGGCGCCGATGGCACGCTTGTGATCGGGTGGATTGCCGTGGGCAGACTGCCCGCGGTCACGGAATTCTGTGAAGTGCTCACCGTCTCGGAGCCGGCGGCCGCGGTGTGATACACCGCGAGCAGCAGCGGGACGAGAAGCGCGCGCATGCGGTACCTCAGTTCAGCACCACATAGCCTCGGTTGCGCAGGCACGAGCGTATGACGCGATCGCGCTCTTCGATGCCGCTGAATGCGCCGTGGGCACCGCCCACCACTGCGCCCACGCCGGCCGCGCGTTTTGCGGCGTCGCTGTCATCAGCGGCCGCGCCAGCCAGCCCGCCAATGGCGGCGCCGACGAGAGCGCCGGTCGCCGTATCTTTGGCAACACCGACCTGCTCCGCATACTGCTTGCAGACCGCAAGATCTTCCTCGTACTGAACGGGGTCTACGCCCTTCATATCGACGATCGGGGCGCGTCCGGGCTGCTGAGCGGCGCAGCCGGTGAGTGCGCAGGCGAGCATCACGACTGCTGAAAACCGGGGGGTGGACACGTTCTCATCTCCTCTCGATGGCAGGTGTGGGCAGTGGAGCATGATCTGGCTGAACGCTGCCTGAACGCGGTTCTTCTGTGACCCCCTGGGATACCGCATCCCAGGCGAAAAAATCTTCCGCGATGTTGTAGAGCGCGGGCACCAGAAACAGCGTGATGAATGTGGCAAAGAGCACGCCAAAGCCAAGGGCTATAGCCATCGGGACAACAAATGCGGTTGCCGGCGTGGCATTGCTCATGAGTGGTAGAAGTCCGATAAACGTCGTCGCCGACGTGAGCAGAATCGGACGAAAGCGCACGACGCCGGATGCGAGCACAGCATCCATCAGCGCCGCGCCTGCCCGACGCTGCCGGTTCACGTAATCGACAAGCACGAGGCTCGAGTTCACCACCACGCCGGACAGCGCGACGATACCGAGCATGGAGAAAAACACGAGCGACTGCCCGAGCAGCCAGTGGCCGACGATCGCGCCCACCGCGCCAAAGGGAATGACGCTCATGATCACAAGCGGCTGGGCGTAAGAACGCAATGGAATGGCGAGCAAGGCGTAGATGATGATGAGCGCAAGCCCTGCTGCGGCGCCAAGGCCGCCGATGGCGCGGGCGCGTTCTTCTTGTTCGCCGGAGAGCCCGATCTCAATGCCGGGATAGGCCGCTCGCAACTTTGGGATGACCTCGCGCTGAATGCTGGTGTTCACCTCTTCCGGACTGACGACACTGCGGTCGACGTCCGCTGTCACGTTGACGACGCGACGGCTGTCGATGCGGCGAATGCTTGAATAACCGCGATCCAGCTCGAATCGCGCCACGCTGTAGAAGGGCACCTCAGTGCCGCTCGGGGTGCGGATGTACATATCCTCAAGATTGCCAATGGACTTTCGCTCGTCTTCGGGCAGGCGCACCATCACGCGCACGTCATCTTGGCCCCGCTGCACGCGCTGCGCTTCGATGCCATAGAACGCATGTCGTGTCTGGCGCGCGAGATCGTTCAGGGTGAGTCCGAGGTTGCGAGCCTCCGGTAGCAGCGTGAGCTTCAGCTCTTGCTTGCCCGCGCGGAAGGAGTCAGCAATATCAAATACGCCGCCATAGCGCGACAACTCACCGCGTAGCGCCGCCGCGGCTTCACGCAACTGATCCACGTTCCGACCGGCGAGCTGATAGTTGATGGGCTCACCCGCAGACCAGGCGTCGGCGTTGAAGCTGAGGCGCACCGCATCGGGTATCGAGCCGGTCAGGTCGCGCCAGCGCCTTGCCACCGCCTTGGCGGAAAGGTTCCCACGCTCGGCGAGCGGGCGAAGTTCGATCACAACTTCGGCGAAGTGGCTGCGACCACTGCCACCACCTCGGCTCGGTCCATCGCGCTCAACAGCGACACCAATACTCGACAGAATATTGATAACAATGGAACCGTCTTCCGGCGCCAGTTCGCGATCCAGAGTCTCTCGCAAGGCCTCTGCGGCACGCTCGATGCGCAGCGCGGCGGCGGTGGTGGCTTCGATCGAGACCCCCTGCGGCAGTTCGAGCTGCGCATACACGCGATCGCCCTCGATGGCGGG
>JBMTYG010000014.1:0-40356 GCA_049454295.1 Pseudomonadales bacterium
TGACCCCACACATGATTGCCATCGGATGGGCATCGCGACGAAAACCTTGGAAGAACGTGACCAGCTGCTCGTGCACCATGGTGTGGCGGCGGATCGTATTATCAAACTCTGCCTTGGCAGCCGGACTCGGCAGTTCGCCGTTCAGGAGCAGGTAGCAGAGTTCCAGGTAGTCTGATTGCTCTGCGAGCTGCTCGATCGGGTATCCGCGGTGCAACAGAACACCGGCGTCTCCATCGATGTAGGTAATCTCCGAGTCGCACGATGCGGTGGAGACGAAGCCGGGGTCGTAAGTGAAAAAGCCGTTGGCAGTGAGTTTGCCGACATCGATGACATCCGGCCCTATCGTGCCGCGGCGAACGGGCAGATCGATCGTTTTGCCATCAATAGTAAGTTGGGCATTTCGCCCTGCCTGATCGGCCATGCGTCCTCCCGGGAATTGAGCATCGGTCGCGCCCCGGTCGATAGCCGAGGTCGCGCACAACGTAGCGGCAGTTGAGCCTATTTTCCCGAGCGTGCGATGTCAATTCCGCGGCGCCGCGCCACGGGACGCGGGAGCCCGCGCCGTGCCGATCCGCGCAAGCGCGCGCAGTCAGCATGTCAACTTCGGATTGCTCGAAGTGACACGTTGGCATTGTCGAGCAGCGTGACTAGAATATGAGCGCCCGCACGGCCTCATACCAGGCTGACTTCCCCCCGCGGTCCATGGCGCGCTTCCTGTGCGTCTTAATTACTGAACGGATGACGTAAGGGATATGAAGACAGAAAGACCTGTCAATCTGGACTTGACCAAATTCAGCTTTCCCATCATGGCGATCACGTCGATCACGCACCGGATCACCGGGGTACTGCTGTTCGTCGCGATTGCCTACCTGCTCTGGCTGCTCGACACGGCACTCAGCTCAGCAGACGGATTTGCAGCGGCTAGCGCAACCCTGGCCGCGGCCGGCCCCCGCCTCGTGCTACTCGGGGTCATTGCCATGCTGTGGTTCCATATTCTGGCTGGGCTCAAGCATCTGGTTATGGATTTTCATCATTGGGACACGCTGGAAGCAGGGCGCCGAGCTTCTCAGGGTGTGATCGTGCTAACCCTTGCTGGGGTCGCATTGGCAGGAGTCTGGCTATGGTCATGAAGGTCACGAATGTCACCAGTCTGACTCGGAGCGGGCTTTCCGACTTCGTCATCCAGCGCGTGTCCGCGGTGGTCATGGCGATCTACACCGCCTGTGTGCTGGGGTTCTTTGTCGCGAACCCGGGCATGTCCTTCGAGGGACTGCATGCTTACTTCGCATCGACACCGATGGTGCTATTTAGCACGTTGACGGTGCTCGCAACTGCGGGGCATGCCTGGATAGGCATGTGGACGGTGGGTACCGATTACATCCGTCCGCATTATTTCGGGCGTCACGCAACGTCCTTCCGCTTGGTCTATCAGGCGGGGTGCGTTGCCCTTATTTTCGTGTACGTGGCGTGGGCGCTTGAACTGTTCTGGAGTCTTTGATCATGGCGCAAATCCGCAAGATGAGCTTTGATGGTGTGATCGTCGGCGGCGGCGGGTCCGGAATGCGTGCTGCGCTGCAGTTGGCGCAATCGGGCCTCAAGACCGCGGTGATCACGAAGGTGTTCCCCACGCGGTCACACACCGTGTCTGCCCAGGGGGGTATCACCTGTGCAATTGCCAGCGACGATCCGAACGACGACTGGCGCTGGCATATGTATGACACGATCAAGGGCTCCGACTACATCGGAGACCAGGACGCTATCGAGTACATGTGCAGCGAAGGGCCGCAGGCGGTCTTCGAACTTGAGCACATGGGTTTACCCTTTTCGCGCACAGAAAACGGGCGCATCTACCAGCGCCCCTTCGGCGGGCAGTCAAAGGACTTTGGCAAGGGCGGCCAGGCGGCGCGTACCTGCGCGGCGGCGGACCGAACCGGTCACGCTTTGCTGCACACGTTGTACCAGGCGAATCTGCGCGCCAAAACCGTATTCCTGAACGAGTGGTTTGCGGTCGACCTGGTAAAAAACCAGGACGGCGCAGTGGTCGGGGTGATCGCGATCGAAATCGAGACCGGTGAGACCGTCTTCGTCGAGTCTAAGGCGACCGTATTGGCAACCGGCGGCGCAGGGCGCATCTATGCCAGCACGACGAATGCGCATATGTGCACCGGTGACGGTGCCGGCATGGCGCTGCGAGCGGGCTTCCCGCTGCAAGACATGGAAATGTGGCAGTTCCACCCGACCGGTATTGCGGGGGCAGGCACGCTTGTTACGGAAGGGTGTCGCGGAGAAGGCGGCTACCTGATCAATAAGAACGGCGAGCGCTTCATGGAGCGCTATGCACCCACCGCCAAAGATCTGGCCGGCCGCGACGTCGTGGCGCGCTCCATGATTATCGAGATCGTTGAAGGTCGGGGCGCTGGCCCGAATGGCGATCACGTGCTGCTCAAGCTCGATCACCTGGGTGAAGAAACCCTCAACAGCCGCCTTCCCGGCATTCTTGAGCTCTCTCGCACATTTGCGCACGTCGACCCGGTGAAAGAACCCATTCCCGTGGTGCCCACCTGCCATTACATGATGGGCGGCATTCCCACCGGCGTGAATGGACAAGCCCTGCGACAAGGCGCGGCCGGCGAGGACATCGCGATCGATGGGCTTTATGCAGCGGGCGAAGCGGCATGCGTGTCGGTACACGGCGCAAACCGGCTGGGTGGAAACAGTTTGCTCGATCTTGTGGTGTTTGGTCGCGCTGCTGGTTTGCACATCGAGGAAGTCATGCGTCAGGGGGTGTCCTACCGTCCGGCGTCGTCGTCTGACATTGAACACGCAATGGCGCGGCTCAACCGCTGGAATACGTCTTCCACAGGCGAGTCGGTGCAGGACCTTAAGAAAGAGCTGCAGACAGTGATGCAGAACAGCTTCGGCGTGTTCCGCACCGAAAAGAACATGCGCGAGGGCATCCGTCAGCTGGCGGATTTACGCGAACGTATTGGGCGCGCGCACCTTGAGGACAAGTCCTCGGTGTTCAACACCGCGCGAATGGAGGCGCTCGAGCTCGACAATCTGCTCGAGGTGGCAGAAGCCACGGCGATCTCCGCCGAAGAGCGTAAGGAAAGCCGCGGCGCCCACGCGCGTCAGGACTTTGAGACACGTGACGATGCGAATTGGCTGTGTCATTCGATTTACGACCCGCAGGAGAAGCGAGTCGGCAAGCGCGCTGTAAACTTTGCGCCGAAGACGATGCCAACCTTCGAACCCATGGAACGCAAGTACTGATCGGCTCTCGGTCACGCGCAACGACCATTAGCTACCACCAGGCATTCAGAGGAAGTCATGCAGGTAAGCGTCTATCGTTATAACCCCGAGCAGGACGAAGTCCCACAGATGCGAGAGATGGCCGTGGATCTGCCCGAGGGCAAGGATCTCATGGTGCTCGACGTGCTCGAATTGCTGAAGAAGAAGGACCCCACGTTGTCCTACCGGCGCTCTTGCCGGGAGGGTGTATGCGGCTCCGACGGCATCAACATGAACGGCAAAAACGGCTTGGCGTGCATTACGCCGGTCTCGGAAGTGGCAAAGCGCGGCAAATTGGTGTTGCGCCCCTTGCCCGGGCTGCCAGTGATTCGCGATCTGATCGTCGATATGAGCCAGTTCTACGCCCAATACGAAAAGATCAAACCCTATTTGATCAACGACAAGCCGCCGCCGGCGCAGGAACGCCTGCAGACCCCGGAAGACCGGGCAGAGCTTGATGGGTTGTATGAATGCATCCTGTGCGCTTGCTGCTCCACCTCGTGTCCGTCGTTCTGGTGGAACCCGGATAAGTTCATCGGTCCGGCAGGCCTGCTGCAGGCCTATCGGTTTCTGGCAGACAGCCGAGACACCGCGACGGCTGAACGCTTAGCAGAACTCGATGATCCGTTCAGCGTGTTCCGCTGCCGTGGCATCATGAATTGTGTCAGCGTCTGTCCGAAGGGGTTAAACCCGACGCGTGCCATCGGCAAAATTCGCACGATGCTCCTGCAGCAGGGCACTTGACCTTACCCGCGGCCGGGGCGGTATGCCGTCCCGGTCGTGGTGCCTTTGATTCTCTACGGGCTGCATCCGTTCACACGAGGCGAGGTGATGGCTGACTCCTTCATGCAACGGATGCGCGAAAGCTCGCATCTCGACGGCAATAATCTCGCATACGTCGAGGCGCTGTATGAGGTCTGGCTCGAAGATCCAGCTCGGGTTCCAAAGAGTTGGCAGGACTACTTCCGCGAGCTCGGTGCCGATGCGAACGAGGCAGATCTGCCCCATCGGAGCGTAATCGAATATTTCGAACGACTCGGGCGCAATCGACTTAAAGCTCGTCCAGCGCGTGAGAGCACGCGAGTAGAGACCACCCATCAGCGCTTGCAGATGCAGGTCCAGGATCTGGTCGCCGCCTATCGCCATCGTGGTCACAAACGCGCTGCTATTGACCCTTTGGGCCTCATGGAACGGCCGCGCATGCCCGCGCTAGACCTTGCATATCATGGGCTTACGCCTGCTCATCTAGAAGAGTCCTTCAGTCCCGGCAGCTTCCAGTTTGGAGCGCCGAGCGCGCGCCTCAGTGAGCTTATTCGCGCGCTGGAGGAGACCTACTGTGGCAGCATCGGATCCGAGTACATGCATATCGTGGACGTCGGAGAGCAGCGCTGGGTTCAGCAGCGGCTGGAATCCGTGCGTGCACGTCCGAGTCTGTCTCCCGCAGAACAACGCGTCATATTGGAACGGCTGACCGCCGCGGAGGGGCTTGAGAAGTATCTGCAGGGGCGTTTCCCCGGAACGAAACGCTTCGGTCTGGAGGGGGGAGAAAGCCTGATCCCGCTGGTGCATGAAGCGCTCCAGCGGCTGGGGGGGCACGGCGTGCTCGAGTCCGTGATCGGTATGGCGCACCGCGGTCGACTTAATGTTCTGGTCAATATTCTGGGCAAACAGGCGCAGAAGCTGGTGCAGGAGTTCGAGGGGCGCCAGCCGGCGGGCAATGCGGTTGGTAGCGGCGACGTCAAGTACCATCAGGGCTTTTCGTCCAACGTGATGACGCCCGGTGGGGAAATGCACCTGGCATTGTCGTTCAACCCCTCCCACCTCGAGATCGTTGGTCCAGTGGTCGAAGGGTCGGTGCGTGCGCGCCAGGACCGACGTCAGGATCGCAGTGGCGACCAGGTCGTCCCGATCCTGATTCACGGGGATGCCGCGTTCGCGGGACAGGGCGTGGTCATGGAGACATTTCAGATGTCCCAGACGCGCGGCTTCCGCACCGGCGGGACCATCCACATCATTGTCAATAACCAGGTGGGCTTTACCACCCATCGACAGGATGATGCGCGCTCGACCGAGTACTGCACCGAAGTAGCGAAGATGGTGCAGGCGCCAATCTTTCATGTAAACGGCGATGATCCCGAGGCTGTCCTCTTCGTCACGCGTCTTGCCGTGGATTACCGCATGGAATTCCAGAAAGACGTGGTTGTTGATCTGGTCTGCTACCGCCGGCGTGGACATAACGAGGCTGATGAACCCGCGAAGACACAGCCGATCATGTATCGGAAGATTCGGGAGCTGCCGACCACGCGCGCGCTTTACGTCGATCAACTGGTCGAGTCAGGCGTCCTCGCACAGCTCGAGGCGGACGCCATGGCTGAGCGCTACCGTCAGGCACTCGAGTCGGGGCATCAGGTAGCGCTGGGCATTGTTGAGCAGCCGGACACCCGTCTCTTCGTCGATTGGTCGCCCTATATTGGCAAGGCTTGGACTGAACCTGCGGACACGTGCTTGCCGCGCGAACGATTTCTCGAGCTGGCCGCCCGTGTTGGGGGGCTACCCGAGGGCTTCACCCTGCATCGCCAGGTGGAGCGGGTCCGGGAGGAGCGGGCACGAATGTCGACCGGGGAAGTTCCGGTGAACTGGGGTTACGCCGAGGTCATGGCCTACGCCTCGCTCGTTGATGCGGGCTACCCGGTACGGCTGACGGGACAGGATGTGGGTGTAGGTACGTTTTCTCATCGGCATGCGGTCTATCACGACCAGAACACCGGCGCTGCCTGGTCGCCACTTGCGACATTACGCCCGGACGTGCGCGTGGACGTGTATGACTCGCTCCTTTCGGAGGAGGCCGTGCTTGCTTTTGAGTATGGCTATGCGAGCACGGCGCCGAACGCGTTGGTCGTGTGGGAAGCGCAGTTTGGGGATTTTGCCAACGGCGCTCAGGTGGTGATTGACCAGTTTATCTCGAGCGGGGAAACGAAGTGGGCGCGGCTGTGCGGATTGACTCTGCTGCTGCCACACGGTCAGGAAGGGGCTGGGCCTGAACATTCGTCCGCCCGGCTCGAGCGCTTTCTCCAGCTTTGTGCTGAGCAGAACATGCAGGTCTGTGTGCCATCTTCGCCCGCACAGATGTTCCATCTGCTGCGGCGCCAAGTAATGCGAGCTGCAAGAAAGCCTCTTATCGCATTGACTCCTAAGAGTTTATTACGTCACCGTCTTGCGGTCTCCAGCGTCGAAGAACTCTGCGAGGGTCGATTTTATCCCGTGCTCGGCGAGCAGGACTCGGTGAATGTGGACGAGGTCACTCGGGTCGTCCTGTGCAGCGGCAAGGTGTATTACGACCTCCTCGAGGCCCGTCGAGAACGGCAATTGGGCGCTGTGGCGCTGATTCGGTTGGAGCAGCTGTATCCGTTCCCCGCCACGGAGCTGGCAGAAGTCCTAACCCCCTATCGCAATCTCCAGAAGATCGTGTGGTGTCAGGAAGAACCGATTAATCAGGGCGCGTGGTACCCCAGCCAGCACCATATGCGACGCGTCATTGCACAGCATGACGCTACCTTATATCTCGAATACGCGGGTCGCGAGGCCTTTGCTGCGCCGGCAGCCGGGCACCCAGGGTTGCATGACGCCCAGCAGCGGCGGCTTGTGGAAGAGGCACTCGGTCTGGCGGGGGAGTGATTTCAGGTATGACGATCGACATCAAAGCGCCGACATTTCCAGAATCGATCAGTGAGGGCACCATCGCGCGGTGGTTGCAGGGGCCCGGTGATCGGGTGGCGCGGGACGCGTTGCTGGTGGAGATCGAGACGGACAAGGTCGTGCTGGAAGTGGTGGCCCCCACCGATGGAAGCCTCACAGCGATCCTGGTGCCCGAGGGATCAACCGTCCTGAGCGAGCAGCGCATTGCCGTTTTCGAGCCGGGTGACGTGGGGGAATCGAAGCTGGTCGAGGAAGTCCCTGCGAGCGGAGATGACGCCCCCAGTGCGAGCCCTGCCGCGCGCAAGCTGGCGGATGAGAGCGGTATCGACATACGCGCGGTGGCGGGCTCTGGCCGAGATGGTCGCATTACCAAAGACGATATCCAGCGCGCGGTTGCGTCCTCCCATGCTCGGGACGAGCCCACACACGCGCTGACCGCGTTGCCAACGGCCGCCGCTGAGGAACGCGTCGAGCGGCGCGTCCCGATGACTCGCCTGCGCGCCAGCATCGCTCGTCGGCTGGTTGAAGCTCAGCAAACCGCAGCCATGCTGACCACTTTCAACGAGGTGGATATGTCGGCTGTCATGGGACTTCGCGCCCGCCATCAGGAGGCCTTCCAGAAACGCCACAATGGCACCCGACTGGGCTTCATGTCGTTTTTCGTGCGTGCGAGCGTCGAGGCGCTGAAGCGGTTTCCTGCGGTCAATGCGAGCATTGACGGTAACGACATCGTCTATCACGGCTATTTTGATATCGGCGTCGCGGTCAGCACGGAGCGGGGATTGGTCGTGCCGGTTATCCGCGACGCGGATGCGCTGGGGCTTGCCCAGATCGAAGATCAGATTAATGATTTCGGACATCGTGCGCGCGACGGCAAGCTGACCATTGATGACATGGCGGGTGGCACCTTCACCCTGTCGAATGGCGGAATTTTCGGGTCGATGCTCTCTACCCCCATCCTGAACCCGCCGCAAACGGGTATTCTCGGCATGCACAAGATTCAGGATCGACCAGTAGCCATCGATGGGCAGGTGGTTATTCGTCCCATGATGTACCTTGCGCTGTCTTACGATCACCGCTTGATCGACGGTCAGGAAGCGGTGCGTTTCCTGGTGACTATTAAGGATCTGCTGGAAGATCCAGCCCGCATTCTGCTGGAGCTATGAACATGCAAGACGCGTATGACGTCATCGTCATTGGTGCCGGTCCCGCTGGCTATCACGCTGCTATCCGGGCGGCCCAGCTGGGTCTTAGCACCGCCTGCATCGATCGGTCGGTGGATGATGCGGGGCAGCCGATACTGGGTGGCACCTGCCTCAACTGGGGCTGTATTCCCTCGAAAGCGCTGTTGGATGCCTCCCATAAATATGTCGAGGCGCGCACCGGTTTTGCTGAACTGGGCATTCGCACGGGCGCCGTAGAAATTGACGTGCCGGCCATGATGGCGCGCAAAAACGCCGTCGTTAAGGGGCTCACTGGCGGCGTCGCGCAGCTCTTTCAGGGCAACGGTGTCACGGCATTGGCGGGTTCTGGTCAACTCCTCGCCGATCGCCAGGTGGAATTCACTGGAAACGACGGTGCGGTTCGCCGTCTATCGGCTAAACACGTCATCCTGGCCGCGGGCTCGGTTCCCGTGCAGATTCCGCCTGCGCCGCTCGTCGACGACGTGGTAGTGGACTCCACCGGCGCACTCGCGTTTTCCTCCGTACCACGCCGTTTGGGCGTGATCGGAGCCGGGGTCATCGGTCTTGAGCTCGGCAGCGTGTGGAGCCGGCTCGGCTCCGAGGTGGTCGTGCTTGAGGCGCTAGAGGACTTCCTGCCCATGGCGGACGAGCGCCTGGCCCGGGACGCGCTCCGCATATTTCGAGGGCAGGGGCTCGACATTAGGCTAGGTGCCCGGGTCACCGAGGCGCGCGTGCAGGGCGCGGGGGACGCCCGCACCGTCATGCTGACCTGGCAGGATGCGTCGGGCACGCAAACACTCGAGGTCGACAGACTTATCGTGGCGGTTGGCCGCAAGCCTCAGTCTGACGGCCTGCTGGCGCCCGATGCCGGTGTGACCCGCAACGAGCGCGGATTCATCGAAGTGAATGAATACTGTGCCACCGGCCTCCCGGGTGTCTGGGCGGTCGGTGATCTGGTGCGCGGCCCGATGCTTGCGCACAAGGGCATGGAAGAAGGCATCATGGTTGCGGAGCGCATCGCAGGTCACAAGCCGCTGGTGAACTACGCGACCGTGCCTGCTGTGATCTACACCCACCCCGAAATGGCTTGGGTGGGGAAGACGGAGCAGGAATTGAAGGCGGACGGGCGAGCGTATAACGTCGGCAGCTTTCCGTTCGCGGCGAGCGGTCGAGCTCTCGCTGCAAACGATGTGCAGGGCATGGTGAAGATCCTCGCGGATGCGGACAGTGATCGCATCCTTGGGGTTCACGTGCTGGGTGCAGAAGCGTCTGAACTCATCGCGCAGGCGGTCATTGCCATGGAGTTCGACGCGAGCGCCGAAGATCTTGGGCTCACGATGTTTGCGCATCCGACGTTGTCGGAAGCACTGCACGAGGCCGCGCTCGGGGTGGCCGGTCACGCCATCCACATGGTCAACCGCAAGAAACGCGGCTGACGATAGCTATCTGATCGATCTATCAGGAAACGGGAAATATGAACTTACACGAGTATCAAGCGAAGAGCCTGTTCCGCGACTACGGGCTGCCGGTATCGCAGGGCTACGCCGTCGATACCGCTGATGAAGCGGTGGCCGCGGCACAGAAGATCGGCGGCAACCGTTGGGTGGTCAAGGTACAGGTGCACGCGGGTGGTCGCGGCAAGGCTGGCGGTGTGAAGCTGGCCGACAGCCTCGACGACGTGCGCGCCTTTGCCGAACGTTGGATCGGCAAGAATTTGGTGACCTTCCAGACTGATGAGAAAGGTCAGCCGGTCAGCAAGATCTACGTGGAAAGTTGCACAGACATCGCCAAGGAACTTTATCTGGGTGCGGTGCTCGATCGCGCGTCGCGCCGCGTCGTGTTCATGGCCTCTACCGAAGGTGGAGTGGAGATCGAGAAGGTCGCCGAAGAGACGCCGGAAAAAATCCTGAAGGCAACCATCAACCCGTATACGGGCGCGCAACCGTTTCAGGGGCGTGAACTTGCCTTCAAGCTCGGCTTGAGCGGCCCGCAGATTCGGCAGTTCACCGACTTGTTCCTGGGGCTTGCGCGGCTGTTCCACGACCTCGACTGCTCGCTCCTCGAGGTGAATCCGCTCGTCATCACGACCGAGGGCAACATCCACTGCCTGGATGCAAAGCTCAACATCGATGGCAACGCGCTGTACCGACAGAAGCGTGTGTCCGAAATGCATGACCCGTCCCAGGAGGACGCGCGTGAAGCGCAGGCGGCGGAGTTCAACCTCAACTATGTCGCCCTCGAGGGGAACATTGGCTGCATGGTGAACGGCGCGGGCCTCGCCATGGGCACGATGGATCTGGTCAAGCTGGCAGGCGGCGCACCCGCCAACTTTCTCGACGTTGGCGGCGGTGCCACACGCAAAACCGTCGGCGAGGCGTTCAAAATCATCCTCTCCGACGAAAACGTGAAGGCGGTGCTGATCAACATCTTCGGCGGCATCGTGAGCTGCGAAACCATCGCCGACGGCATCATCGGCGCCGTGGAGGAGGTGGGTGTGAAGGTCCCCGTCGTCGTGCGTTTCGAGGGAAATAACTCGGCTCGAGGTCGCCAGCGGCTGGCAGAGAGCGGTCTCAACATCATTGCGGCGACGAGCCTGAAGGACGCTGCCGACCAAGCCGTTGCAGCGGCGCGAGGGTAAGACATGAGCATTCTGATCAACAAAGACACCAAAGTAATTTGCCAGGGATTCACGGGAGCCCAGGGCACGTTGCACAGCGAACAGGCGCTCAAGTACGGCACCCAGCTTGTGGGCGGAATTACGCCAGGCAAGGGCGGCACCACCCACCTGGGGCTGCCCGTATTCGATACCGTGCGCTCTGCGGTCGAAGCGACAGGCGCAACCGCGTCAGTGATCTATGTGCCTGCAGCGTTCTGCAAGGACTCAATCCTTGAAGCCGTTGATGCCGGGATCGAGCTGGTGGTCTGCATCACAGAAGGGATTCCCGCGCTCGACATGCTGGCAGTGAAGGCCTACCTCGACACGACCGGCGTGCGGCTCATCGGCCCGAATTGTCCCGGCGTAATCACGCCTGGCGAATGCAAGATCGGCATCATGCCTGGCGATATTCATCTTCCGGGCAAGGTCGGCATTGTTTCGCGGTCGGGTACGCTCACCTATGAGGCCGTCAAGCAGACCACTGATCGCGGCTTTGGTCAGAGCACCTGCGTGGGCATTGGTGGCGACCCGGTCCCGGGCAGCCACTTCATCGATATTCTGAAGCTGTTCCAGGAAGACCCGGCAACGCAGGCCATCGTGATGGTCGGCGAGATTGGCGGTTCGGCCGAGGAGGAAGCAGCAGAATTCATTCGCACTAATGTCACCAAGCCGGTGGTCTCTTATATCGCTGGTGTTACGGCGCCGGCGGGTAAGCGCATGGGGCACGCTGGCGCCATTATTGCCGGGGGCAAGGGAACAGCAGCCGAGAAGTTCGCCGCGCTTGAGCGCGCGGGTGTTCGCACCGTGCGCAGCCTCGCCGATATCGGAGACGCGCTGGCGGACGTCACCGGCTGGGCTTGATTTTCGCGAATCTGCGCCCATCTTGAGCAGGCCGGCGGCAGCCGCCGGTCGGCGGCATCCGCCGACGTGTGTTACCGGCGCTCCGCCGTGCGGAGCCCGGATTTTCCGAGCAAGAGGTGAGCGCAGATGACCGATTCTCCCGCTGGCGGCGCGACCGCCGGACAAACGTCCCACGGGTTCCAGACCGAAGCGCGGCAGCTGCTTCGGCTCATGATTCATTCTCTGTATTCCAATCGCGAAATCTTCCTTCGCGAGTTGATATCTAATGCCTCGGATGCGATCGACAAGCTGCGCTTTCGCGCGCTAGCCGACGCGTCTCTGGTGGGTGATGACTCAGACTATGCGGTCACCCTCGAAGCCGATGCGCAAGCGGGCACGCTAACTATCGCCGATAACGGTATCGGCATGTCCCGTCAGGAACTGATCGAACACCTCGGCACCATTGCCCGCTCGGGTACTGCCGAGTTCATTGCTCGGCTGAGTGGCGAGGAAAAGAAAGACGCCGCGCTGATTGGTCAGTTCGGGGTCGGCTTCTACAGTGCATTTATCGTTGCCGATGAGGTGGCCGTGTTCAGCCGCGCGGCGGGTAGCGAGGAAGGCTGGTGCTGGCGCTCCCGGGCTGAGGACACATTCACGATCGAACCGGCGGAAGCGCTGCCCCGGGGCACGCGGGTCGTGCTCACGCTCAAGCCCGACGCGCTCGAGTTCGCAGACGATTGGCGCCTGCGAGGCATCGTTCGCCGCTATTCCGACCACATTGCCGTGCCTGTACGCATGCAAAAGCCCGCCGCTGCGGACAACGATGCGGGTGTGGATCAACCCGCTCCCGAGTGGGAGACCGTCAATGCGGCGAAGGCGCTTTGGACGCGGTCCCGCAGCGAGGTCGGTGATGATGAGTATCGTGAATTCTATCGCCATATCTCACACGACTTCAGCGATCCGCTCGCGTGGAGTCATAACCGAGTGGAGGGCAAGCTCGAGTACACCAGTTTGCTCTACGTGCCCAAGATAGCCCCGTTCGAGCTTTGGAATCGCGACGCGCCGCGCGGGCTGAAACTTTATGTACAGCGAGTCTTCATCATGGATGAGGCTGAGCAGTTCTTGCCGCTGTATTTGCGCTTTGTCAAAGGCGTTGTGGACTCCAATGATCTGCCGCTCAACGTGTCCCGCGAGATCCTGCAACAGGATGACCGCGTCACCACTATTCGTAACGCGCTCACCAAACGTGTACTGGCGATGCTGCAGAGCATGGCGGACAAGCCTGCCGCCGCCGAGGGTGAAGAAAATAAGACGGCCACGGTTGCCGATTACGACGTGTTCTGGGATGCGTTTGGCAATGTGTTGAAGGAGGGAGTGGGCGAGGATGCCGCCAACCGTGAGGCGTTGCTGAAGTTGTTCAGGTTCAGCACCACACGGGTGCCAGAGAAGGCGGGGCGGGTGAGTCTCGATACCTACCTGGACCGCATGGTGGAAGGGCAGGATCGCATTTACTTTTTGGCGGCCGACTCCTGGGAAGCGGCAAAGCAGAGCCCTCACCTCGAGATATTCCGTGAGCGCGGTATCGAGGTGTTGCTGCTGCACGAGCGTATCGACGAGTGGATGATGGGTAACCTTCGCTCCTATCGCGAGAAGTCGTTCCAGGATATCGCACGTGCGGATCTCGTCCTGCCAGGCGAGTCAACGCCTGAGAACGCCGATGATGAGACCGCCGAACCGCTGGCGGAGCGTATCGCAGCGGCGCTCGACGGCAGAGTGGACAAAGTGCGTCCGAGCCGCCGGCTCAAGGATTCGCCTGCATGTCTTGTGCTCGCAGAATTTGATCCCGGTCCACAAATGCGACGTATTCTGGAGGCAACGGGGCAGGCGCTGCCGGAGAGCAAGCCGCAGTTCGAGTACAACCCGGATCACGCCCTGATTCGCCGTCTGGACACCGAGGCTGATGAGGACCAGTTCCGTGAACTGGCGCTCGTGCTGCTGGATCAGGCAACGCTCGCTGGAGGCGGCACATTGACTGACCCTGCCGCCTACGTCTCGCGTGTCAATGATTTGCTGCTGAAGATGCTTGCCAGCTAGCATGCGCTAATGGATATCGCGATTCTAGGTGGTGGTAATTTCGGTACGGCCATCGCCAACATCATCGCCCGCAATGGTTTTGTCACGCATCTTTGGATGCGTGACCCCACCCAGGTGGCCGATTGCATTGAGACGGGGGAAAACCGGCGGTATCTGCCAGGTCATCGTCTGGAAGCGCTGGTACGTCCAACCGCGGATCTTGCGGGCGCTCTGCGCTCGAGCGAGCTCGTGTTTGTCACGGTGCCTAGTCAATCGTTTCGGTCGGTGTCGGAACGAGTCGCTGCTGCGGTATCGCCTCACACCTGTGTGGTGAGCGCAACCAAGGGTATCGAGGCAGAGGGTTTCCGCCTCATGAGCCAAGTGCTCGAGGATTATTTCCCTCGAGACCGGATAGGCGTACTCAGCGGCCCGAACCTCGCCGAGGAGATTGCGGACGGCCAGTTTACTGGCACGGTGATCGCGAGCCGTTCTTCCGACCTCACGACCCGTGTGCAGCAGGTGCTGCGCAGCAAAACGTTTCGCGTCTATGCCAATGACGACGTCTACGGCGTTGAACTCGGCGGCGCGCTCAAGAACATTTATGCCATCGCCTGCGGTCTGGCGGGCGGGCTGGGTGTAGGGCAAAACACCCAAGGCATGCTGATCACTCGCAGTTTGGCAGAAATGAGCCGGCTGGCGGTGTCGCTGGGAGCCAATCCGTTCACCTTTCTGGGTCTTGCCGGCGTGGGTGATTTACTCGTGACCTGCTCCTCACCGCTCAGTCGTAATTATCAATTGGGCGTCCGATTGGCACGCGGACTTCCGCTCGAGGCGGCGATAGCAGACCTCGGCAAGTTGGCGGAGGGCGTCAATACGTTGGAGGTGGTCTACCAGCGCAGCAAGAGCCTGGGGGTGTATATGCCGCTAGCGTTCGGGCTTTACCGTCTCATGTTCGAGCAGGCTCAGCTGCAGGACGTGATTGTGGAATTAATGACAGGTGGGCAGGCGGTTGATGTGGAATTTGCGCGTCCGACAGAATTTGGTGGCGGCGGGGGGTATAGCAGTGCGACGGCCTGATTGCCGGTTCGTGCGCCTCGTTCGATCTCGGCCTCGCCGCGGCGTCGAGCGTGTCGCGCGGTCAGGCTTTGCACTCGCGGCCTGTGCGGTACTGCTTGCGAGTTTTGCGTCCCTGGTTAGGGCAGAAGGGCCTGTCGATTCGGATCCGGCGCCGTTTGGACTCGCCGCGCCGTTCCAGGCGGAGAACGTGGATAGCGAGGTCGGGGCGCCGTCCGCGGTGCACACATTCATGATGGGCCGCCTAGACCGGCTGGAGCGTGACGGCAGGGGGAGCAAGGCGTTCCGCGCTGAGGGCACCGTCGAGGCAGCCACCTATCGCTACCCGGCGGGAACCGACCCGATGGCGCTGGTCGATCACTATGCCCGCTTACTCGAGGGTGCGCTGGTCTATCGCTGCGCGGGGCGGGACTGTGGCCGCAGCAGCGAGTGGGCCAATGCTCTCTTCGGCAACTCGCTGCTTTACGGTCCGGATGCCCGTCAGGCGTATGCCGCATGGGTACGCGATGGGCAGCTGATTGCCGTTTATGCCGTTGAGCGAGGTAATCGGCGGGTCTATAGCCATGTGCGGGTGATTACGCCGAGCGACAGCGACGGCTTGAACCCGGCCGCCGTGGTTGCTCGTCAGCTGAGCGCTCAACATTGGGCAGTCATACCCGATCTTGTCCCGGGGTCAGACGGAGAACTCGCGGCAAGCGCGCTCGCCGCCGCGACGGCTCTCGCGGGTGAGCTGGGCCCCGAGCCTCTGTGGGTCGTCTGTCATGTGGGCGGCGGCGACAACCCTGAACTGCTGGTTGCGGCTTCCGATCGTTGCGCGGCGACGGTCGCTCGAGCGCTAGGCGACGCCCGTCCGGGATTGCAGGTGAAAGCGTTTGGCGTTGGTCCGCTGGTGCCCCGTCCACTTGCGGGATCTAGCCGTGTCGAGCTGGTATTGCCGAAGGAAGGTCGCTGGTGAGCGTAGCGACAGTCGAGTCGCTGATTGCCGAGGTCAACGGACGTTTCGAGTCGGCCTCGCTGGTTTACGGGCATGGCACAGACAATGCGTGGGACGAAGCGGTAGCCCTGGTTCTTGGCGTCTCGGGTCAGGCGGACGATCGCGAGAGTCTCAACGTCGCTCTCCCGGAGCAGGCTGTTCTTAAGATACGCGCCCTTGCGCACCGACGTATCGAAGAGCGCATTCCGCTTGCTTATCTGCTGGGGCGTTGCCAGTACTTGGGTCTCGAGTTCTTGATCGAACCGGGCATTGTGATTCCTCGCTCCCCTATCGGGGGGCTCCTGATCGATGAGGTTGAGCCCTGGCTCACCCGGGCGCCTAATCGAATTCTTGACGTGTGCACGGGTTCGGGCTGTATCGGCATTCTGGCGGCGCACGTCTGGCCCGAGGCGCGGGTCACGCTCATCGACATCAACCCAGCGGCGGTGGTGCTCGCGCGGAAGAACGTGGCGTTGCATGGGCTCGAGGACCGGGTCGAGGTCATTGAATCCGATCTGTTGACCCGCTTACCGGCCTCCGCGCGCTTCGACCTTATAATTTCCAATCCGCCTTACGTGGATGCGCGCGAGATGGCCTCATTGCCACGGGAATATCAGCATGAACCTGCGCTCGGGCTTGCCGGCGGCGATGACGGAAATGAACTGGTGCGGCGGTTGCTGCGCGATGTGGTGGGCCACATGCATGCGGATGCCTGCTTCATTTGCGAGGTGGGCGCGAGTGCAGAGGCGCTGCAGGTGACGGAAGCTTTGCCTTTTATCTGGCCCACGCTGCCGACGGGCGGTGATGGCGTATTTCTGCTTCACGCGCGGGATCTCGGCGTACCGCAACACTGACCGCGCCTGCTTGCGACGGTCAGTCGCGATTCCCATACTGCGCGCTCGCGAAATGGGGCAGCCAACATGGCGGGAAACACCTTCGGACAAGCCTTCACGGTGACAACTTTCGGGGAGAGTCACGGTCCTGCGCTCGGGGCCATCGTCGATGGATGTCCGCCGGGACTGCCAATCTCAGAAGCGCTCTTGCAACGTGACCTTGATCGGCGACGCCCGGGGCAGTCGCGCTTTACGACCCAGCGCGATGAGCCCGATCGAGTTCGTATTTTGTCGGGCGTGTTTGAAGGTTCGACCACCGGCACCCCCATTGGGCTGCTCATTGAAAACGTCGATCAGAAGAGTAAAGACTACAGCGCGATCAAGGACTTGTTTCGGCCTGCTCATGCCGACTTCACCTATCAGAAGAAGTATGGCGTACGCGATTACCGGGGTGGCGGTCGCTCCTCGGCGCGAGAAACCGCGATGCGCGTCGCTGCGGGTGCGATCGCTCGCGCGTACCTTGCGAACTGCGCGGGCGTAACCATTCGTGGCTATCTCAGCCGAATCGGTCCGATCCATCTCGATGCGATCGACCCTGGCGGTGTGGACAACAACCCGTTCTTCAGCCCGGACCCCGGCAAGCACAACGAAATCGCGGCACTGATCGAGCAGCTCCGCCGCGAGGGCGACTCGATCGGAGCAGAAGTGACCGTGGTCGCATCCGGCGTGCCGGTCGGTCTCGGCGAACCCGTCTTTGGTCGGCTCGATGCTGATCTGGCCGCGGGACTGATGAGCATTAACGCGGTAAAGGCCGTTGGCATTGGCGACGGCTTTGACGTCGTCACCCAGCGCGGAACGCAACACCGTGACGAGATGACGCCAGACGGTTTTGTGTCGAATCATGCCGGCGGCATCCTCGGCGGAATCTCATCTGGTCAGGATGTCGTTGCTCGAATTGCTCTGAAACCAACCTCTAGCATCACAACCCCCGGGCGCTCTGTGGACCGTTTTGGCAATGCCGTGAGCGTGGTAACGAAGGGTCGGCACGACCCCTGCGTTGGTATTCGCGCGGTGCCTATCGCCGAGGCGATGGTGGCGCTTGTGCTCATGGATCATCTCGTCCGAGGACGGGCTCAGGTCAGCGAACAAGATCGTCCGCATGCCTGAGTTCTTTATCCGCGAACTGGAGCAAGACGTTGCGGAACGCGCGTGCCGCGCTCGATAGCTGTCGTTGCGGGTGGGTGAGGCAGCCGAGGGTGCGCGCGAGCGGGGGCAATGTGGTGGCTAACTCGCGCAGCGGCGACCGGATCATTGAACGTGGCAGCACGCTCCACCCCAGCCCGATGCCCACGAGCATGGCGATTGTTTCCAGGTAGTTGGTCGAAAGATTGGGTGTGAGAGCGATGTTTTCCACTGCGAAAGCATCGGTGACGATCCGCCCGGTGAAGGTTGTGGGTCCGGGCAGCACGGGGCGCTCGCGTGCAAGGCGCTGGCAATCGATCGGTGCACTTTCGGCGCCCAGCGGATGACCCTCCGCCACCGTGAAGCACAAAGGATCATGCCACAGGGGAAGAGCATTCAGATCCGCGGCGCCCCGGGGGTTCAGGGTAACAACGGCAATATCGCTTGCATTGCGACGAATAAGCTCGTGCGCGGCCTCCGAATCCTCGAAGCGAATGTCGAACTGAACGTCCGGGTATTGCCGAGTGAAGGTGCGCAGGACGGGAGGCAGCCGGTGCAGGCCCACGTGGTGGGAGGTCACCAGGTGAAGCACGCCACCGACGGTATTGCCCAGGTCTGCAATCGCGCGCCGAGTGTCCTCCGCTTCTCGCAGCAGCGCCTCTGCGCGGGGCAACAAAGCCAGACCTGCAGGTGTCAGGTAGACCTGTTTACCGACCCGATCAAAGAGCGGTGCCGCCAGAATGGCTTCAAGGGCCTGCACGCGCTTACTGATGGCCGGCTGGGTCAGATGGAGTCGCTCCGCGGCGCGGGAGAAGGATTTGCGTTCAGCGACGGCCAGGAATGCGGCCAGATCATGAAGATTCAGCATCGTTTAGATAAAAATAATGAATTTGTTTTATGCGATAGGTGATCCTACCATCCGCGGCGGACATTCGAGAGATGGATCGCTTGATGCCGACGCTGTACGACAAAGTCTGGGCTGATCATCTGGTCGGCGAGCGTGCTGATGGGCAAAGCATGCTCTACATCGACCTTCAACTGCTGCACGAAGTCACATCGCCGCAGGCGTTCGAGGGGCTATCTCTCGCGAAACGGCGCCCATGGCGCATCGAAGCCAACCTGGCGACCCCAGACCACAACGTGCCAACTGACCGTCGAGAACAGGGGCTCAAAGGCATCGCAGATCCGATCGCCCTCGAACAAGTGGTCACGCTCGATCAGAACTGTCGCACGTGGGGGATTGAGCAGTTCGATATTCAGGACCCTCGGCAGGGCATTGTGCACGTTGTCGGACCCGAACAGGGCGCAACGCTGCCGGGCATGACGGTTGTCTGCGGCGACTCACACACATCGACGCACGGCGCTTTTGCCTGCCTCGCGCAGGGTATTGGTACCTCTGAAGTCGAGCACGTTTTAGCAACCCAGTGTCTGGTTCAACGCAAAGCCAAGAACTATCGGGTGTTTGTCGACAATGTGTTGGGATCAGGCGTGTATGCCAAGGATCTGATTCTGTACCTCATCGGTCAGATTGGCACCGCGGGTGCGACCGGGCACACCATCGAATACATGGGACCGGGTATTCGGGCGCTATCGATGGAAGGGCGCATGACGATCTGCAACATGGCGATCGAGGCGGGCGCGCGCGCGGGGATGGTCGCTGTGGACAACAAGACCTTGGAATACGTGCACGGACGTCCGTTTGCCCCGGTGGGGGGGCTCTGGGACCAGGCAGAAGCCTGGTGGCGCACACTGGTCTCTGACCCGGACGCGAAGTTTGATGCGGGAATGACCATTGATGCGTCCGCGATTGAGCCACAGGTTTCCTGGGGGACCTCGCCGGAAATGGTCTCTGGCATCAGCGGTGCCACACCTAATCCTGCGCGTGAAAGCGGCAGCCTAGCCGATGGTATCCAACGGGCTCTTGACTACATGGGGCTTGGGGCGGATCAGCCGATCACGGAGATTCGTCTCGATCGGATCTTCATCGGCTCGTGCACCAATTCGCGAATCGAGGATTTGCGGGCAGCAGCGACCGTCGTCAGAGGACGAAAAGTAGCGAGTTCAGTGCGCCAGGCGTTGGTCGTGCCGGGATCGGGGCTCGTGAAAGCGCAAGCTGAGCGCGAAGGGTTAGCCCAGATTTTTCTCGATGCGGGATTCGAATGGCGTTCGGCGGGATGCTCCATGTGCCTTGCCATGAACCCTGATCGGCTGCTGCCGGGGGAGCATTGCGCGTCTACCTCCAACCGAAATTTTGAGGGTCGGCAAGGGCACGGGGGACGAACTCATCTGGTTAGCCCGGCGATGGCAGCGGCGGCGGCCATCGCGGGTCACTTTGTCGACGTGAGGGAATGGCTGTGAAATCGGTGAGTGTCGTCTCGGGTACCGTTGCGCCGCTCGACCGCGCGAATATCGATACCGACCAGATCATCCCCAAACAGTTTCTCAAATCGATTCGTCGCACGGGCTTTGGCGACTATCTCTTTGACGCTTGGCGCTTTCTCGATGAGGGCGATCTCGGCATGACGCCGAACGAACGGCGTATTAATCATGCGTTTGTCCTCAATGATCGCCGCTATCAGGGCGCCAGTGTCCTGCTGACTCGGGCGAATTTCGGGTGTGGCTCAAGCCGGGAGCACGCGGTCTGGTCGCTGCTTGAGTACGGTATTGAGTGCGTGATTGCGCCGAGCTTTGCGGACATTTTCTACAGCAATTGCTTCAAGAACGGCTTGCTGCCGGTGACGCTTGCAGAGGCCGAGATCGATGCGCTGTTCGCGCTTGCCTCGGGATCTGAACCGCTGGTCCTTCGGGTGGATTTGCCCGCACAGACCGTGGTTGCGGAAGACGGTCGTACCTGGCAGTTCGAGATGGACGCTGATCGCAAGCGCACCTTGCAGGAAGGGCTCGACGAAATCGAGGTAACGCTGGTGCACCGGTCAGACATCGAAGTCTTCGAGGCGGGCTATCAGGTGCGCAGGCCGTGGTTGCAGCGCGCGCGCCGCTGAATCTCGGGGACGGTTTGCAGTGTTTTCTAATTTTGATAGGTGAACGAAATGGCTGAAAGCCATCAGATTCTGATTTTGCCCGGCGATGGCATTGGGCGCGAGGTCGTGCCTGCGGCGGTAGCGGTTATGCAGGCCGCGGCAAAGCGCGCGGGTGTCAACCTGCGCTTCGTTGAGGGGTTGCTCGGGGGCTGCGCCATTGACGCGACTGGGCAGCCGCTGCCCGATGAAACGCTCGCGCTGGCGATGGATTCGCGCGCGGTGCTGCTTGGCGCGGTGGGTGGCCCCGCCTGGGATTCACTGCCGACGTCCTCGCGACCGGAGCGCGGGCTGCTGGGGCTTCGGTCGGGACTCGGGTTGTTCGCCAATCTGCGTCCGGCACTGCTCTTTCCGGCGCTGGCGGAGGCTTCCTCGCTCAAGCCCGATCTGGTCGCTGGACTCGATCTATTGATCGTCCGCGAACTGACGGGAGGCATCTACTTTGGCGAGCCGCGCGGTATCGAGGTCGTCAACAACGAGCGCCGCGGCTTCAATACCGACGTCTACGCCGAACACGAGATCGAGCGCATCGCTCGAGTGGCCTTCGATCTGGCACGCAAACGGCAGCGCCGGCTGTGTTCGGTGGATAAAGCCAACGTGCTCGAGGTCACCCAACTCTGGCGTGACGTGGTGACGCAGGTCGGTAAGGAATACCCGGACGTCGAGCTGTCCCACATGTATGTCGACAACGCGGGCATGCAGCTGGTGCGTGCGCCCAAGCAGTTTGATGTGATGGTGACTGGCAACCTGTTCGGGGACATTCTCTCGGATGTTGCTGCCATGCTGACGGGCTCTCTCGGCATGCTCCCGTCCGCGTCCCTCGCCCTGAGCGGTCAGGGGCTTTACGAACCCGTGCATGGGTCGGCGCCAGACATCGCGGGACAGGATAAGGCCAACCCTCTTGCGACGATCCTGTCGGTGTCGATGCTGTTTCGTTATAGCCTCGATGCGCCTGCCGCTGCCGACTTGATCGAGCGCGCAGTGGACAACGTGCTGGCGGAGGGCTACCGAACGGCGGATATCCTCGGCTCCGGAAGCCCGGTCGGCGTGCGCCCAGTGGGAACGCGCGCCATGGCGGACGCGGTGCTGCGCTTCGTGGAAACCCTGGAGATGAATTCGTGAACACGGTCAGGACTGCTGTGAATGTAGCGATCGCCGGCGCAACCGGTGCTGTGGGCGAGGCGCTGCTCGAGATCCTCGAGCAACGAGACTTTCCGGTAGATCGCCTGTTTCTGCTCGCCAGTGAGCGCAGCGTCGGCAAACGGCTGCAGTTTCGAGGTCGCTCGGTCAAAGTCGAAGCGCTTGATGAGTTTGATTTCTCACAAGTGCAGATCGGGCTCTTTTCAGCAGGCGGAAGTCGTTCCGCCGAGCACGCGCCGAGGGCAGCCGCCGCGGGGTGCGTGGTAATCGATAACACATCGCACTTCCGCTATGAGCCGGATGTTCCGCTCATCGTGCCCGAGGTGAACCTGCATCGCCTGGATGAGTACAAGAACCGCAACATCATCGCGAATCCGAATTGCTCGACGATCCAGATGGTGGTTGCTTTGAAGCCGATTCATGATGCGGCGCGAATCACCCGCATTAATGTGGCGACTTATCAGGCGGTGTCTGGGGCGGGTGCCAGTGGTATCCGAGAGCTTGCAGGACAAACGGCTAATCTTCTGAATACTAAAGAGATCGAGGTAAAATCGCTGCCCAAGCAGATCGCCTTTAACGCCGTGCCGCAGATTGATGTCTTCATGGACAACGGGTTCACGAAGGAAGAGATGAAGATGATCTGGGAGACGCAGAAGATCCTTGAGGACGACCGCATTGGCGTCAACCCAACCTGCGTGCGGATTCCGGTCTTCTTCGGGCATTCGGAAGCGGTGCACGTCGAGACGGAACGAAAACTGACTGCGAACGAGGCGCGCGAGCTGCTGCGGGGGGCACCGGGGATCGTGTTGGATGATGATCCCGCAAATAAGGGGTATCCCACGCCGGTGACCCATGCCGCGGGTCAGGATCCGGTGTTCGTGGGTCGCATTCGCGAGGATCTTTCCCATCCGCGGGGGCTCAATTTCTGGATCGTCTCGGACAATGTGCGCAAGGGGGCCGCGCTCAACAGCATTCAGATTGCGGAGGCGCTTCTGCCGCGGCTCTGACCGAAGTGTGGAGGCGGTTCTGGCTACTGCCACCGATCACGCGGAGCGCTAATCTTTTCTCAGTCGGGCGCGCGGTGAACGCGCCTGCGAGTCGGAATCTTCCGGCTGTCTCCTGGGGTACCGTCTTTTGAAGTCAGCACATTTGTTTTTTCTGGTGGTTTGTGGGACCCGATCGCTGTTCGTCGCGAAAGCTTGGTTCGCGCTCGCCCTCACTTTGAGCGTCTGGAGTCAGACCGCCTCCGCAGCCGGTTTCGGTGATGTTCGGGTCATTTCATCGCTTAACGAGCCATTGCGGGCGGAAATCCCGCTGCTAGACAGTGCGGGCCTTGATCCTAGCTCGATCCAGATCCGTCTGGCCGATGCCAGCACCCTGATGCGGATGGGCCTTGAGGAGCAAACGCTACCCGATGACCTTGAACTCACGATCGAGATGGAGAGTCCGGAGCCGCGGGTTGTTGTGCGCACGCGCGGTCCGATGATCGAGCCCTACGTGGCGCTGGTCCTCGAACTTCTGTTACCGGATGGAAAGCTGCTCAAAGAGTTCACCTTACTGATAGATCCGCCCGATTTTTCGCGCAGTGAGGTGAGAACAGCGGCATCTGCTGTGCCTGCGCCAGCCACTTCCCGTGCCACCGCTCCCGATCCTGCACCCGCACCTCAGTCCGACCGCTGGTACCAGATGGGCGCAGCGCCGGAGACGCTGTGGCGTATTGCGAGCACTCACCGCCCGGCGCCCAGAATCTCCACGAATCAAACGATGCTGGCTATTCTGAGGTTGAATCCCGACGCCTTTATTGACGGAAATATCAATCGATTGAGAGCACTGCAGCGGTTGCGCTTGCCGACCGTCGAGGAGGCAGAGGTCGTGTCTGCGGAAGAGGCGCTTGCGATGGTGGAAGCCCAGACAGCGGTCTGGGCAGGTCAACCCCTAGCAAAGCGCGCAGTGACGTTGGCGGACGCAAGCCCCGGTCCCGTGCAGCCTGCGCCGACTTTGGCGGCATCAGGCGAGGCACCCCTCGCAGAGGAGGCCGCTGAAGAGACGGAGACCGCGGGTCGTCTGGAGATTGTCGCCGATGTAGCGGTTCCTGATTCTGACAATGACGCGCGTGCCGAGGAGGCGGAGCAGCTGCGCCGCGAACTCGCGGAAGCCCGGCAACAGGCGGCGATGGCACTGGGGGCGCGCGACCGAGAGATCGACTCACTGAAGGAACAGGTTGCCCGTCTCAAAGAGTCCATACGTCAGGCAGAGGCCCTCCGCGCCGCGCCGCAACCCGCTCCGACGACCGCGTTCTCGAATTCACCGCTGATGCTCGGGGCCATTATTCTGGTGCTCGCGTTGGTTCTTGCCGGGATATTCATCTGGCGTCGCGGTCGCCTTGGCCCTGATCTTGGGGAGTTGCCAGCGTCCCCTGGCGCGACAAGCGTGTCTCTCCCGGTAGCTGAGCCGAGTACGCGCCCTATCGTCAGTGCCACGGACACATCGGTACGCGAGCCACAAGGGCTAGAATCGTTATCGTCTGGAGTACCCTCGTCGCCTGAGAAAACCCCGCCGGCGAGCGTGACACCCGTGATTACGCAACAGGCCAGCCGCGCCAAGTCCCCGAACGCGAGCGAACCGTCCCAAGCCACAATCACAGACCCTGGCGAACTCCGGCTAGAGGCGGATGATGTCGACGCTCTGGATGCAGAGACCTTGGCGCGGGAGATGGACCTGCCCGCGCCAGCGGAGTCGCGAAGCGCTGTTTCCCCGCACGATGCGGTACGACAGCTGGAAGGAGCCGAGTTCGATTTCCTCGACGACCTCGACAGCACGGCCACCAAGCTCGATCTTGCTCGCGCTTACCGTGAGATGGGTGATACGGAAGGTGCCCGAGAGATTCTGACGGAGGTCTTGGAGGAGGGTGATTCTGCGCAGCAGCAAATGGCTCGAGACCTCATGGCAACGCTTTGAAGCAGGACATGCATCTCGCCCTCGGTGTCGAATATGACGGTGCCGCCTTCAGCGGCTTTCAGCTTCAGCCTCATGTTCCCTCGGTGCAGGGGGCGCTGGAAACAGCGCTTGCTCAGGTTGCAGCGGCACCGCTGCGCATTACCTGTGCCGGACGAACCGACGCAGGCGTGCACGCAACAGGTCAGATCATTGGTTTTCAGACGCCCGTCGTGCGTCCTCTGCGCGCGTGGGTCGCGGGCGCTAATGCCCATCTCCCAAGCAGTATTCGCATCACTTGGGCGCGTGAGGTCGAGGCAACGTTCCATCCGCGCTTTTCAGCGCTAGCGAGACGCTACCTGTACGTCTTTGCCGAATCGGTCGGAGAGTTTGGTGCCGCATCGCCGCTGTTATCCGCGCAGGCGGTGACCGTTCAACAGCTTGATGCGGAGCGCATGCACCGCGCAGCTCAGGCGCTTCTGGGCGAGCAGGATTTCAGCGCATTTCGGGGAGCCGGCTGTCAGTCGTCAACCCCGTGGCGGCAAGTGCAGCGCGTCTTGGTACATCGGGCAGGTGCCTTCGTTGTAGTCGACATCACCGCCAACGCGTTCCTTTTGCATATGGTGCGCAACATTTCAGGCGCGTTATGGCAGATCGGAGAAGGGCGGCGGCCCGAGCATTGGCTGTGGGAACAACGACGCTGTTGGTGACGTGTGGCCGCTACAGCGCCGCCCCACGGACTTTACCTGGTTCGAGTGAGCTACCCCAACGACCCGTTTCCCGCGCCGCCGTTGCCGCCGATCCTGCGGGCGCTCGGTACACTGGATCGCCTGTGACCGGATCACTAGACTAGCGCGCTCCCGATCGGGACGCGTGGAGTCCGATAATGCTGACCACTCCGGCGATGACGGGCACGCTGCCATCTGAGCCCCCGCACAGCGCGCCGTGGATCAAGATCTGCGGCATCACGCGTGTCGAAGATGCCAACGTGGCGTGCGAAGAGGGAGCGGATGCGGTCGGTCTCAATTTTGTCGAAGGAAGTCCTCGGCGGGTAGCTTTCCCGGTAGCGATCTCGATCACCGCGGAATGTCGCGGGCTTGTCACACGGGTCGGGCTTTTCGTCGACCCCGACGCGGACACCGTGCGGCACGTGCTGGATCGGGTCGAGCTCGACCTGCTCCAGTTTCACGGCGACGAGACGCCGACGTTCTGCCGGTCGTTTGGAGTGCCCTATATCAAGGCGCTGCCGGTCCGAGGCCCTGTGCCGGAAGCGGTTTTTGAGCGCTTTTCCGACGCGTTCGCGCTATTACTCGATGCGTGGGTGGCGGGGCGCTCAGGTGGTACCGGGCACTGTTTCGACTGGTCGCTCTGGCCGAGCAGAGCAGCGATCGCCGCAAGTCCGCGGCTGATCCTGGCGGGCGGATTGACGCCCGATAACGTGCATCAGGCAGTGCTGCGTACCACTCCCTGGGGCGTTGACGTCAGCGGTGGTGTTGAAGGTTCTGTGAAGGGCGTCAAGGATCATGAGCGAATTCGGCAGTTCATTCGCAGGGTCCGCCAAACCGCATAGGGCAACCGGTGAGCATCAGGTAGTGGCCTGGCCAGGCGCCGGGTCGATCGTTCAGGAGGCATGACCATGACCGCTCAAGCTGACAGCGCGCGTGGCGCGAACCATTACGCGCAGCCTATCAACGGCCATTTCGGGCAGCACGGAGGTCGATTCGTCGCGGAAACGCTCATGCACGCGCTCGATGAACTCACCGAGCTTTACCAAGCTGCCTGGGTCGATCCCACCTTTCAGGCTGAATTTCGTCGGGACTTGGAACTATTCGTTGGACGTCCATCGCCGCTCTATCCCGCCGAGCGACTGACGCATCACTTGGGCGGCGCCAAGATCTGGCTCAAGCGCGAAGATCTGAACCACACGGGCGCGCATAAGGTGAACAACACCGTGGGCCAGGCACTGCTGGCGCGGCGTATGGGAAAACCGCGGATCATTGCCGAGACGGGAGCGGGGCAGCATGGCGTGGCTACCGCAACCATCGCGGCCCGACTTGGGCTCGAGTGCTGCGTCTACATGGGCGCAGAGGACGTCAAACGTCAGAGTCTCAACGTTTATCGAATGAAACTGCTGGGCGCTCAGGTCATTCCGGTCAATTCAGGGTCGCGCACGTTGAAGGACGCCCTGAATGAGGCCATGCGCGACTGGGTCGCCAATGTGGATACCACTCACTACATCATCGGTACCGTGGCAGGTCCGCACCCCTACCCGGCAATGGTTCGCGACTTCCAATCCGTGATCGGCCATGAGGCGCGGGCGCAGAGCCTTACCCAGATCGGTCGGCTGCCGGATGTCCTTGTGGCTTGTGTGGGCGGAGGCTCCAACGCGATCGGGCTGTTTCATCCGTTCATTGATGATCGCAGCGTCCGCCTCGTCGGCGTAGAGGCTGCAGGAGATGGCCTCGAGACCGGCCGTCACGCTGCGCCTCTCAACGCCGGTCGGGTCGGTGTTTTGCACGGCAACCGGACTTATCTGATGGCGGATGATGATGGTCAGATCATGGAGACCCATTCGGTTTCCGCGGGTCTCGATTATCCGGGTGTCGGGCCGGAGCACGCCTACTTGAAGGATATTGGCCGCGCCGAATATGCGGCAGCCACGGACGATGAAGCCATGGCAGCGTTCCGCCTGCTCAATCGCACGGAGGGTATTCTCCCGGCGCTGGAGTCCAGTCACGCGCTGGCCTGGGTCGTTCGGGAAGCTCGAGCGCTGGGATCTGACACGGAGGTCATCGTCAATCTCTCGGGTCGGGGCGACAAGGACATCCTGACCGTTGCCGCGCTTGACGGGATCACGCCATGAATCGTCTGGAGTCGCATCTCGAGGCTTTGCGACAGACAGGGCGAAAGGCGCTGGTGACGTTCATCACCGCAGGGGACCCTGCCCCCGGCGTCACGGTGCCGGCTATGCGCGCGTTAGTAGAGGGCGGTGCGGATGTGCTCGAGCTGGGTATCCCGTTCTCCGATCCCGAGGCGGAAGGCCCCGTTATTCAGGCGGCCGCCGAGCGCGGGCTCGCCAGCGGCACCACGCTCCGGGTAGTCCTCGACTTGGTGGAGCATTTCCGGTTGTCCGACGATAGCACCCCCGTCGTGCTCATGGGCTACCTTAACTCCATTCTCGCGATGGGCTGTCAGACCTTCGCGGAGCGCGCGCAGCGGTCGGGCGTCGATGGACTTATCATGGTTAACCTGCCTCCCGAAGAAGCGGAAGAGCTTCGTTTGGCGTTAGATAGTGTTTCTATATCTCTGATTTTATTAGTTTCTCCTACGACGACGGAAGCTCGGGCCCAATACATCACGCGCGCGGCGCGCGGTTTTGTCTATTACGTCTCCCTGAAAGGCACGACTGGCTCCGCCAACCTTGACCCGATCGCGGCGGGCGCGCGCCTGCGTTGGCTGCGCCAACTCACCTCATTACCGGTCATGTGCGGCTTCGGCATTCGCGATGCCGCCTCGGCGCGAGCAATGGCTGCCCATGCGGATGGTGTGGTGGTTGGCAGCGCGCTCGTCGCCACCGTCGCCGAGCTGGGCGCTCGTCCAGAGGCTATCCCGGACGCGCTGCGCGCGCAGGTGGCCGAGATTCGCGGTGGGCTTGATCAGGCGCAGGAACACGCGTGATTGATCGATCGCTCGCGGAGTGGCTCGACTGGGCCGGGCGCCAACATCCGGTTGGCATCGACATGGGGCTCGACCGGGTCAGTGCGGTCGCGGAGCGACTTGGCTTCGAAGCGCCCGAGCGACGTCCCGCACCGCGCACCATCATCGTTGCCGGCACCAACGGCAAGGGATCGACCACCATTTTTGCAGAGGCGCTCCTGCGCGCGTCCGGATATCGGGTCGGATCGACGATCTCCCCGCATATCCATACGTTCAACGAGCGCGTTCGTGTTGATGGCAATCCTGTCGGCGACGACGCGCTGGCGAGCGCGTTCGCGGCTGTGGAAGCGGCTCGCGGGGACATCACGCTGACCTATTTCGAGTATTCGGCCTTGGTGGCCCTGTGGATCTTCAGGGCAGCCGCGGTAGACGCTGCTGTGCTTGAGGTCGGTCTTGGCGGGCGGTTGGATGCCATGAATCTGGTCAGCGCGGATGTTGCCGTCGTTACGAGTATCGGGCTCGATCATGAGGCGTTCCTCGGCAGTGACCTGGAAGGTATTGGCCGTGAGAAGGCGGGGGTTTTTCGGTCTGGTGGTACCGCCGTGATCGGTTCGGACGTCACCCGTTCCGTGCACGAGGAGGCACGTCGGCTGGGCTGTCGTACCCGGGTCATGGGTCGCGACTTTCAGGTCGAGATAACGCGCGAAGGGTGGGCATTTCGAGGTTCGGAGCTTGCGCTCGGTGACCTCCCGTGGGGACACCTCGCACCCTACAACTGCGCGCTTGCGATTGAGGCGGTGAGCGCCCTCACCAGTCTCTCGCCAATGGTGGTGAGAAGTGCGCTCCGAAGTGCAACGTTCCCGGGACGTTGCGAAGCCTGGCAACTGGCTGATACGCGCGTGATCGTGGATGTTGCGCATAATCCGGCGGGCGCCGCATTCCTGCGCGATACGCTCAGGCATCGATTCCCGGGCGTGCGCTTCGTCGCGATCCTTGGAATGTTGTCCGACAAGGATGCGAGTGGGGTACCTTCCGCGTTCGAGGAGAGCGGTATTGCGGGTTGGATTGTCACATCGACACGCGGCCCGCGCGGGCAGAGCGCGGCTCAGATTGCACAGCAGCTCGCGCTCGCGGACGTGAATGTTGCGGAGAATCCTGTCGATGCGCTGGAGGCGGCATTGGCTGTCGTGAGATCGGGGGGCGCTGATGCGGTGCTCGGTTTCGGTTCGTTCAGCGTGGTGGAGGATCTTCGTAACCAACTTTTGACGCTTGGGGCAGCGGCGTCGAACGTGCACGCGGGACAACGGTAATAGCCATGATGAAAGAAGAGACACGCTATCGGGTCACTGGCACCCTGTTTCTACTCGCGCTGGCAGCCATCTTTCTGCCGATGATTCTCGATGGGGAGGGATTGCCGACCATTGAGCAGCCTCCAATCGAGTTTGCTGCGCCAAATCAGCGTCCAGAGGCAGCCAAGCAGGAGAATCAGGAGCGGGATGCCACGGCGGATAGGGTCGTTGCTGCGCCTTCCGCGAACATCGTCCCGATCGAGCCCGATGCAGCGCTTGCTGCTACGGTCCAGGCGCTCGAGACTGAGATCGACTCGGAGGGCTTCGAGCGCCAATCGGGAACACGTCTTGGGGAGCCCGTGTTGGCCACGCCCTCGAGCGAGCCGCGCCTTGATGAGGAGAACCGACCGACGGGCACGTGGGCGGTGCAGGTAGCCGCGTTCGGCAAACGGGGCAATGCGGAAGAGCTTCGGCAACGGCTCCGGGAGGACGGTTTCGAAGCTTTTCTGTCGACGGAGCAGCGCGCGAATGGAACCATGACGCGGGTTGCCATTGGGCCGTTCCAATCGCGGGATGACGCGACCAAAGTGCGCGATGTCGTGTCGAAGCGATACGCGGTAAGCGCGCGCCTGATGGCGTTTTCACTCTAGGTGCGCGCCATGCCAACGACCGATATCGTTCTGCTCATTGTCATCTTGCTGTCGGCATTGATTGGACTTGCTCGCGGGCTGCTCAAGGAATTGCTGTCGCTCCTGACCTGGGCTGCCGCCCTCGGATTTGCGCTGGCGCTTGGCCCGCTGGGAGCAGACTACCTGCGCGACCATCTGTCCGACGCAATGGTGCGGAAGGTGGCGGCATTTGCGGGTATATTCTTCGGCACCCTGATCCTCGGCGGTATCGTCCAGTGGCTCGTCGCAAAGCTGGTCGCCTCGACCGGTCTGACGGGAACCGACAGGGTGCTCGGCTTCGTGTTTGGTGCGGGCCGCGGGGTGTTGGTTTGCCTCGTGGGGCTGATGGCATTGAAAGCCTTCGCGGCGGAAACGGCGTGGTGGCGCGGTTCGATCATGATTCCGGAACTGTTGGCGTTCGAGCAGGACCTGATCGAGATATTCGGTAACACGATGACCTGGTTCGAAGAATCAGGCACCTGAGGAACGACCCATGTGTGGCATCGTTGGTATCGTCGGACACGAACCGGTCAATCAGCAGCTATACGACGCGTTGACCGTCCTGCAGCACCGCGGGCAGGACGCGGCGGGCATCGTGACGAGCGATGGTCAGCGCCTGCACCTGCGCAAGGGTAATGGCCTGGTCAGGGACGTCTTCCTGTTGCAGCACATGCAGCGTCTGCAGGGCAATGTGGGCATCGGGCATGTGCGCTATCCCACCGCGGGCACAGCCAGCTCTGCTGAAGCTCAGCCCATGTATGTGAATTCCCCTTACGGCATCACGCTGGCGCATAACGGCAACCTCACCAATGCCAGCGCGCTGCAAGCAGATCTCTTTCGCGAAGATCTGCGGCACGTGAACACCGACAGCGACTCGGAGGTGCTGCTCAACGTTTTTGCTCACGAGCTTCAGGCTCAAGGTGCGCTTCGTCCGGCGCCGCACCACATTTTTGCCGCGGTTCGGGGCGTGCATGCGCGGTGCCGCGGTGCATATGCCGCGATTGCGATGGTGATCGGCGTGGGCGTTGTTGGATTTCGCGATCCCAACGGCATTCGCCCGCTGGTCTATGGGCGGCGGGAGGGTCCGCGAGGCACGGAATACATGTTGGCGTCGGAGAGTGTGGCGCTCGACATTCTCGGCTTCGAGCTTGTGCGCGATGTCGCGCCGGGTGAATGCGTATTCATCACCAATGATCGCGAGATTTATACCGCGGTCTGCGCCGAGAACACGACACTGTCACCGTGCATTTTCGAATACGTCTACCTCGCCCGTCCAGATTCGATCATGGACCAGGTGTCGGTCTATAAATCGAGACTGCGTATGGGGGAGCATCTCGCGGCGCAGATTCTCGAGCGGTTTCCTCGCCACGACCACGATATCGATGTGGTGATCCCAATACCGGACACTGGGCGAACGGCCGCCTTGCCGCTTGCGCACATGCTCAACGTGAAATTCCGCGAAGGGTTCGTTAAGAACCGCTATATCGGTCGGACGTTTATCATGCCGGGTCAGAGTCAGCGCACGAAATCGGTGCGCCAGAAGCTCAACCTGATCGAGTTGGAGTTCCGAGGCAAAAACGTGCTGCTCGTGGATGATTCGATTGTCCGCGGCACCACGATTCAGCAGATTATCCAGATGGCGCGAGAGGCCGGGGCGCGAAAGGTCTACATGGCGTCAGCAGCGCCAGCGGTTCGATTTCCGAACGTGTATGGCATTGACATGCCCACCCACACAGAGCTGGTCGCCTACAATCGGTCAGAGGAGCAGGTCAGTCGCCTGATCGGGGCTGACATGCTGTGCTATCAGCGGTTGGACGATCTGGTCCAGAGCGCGCGGGAAGGCAACCCCCACATCGATTCGTTCGAGTGCTCGGTCTTTGATGGCCGGTATGTCACCGGTGACATCGACGACGCTTACCTCGAGCGTCTCTCGTCAAATCGAAACGATGAAAGCCGGCAGCGGCGGGCGCTGGAGATCTCAGGCGACCACAATGTGCTTGAGCTGCACAACCACGCCTGAATCCCGGTATAACCGCACGTGGCTCGATCTCCTTGCATTGGTATCTGTTCAACCACTTACGGCGATCTGGTTTGTCGAGGCTGCAAACGCTTCGCGCACGAGGTGGTGGGCTGGAATGGCTATGACGATGACCAAAAAGGCGCAATCTGGCTGCGCCTGCGACAGCTGCAGTCGGGCGCGACGCTCGAGATCATCGAGCTTGTTGATGGGACCGCGTTTGCGCGGCAGTTGGAATTCGACCCCGATGCCCGGGCGTCAGTTGCGGCCTCTGAGCCTGGGCTCATGATCTACCAACTGCTTCGCCGCTGGGCACGTTCAGGGCGTCCACTGGCGGGCGACCTTGCTCGGCTGGGGCTCCGTATTCGGCGCGAGGATTTGCCCAGGCAGGCAGACTCACTGCTACGGTGTATCGATCAGGAGTTCTATTTGCGCTCGCTTGCGGTCTATGAGCACAGTTTTCGGCGCCCAGCGCGATGAATGATCGGACGATCGCCCATCAGGTAGCCGCGGTGGCGCGTTTTCTTTCGTGTCCAACCCCCGCGGCGTGGTTCGCTGCGGCTCGGGATAATCTGGATGTACTACTGATCGACCACGCCAACTGCGAGAAGAAAGCGGCGGGAAACGCGCTCAGTTTGCTTTATCGGCACGTGGACAACGGCCCGCTGCTGCAGCGTCTGTCTCGGTTGGCGCGAGAGGAATTGCGACATTTCGAACAGGTTCATGGATTGATGACAGCGCTCGGCATCAGCTATCGCGTGCTGACGGCGGCCCGATATGCCGGCGAGTTACGGGCGCTGGTTGCCCCCCGGGAGCCCGAACGCTTGGTGGATCATTTGATCGTCAGCGCGATCGTCGAAGCGCGGTCGTGCGAGCGTTTTGCTGGATTAGTCGAGGTATTGCCCGACCCCGTAGCCACGTTGTACCGCGGGCTGCTCGCTTCGGAAGCGAGGCATTTCAAAAACTACCTGGATGCGGCTCGTGCCATCGATACCGCGCGCGTGGACGCGACCCTGCCGCGTTTGCTCGTTCGCGAAGCGGAACTGGTGCAGTCACCGGATACCGAGTTCCGATTTCACAGTGGACCGCCCTACTAAGGGCAGGCATTCGAGACGAAACTCCCGCGGCGTTGGCTCCCAGAGCGCCCAGGCAACCCGGCCCCAGTCGCCGAGGACAAATCGAGAGCCCCATGCGGAACGATGAACGGCAGGCCGATGGGTATGCCCGTGCACCAGAACATCTGCATCAAACTGCCGCATCACGTCCGCTAACGCGGTCGCGTTAACGTCCATGATCATCTGGGTTTTGTCGGCATTCGCGGCGCGGCTTTGCGCGCGCATCAGCGTGGCCAGGGCACGTCTGTTTTCGAGACTCTGCGACAGCACATCGTCGCGCCACGCGGCCGAACGCAAGAGTGCGCGCATCTGTTGATAGGGCGCGTCGTCAACGCAGAAAGCGTCACCGTGGGCCAACAAAACCCCGTCGGGCCGAATGTAGGGATCTGCCACGAGCTCGATGCCAGTTGCGGCGGCGAAGGGCTGACCGATCAGAAAATCGCGATTGCCGACCATGATCTTCACGCAGAAGCGCCGACTCGCACGTCGCAAGAGGTCTTGCAGTGCAATGGCGAGCGGTCCGTCATCGTCATCGCCCACCCACACCTCGCACAGGTCGCCTAAAAACCAGCACTCGTCCACTTGAGCGCGTTCGAGCAGCGCGGCGAGCGTCGAGAAGTGGGCGCCTTCCGGGTCCTCGAGATGCAGATCAGCGAGGTACAGCCGTCTCAATCGCGCCTGGCCTCGGCTGCCTGCAACGTGTTTTGCAGCATCGCGATGCGGGTCATCGGGCCCACGCCACCCGGCACCGGTGTGATCCACGCGGCTCGTTCGAGCGCTTCCTCGTAGCGCACGTCGCCGTGGAGCTTGCCGCGTTCTCCGCGTGTGATTCCGATATCAATCACGATAGCGCCCGGCTTTATCCAATCGCCCGGAATCAGTCCCGGGCGGCCCACGGCAGAGATGAGAATGTCGGCGCCAAGCGCCGCCGCCCGAGTGTCTCGAGAAAACTTGTGCGCCGTTGTCACCGTGCATCCCGCAAGCAACAACTCGAGCCCCATGGGGCGCCCGACATGGTTGGATGCGCCGATGACCGTCGCGTCGAGCCCGCGTAGCGTTGTTCCGGTGTGCTCGAGGAGTTGCATCACGCCCTTCGGCGTGCAGCTGCGAAGCGTGGGTCGACGCAACGCAAGACGGCCGAGATTGAAGGGATGTACGCCGTCCACATCCTTGGCCGGATCGATGAGGTCGATCACGCGGGACGCGTCAAGGTGAGCGGGCAGGGGTAACTGCACCAGGATGCCATCGATCGAAGGGTCAGCATTGAGCAGCATGATGCGCCGCTCAAGTTCCTCTTGCGTCGTGAGTGCCGAGAGATGAGCCACTTCCGAGTGGAAACCCACTTCCTCGCAGTCGCTGCGCTTGTGGCGCACATAGATCTCAGACGCCGGATCATTACCTACAAGAATCACCGCGAGACCCGGCGGAGATAAGCCGCGCGCCGTGCGTGCAGCAACGGCTGCCTTGAGTTCGCTGCGCAGGTGGCTCGCGATACTGTTTCCGTCGATGATCCGTGCTGACATGGCAACTCTCCGCAAGAGGCCATTCTAGCGCGTCTGGACACGGAACGCGGTTTGACGGGTCTGGGAGCCGCCAGTATTATCCGCTCCGTTTCCTGAGGCATCTCGGGGTATAGCGCAGTCTGGTAGCGCGCCTGCTTTGGGAGCAGGATGTCGGGAGTTCGAATCTCTCTACCCCGACCATCTTTCGACCCGCGAGTCAGTCAAAGCGGCTGTGCCCGCTTGGCGGGGAGAGTCGCGCGCCACCTTCAAGCTATGCGCTCGTAGCTCAACAGGATAGAGCATCGGCCTTCTAAGCCGAGGGTTGAAGGTTCGAGTCCTTCCGGGCGCGCCAGCGCAGTTTCTGGTGGACGTAGCTCAGTCGGTAGAGCTCCGGGTTGTGATCCCGGCGGTCGTGGGTTCGAGCCCCATCGTCCACCCCAATCACCCACACCGCAGGTCGCGGCACAGACGGGCTTTCGGGCAGCAGCACGGATAGAGCGAACATGAACATTTCCATCGAGATCATGTCGGGCCTCGAGCGCCGACTCACCATTTCCGTGGCTTCCGAGACTTTCGAAGCCCAGATTACGAATCGTCTGAGCGATGCTGCAGGCCGTGTACGCATTCCCGGTTTTCGACCCGGCAAAGTGCCCATGCGCGAAGTTCGTCGGCGTTTCGGAAACGCCGTGCGCGCCGAAGTCGCCGGTGAGTTGATGCAGTCGACGTTTGTGACGGCCGTGCGACAGGAATCCTTGACGCCTGCCGGACAACCCCAGCTGGAAGTGGTACGCATGGATCCGGGGCTCGACTTCGAATTCACGGCGACTTTCGAAGTGTTTCCTGTGGTAGAGCTTGCCAATCTATCCCGTGCGGCGCTGCGTCGACCGACCGGGGAGATCACGCCGTCTGATGTCGACGAAATGATTGATCGTCTGCGCGAGCAACGTAAGACCTGGACCACTGTGGAGCGTGCGGCGCAGGAAGGCGATCGGGTCACGGTAGATTTTCAGGGCACGCAAGACGGCGAACCCTTTGCGGGCGGTTCGGGCGAGGGCAGTCAATTCGTGCTCGGTGCGGGTCAGATGATCAGCGACTTCGATCGCGGCGTCTTGGGCCTCAGCCCGGGTGCTGCGACCCGCTTTGATGCGACATTCCCCGAGGACTATCGCGCCACGGAGCTGGCGGGCAAAACCGTGACCTTCGAGGTGACGCTCAAGCAGGTAGAGGAACCCTCACTGCCCAACCTTGACGACGCGTTCTTTGCCAATTTTGGCGTGACTGAAGGCGGAATCGAGGCCTTCCGCGCAGATGTTCAGCGCAACATGCAGCGTGAACTCGATGAAGCTGTTCGCACACAGGTCAAGAACCAGGTGATGGAGCAGCTCCACGCGCTGCATACCGTTCAGCTGCCCCGAGTCATGGTCGCGCGTGAGTCAGAACAGCTGCGCCAGCAAATGCTGCAACAATTCCGGATGTACGGCGCGAACGGACAACCTGACCTGCCGCAGGAACTGTTCAGTGAGCAGGCTGAGCGCCGCGTAGCGGTCGGGCTTATCGTCAATGAGATCGTGCGTACGGCAAATCTCAAGGTCGAACCCGCCGCGGTTCGGGCACGCGTCGAGGCTCTCGCGGAAGGTTATGCCGAGCCCCGCCAGGTCATCGACTGGTATTACAATAACGCCGAGCAGCTGGAGCAAATCGAGCTGTCCGTGCTCGAAGAGCTTGTGGTTAATCACGTGGTTTCCCAGGCACAGGTGGACAATGTGCCGTCGAACTATCGCGATATCGTCTCCGGCAAGGCCTTGACGCCTGACGCTACGGCAGACAAAGCCGACGCGGAAGCCTGATCGGTATCGCCAACTCGGATCAGAGGTGCAAATGAGCGGAGCATCGGACCGGATCGGGCTGCCAATGACCAACCTTGGTCTCGTGCCCATGGTGGTGGAGCAATCGGCTCGGGGTGAGCGGGCCTACGACATCTTCTCGAGACTGCTGCGCGAGCGAATTATCTTTCTCGTAGGTCCCGTGGATGATGCGGTCGCCAATCTGGTGGTCGCACAGCTGCTGTTCCTCGAGTCAGAAAATCCTGACAAAGACATCAATCTCTACATCAATTCCCCGGGCGGATCGGTCACGGCCGGCATGTCCATTTACGACACCATGCAGTTCGTGCGCTGTGACGTGAGTACCATGTGTGTCGGGCAAGCGGCGAGCATGGGCGCTTTTCTTCTGGCGGCTGGCACGCCTGGCAAGCGCTATGCGCTGCCTAATGCGCGCGTGATGATTCATCAACCCTCCGGTGGCTCCCGCGGCGTAGCGGCGGATATCGCGATCCAGGCGCGTGAAATCCTGCTCATGCGCGAACGGCTCAACCGCATACTCGCCGAGCACACTGGGCAAACGCCGGAGCGAATCGCGGAAGATACCGAACGCGACTATTGGATGACCGCCGCTGAAGCACAGAGTTACGGTGTCATCGACAAGGTGCAGGAGTCGCGCCGCAAAAAAGCGGCGCCCTGAGCACGGCAGCGGCGACCGCGCTGCGCTTGCAATATACCGATCGAGACCGCAAGGTATGATCGGCGACGATAGACGAGGTAGACATGGCCGACCATAGCGGCAAGGATTCGGACTCAGCCAAGTTGCTCTACTGCTCATTCTGCGGGAAGAGCCAGCATGAAGTCCGTAAGCTCATTGCCGGTCCGTCCGTGTTCATCTGTGATGAGTGCGTAGAACTCTGCAACGACATCATTCGTGAGGAAGTTGCGGAAACCTCGCAGGCGAAGAGCGGTTCCAAGCTTCCCGTTCCGACGGAAATCAGCGGCATTCTCGACCAATATGTGATCGGTCAGGAACATGCCAAAAAGGTCCTGTCGGTCGCTGTGTACAATCATTACAAGCGTCTGAATTACAAGGGAAAGAAGGACGACGTTGAACTTTCGAAGTCCAACATTCTCCTGATTGGCCCCACCGGCAGCGGCAAGACCCTGTTGGCCGAGACGCTGGCAAGACTGCTGGACGTGCCGTTTACCATCGCCGACGCAACCACGCTCACGGAAGCAGGCTACGTGGGTGAGGACGTCGAGAACATCATCCAGAAGCTTTTGCAAAAGTGCGACTATGACGTCGAACGGGCGCAGGTTGGTATCGTCTACATCGACGAGATCGACAAAATTTCCCGCAAGTCGGATAACCCGTCGATAACCCGCGATGTGTCAGGGGAGGGCGTGCAACAGGCGCTACTCAAGTTGATCGAAGGAACGATCGCCTCCGTTCCGCCTCAGGGCGGTCGCAAGCACCCGCAACAGGAGTTCCTGCAGGTCGACACGTCGAACATTCTGTTCATCTGCGGCGGCGCGTTCGCCGGTCTCGAGAAGGTCATCCGTGATCGCTCCGAGAAATCAGGCATCGGATTTGGTGCTGAGGTGAAAGGCGAAGAGGACCGCATGTCGATTGGCGAGACGCTGCGCAGCGTGGAGCCTGAAGACCTGATCCGCTATGGGCTCATCCCCGAGTTCGTCGGTCGCTTGCCAGTGATAGCGACCCTTGAAGAACTCGATGTTGCGGCGCTCATGCAGATTCTGACCGAACCGCGCAACTCACTGACGAAGCAGTACGCCAAGCTGTTCGAGATGGAGGGCGTGGAGGTCGACTTCCGCGAGGACGCGCTGCGCGCCGTCGCAAGAAAGGCGATGGAGCGCAAGACAGGCGCTCGCGGATTGCGTTCTATACTAGAAGGTGTGCTGCTCGAGACGATGTATTCGCTGCCTTCGCAACCCGCAGTCGCCAAGGTCGTGATCGATGAGAGCGTTATTCGTGGAGACAGTGAGCCGATGCTGATCTACGAAAACGTCGAGAAAGCCCAGGCGGTACCCTCTGACTGACTCCGCGTCCCGCGAAGCGGTCAAGGGCACCGTGGCGTCAGAGACGCCGTCCGTCAAGCCCCGAGGAGAGTGACCGAACCGTGCGAATGCCATTACTCCCGCTGCGTGACATGGTGGTCTACCCCCATGGCGTGCACCCATTGTTCGTGGGAACCGAAAGCTCAATCCGTGCGCTCGAAAGCGCCATGGCAGAGAACAAACAAATTCTTCTTCTTGCCAAGCGGGATGCCGATCGCGAGGTCACCGGCACAAGTGACCTGTATTCTGTAGGGACAGTCGCCACCATTTTGCAACTGCTGAAGTTGCCCGATGGCACGGTCAAGGTGCTCGTGGAAGGCGCCTGGCGTGCGCGCGTCCATGCCGTCGCCGAGGGCCCGCTGCATTTTGTCGCGGACGTCGACCAAATGAAGGAGCCCGCGAACGAAGACCGTGAGAGTCGAGCGCTGGCGGAATCCATACTTGAGCAGTTCGAACAGTTTGTGAAGTCCACCAAGAAGGTGCCTCAGGAAGTCATGGCCTCGCTGGGAGGCATTGATGATCCAGGCCGTCTGGTGGATACCATCGCAGCCCAGATGTCGCTCTCTTTGGCAGACCGCCAGCGCATTCTTGAGGCTGCTGAATTACCGGCTCGGATCGAGGTTCTGCTGGGTTTGATTGACGCTGAGATCGACTTCTTCGAGTTGGAGAAGCGCATCCGAGGACGCGTCAAGAAGCAGATGGAAAAGAGTCAGCGCGAGTACTACCTGAACGAGCAGATCAAGGCGATACAGAAGGAACTGGGTGATCTGGACGAGTCCCCAGGGGAGGTCGAAGAACTCGAGCGTCGCATCGAATCAGGTGGACTGACCGCAGAGGCCCGAAAGCGCGCGCAGACGGAACTTTCCAAGTTAAAACAGATGTCGCCCATGTCCGCTGAAGCGACAGTCGTTCGAACCTATCTCGACTGGCTTATCAACGTCCCCTGGAAGGCGCGCAGCAAGGTCAGGCGTGACCTGATAGCGGCGCAGCGCATCCTCGATGAGGACCACTACGGTCTCGAAGAGGTGAAGGAGCGCATTCTCGAGTATCTCGCGGTGCAGACGCGCGTCTCCAAGATGAAGGGGCCGGTCCTGTGTCTTGTAGGACCACCGGGCGTGGGCAAGACCTCGCTCGGAGAAAGTATTGCGCGGGCAACCAATCGCAAGTTCGTGCGAATGGCTCTGGGCGGCGTTCGCGATGAAGCGGAAATACGTGGGCACAGAAGGACCTATATCGGCGCGCTTCCGGGGAAAGTCGTGCAGAAGATGTCCAAGGTGGGGGTGCGTAATCCG
>JBMTYG010000015.1:0-39557 GCA_049454295.1 Pseudomonadales bacterium
GCGGACGCACCGTCGGCGCCGGTGTCGTCACCAAGGTGATCGAGTAAGACACTCGTGCAAGCCCTCCGCGAGACCCAGGGGGTCGAGCGGGGGCTGGCGCATTCATAGCCCCTTTGTATCCCCGGTCGTCGAGAGTTGTTTGTCGACGGTGGTTGCGGGTTCTGTGGGGCATCTGTATAGTTCGCGTCCCTTTTCCGTAAGCAAATCGCTCGGTGAAAGGAGCCCGTCGCCGCGCTCAAGGCTCGAATCCGTTCCGAACAGGAACGCTCGCGCCGCGCAGGGCAGAGTGGGTCGCTCTTTTGGGTACAGGAGTAATGGCATCGTGCAGAACCAGCGCATCCGCATTCGGCTGAAGGCGTTCGACCACCGATTGATCGATGTGTCGACGCAGGAAATTGTCGATACCGCCAAGCGCACAGGAGCTCTGGTTCGTGGTCCGATCCCGTTACCAACCCGGATCGAGCGGTTCACCGTGTTGGTATCACCCCACGTCAATAAGGACGCGCGGGACCAGTACGAGATCCGCACGCATAAGCGAGTCCTCGACATTATCGAACCGACGGAAAAAACCGTTGACGCGTTGATGAAACTAGACCTCGCCGCGGGTGTGGACGTTCAGATCAGTCTCAAATAGTACGGCTTTCGAACTTTCCCGCCGCGCTGGTCGCGGCGGATCGCTCCCCGGGGGGCGCGCTCGAAGTGAGCGAACAGGGCGTCGGAGAAGGCGTCCGCAACAAGGCTCCGACAGGGAGTCGCTAATGACCGCCCTCAGGGTTAAGGGAGGGGGTCCGAGACCGTTTACCAGTGGGGCAGTCCCCACTGGCAAGCGGTTTCTGCGTCTGTCTCGCGGCGATGGGTATCGCTGGGGCGGATGGCGCGGAAAGCGTGAGAAAAGCGCACTGGAAAGCGCGCCGAAAGTGTGATGGGGCGCCATCCGCGGGATGGCGTGGCAGGTAGACAGGAAGCAAACCAATGTCCATCGGATTGGTGGGTCGAAAAGCCGGGATGACGCGAATCTTCACCGAAGACGGCGCGAGCATCCCTGTCACCGTGATCGAGGTCGAGCCGAACCGGGTCACCTTTGTTCGCACGCCTGACCGCGATGGTTATGCGGCCATTCAAGTGACCGCAGGCGCCGCGCGTCGCAACCGTATATCGAAGCCGGAAGCCGGGCACTTCGCCAAAGCCGGCGTCGCGGCGGGTCGCGGCCTTTGGGAATTCCGTACGGAAGGCTCGGAAGAGGCGTTTGATGTCGGCTCAGAGTTAACGGTCTCGCGGTTCGAGGCTGGTAGCCGGGTGGATGTGCAGGGCGTTTCCAAAGGTAAGGGTTACGCCGGCACCATCAAGCGCTGGAATTTTCGCGGCCAGGATGCAACCCACGGCAACTCCATTTCCCACCGTGTGCCTGGCTCGATCGGTCAGAACCAGACGCCCGGTCGTGTATTCAAGGGCAAAAAGATGTCCGGCCATCTCGGCAACGAGACGGTGACCACGCAGAACCTTGAGGTGGTGCGTGTCGATACGGACCGCAACCTGCTGTTGCTCAAGGGGGCAGTGCCAGGGCCCGCGGGCGCCGACGTCTATATCCGTCCCTCGGTCAAAGGCTGAGCACGGGAGAGCGCTGAATGAATCTGAATCTAGCAATGGGTGGCGGCAGCGTCGAAGTCTCCGAGGCAGCTTTTGCTCGGGAGTTTAACGAGGCGTTGGTGCACCAAGTCGTGGTTGCGCACATGGCGGCAGGTCGCCAGGGCACCCGAGGTCAAAAGACGCGTGCCGAGGTGAGTGGCGGCGGTCGCAAGCCGTGGCGTCAGAAAGGGACGGGGCGGGCTCGCGCTGGCTCGATTCGCAGCCCGCTGTGGCGGGGCGGCGGCAAGGTGTTCGCTGCTCGCACCCAAGACCACAGCCAGAAGGTCAATCGCAAGATGTACCGCGGCGCCATGCGCTGCATTTTGTCAGAGCTGATTCGTCAGGAACGCCTCGTAGTATGCGATGCGTTCGCGGTCGAAGAGCCGCGCACCCGTCTGTTGCTCGGCAAGCTCGGTGCGCTTGAGTTGCGCAATGTGCTGATTGTGGCGGAGGAGGTTGATCAGAACCTGTATCTCGCCTCTCGCAATCTCAACGGGGTTGACGTCAGTGACGTCAGCGCGCTGGACCCAGTCAGCCTGATCAGCCACGACAAGGTGCTGGTGACAGTTGCCGCCCTGAAAAAGCTCGAGGAGGCGCTGGCATGAATCAGGAACGACTTTACGCCGTACTCGTTGAGCCGCACTTCTCGGAGAAAGTATCCCTGCTGGCTGAAAAGCGTAATCAGTACGGATTCAAGGTTGCGCGTGATGCCACCAAGGCTGAGATCAAGTCGGCGGTGGAACAGTTGTTCAAGGTAAACGTCGAGGGTGTGAGCACCGTCAACGTCAAGGGCAAGGTCAAGCGCACCGCGCGCGGCATGTCCCGGAAGAAGGATTGGAAGAAGGCCTATGTGCGTATCGCGCAGGGTCAAGAAATCGACTTCATGGTAACGGAATAACAGGTCATGGCTGTCGTAAAAGCAAAACCGACGTCGGCCGGACGCCGCTTCGTCATCAAGGTCGTCAACCCCGACCTGCACAAGGGTGAGCCGTACCGCCCGTTGCTTGAGCCCCAGCATCGCACGGGTGGGCGCAACAACTCGGGTCGAATCACCACTCGTCACCAGGGCGGTGGTCACAAGCAGCATTACCGCATCGTGGATTTTCGCCGCGATAAGGATGGTATTCCTGCGGTGGTGGAGCGGCTGGAGTACGACCCTAACCGTACGTCGCACATCGCGTTGCTCAAGTACAAGGACGGCGAGCGTCGATACATCATTGCGCCGCGCGGCGTTAGCGCGGGCGATACGCTCATGAGCGGCAGCTCGTCGCCGATCAGGGCAGGCAACGCAATGCCGTTGCGCAGTATTCCGCTTGGCAGCATGGTCCATTGCATCGAGCTCAAGCCGGGTCGCGGCGCTCAGATCGCTCGGAGCGCTGGGGCGGCTGCGCAGCTGGTGGCTAGAGAAGGCGCTTACGCGACGCTGCGTCTGCGCTCGGGAGAGATGCGCCGAGTTCTGACCGAGTGCAAGGCGACGCTCGGCGAGGTAGGCAACTCCGAGCATAACCTGCGGTCTCTCGGTAAGGCTGGAGCTAAGCGCTGGCGCGGGGTGCGGCCGACTGTGCGTGGCGTGGCGATGAACCCGGTAGACCACCCGCACGGCGGTGGTGAGGGCAAGACCTCCGGCGGACGTCACCCGGTGACGCCTTGGGGTGTTCCCACCAAGGGGTATAAGACCCGGAAGAATAAGCGGACGGACAAACTGATCGTCCGTCGTCGAGGAAGGAGATAAGCGGTGCCGAGATCGTTGCGCAAGGGTCCGTTTGTGGATCTGCACCTCATGAAGAAGGTCGAGACCGCGATGGGCGGCAGTGACCGCCGCCCGATCAAGACCTGGTCGCGCCGCTCTATGGTGTTGCCCGAGATGGTGGGGCTGACGATCGCGGTTTACAACGGCAAGCAGCATGTGCCGGTGTACATCAATGAAGACATGGTGGGGCACAAGCTCGGTGAATTCTCGCCCACACGGAATTTCCGCGGGCACGCGGCCGACAAGAAGTCCAAGCGTTAAGTCGCGAAAGGGCGGAGTGGAATCATGCAGGTGAGAGCAATAGCAAAGCAGGTCCGCGTATCGCCGCAGAAAGCGCGGCTGGTGGTGGATCTTGTGCGCGGTAAGCCGGTGAGCGCCGCGTTGGATATTCTGGCGTTCAGTCCGCAGAAGGCAGCGGGCCTGGTGCGGAAAGTCGTTGAGTCGGCGATTGCGAATGCGGAGAACAACAACGCAGCCGATATCGACGAGCTAAGGGTCTCTGAGATCTTCGTGAACGAGGGCTTGGTCATGAAGCGCATCAAGCCGCGCGCGAAGGGTCGGGCGGATCGTATTGTCAAACGCACCAGTCACATCACTGTGACGGTTTCGGACGAGTAAGGCGCATGGGTCAGAAAGTTAATCCGATCGGGTTCCGTCTGGGCATCGTTCGCGAGCACGCCTCGGTGTGGTATGCGGATAGAAAGACTTACTCCCGTTATCTGCTCACCGATTTGAAGGTGCGCGACTATCTGCGGGAGCGTCTAGCCCAAGCGTCGATCAGCCGGATCGAAATTGAGCGGCCGGCACAGACAGCGCGCATCACGATTCATACCGCGCGGCCGGGCATCGTGATCGGTAAGAAAGGCGAGGACGTTGAGCGCCTGCGCACTGACCTCGCCCGCATGATGGGCGTGCCGGTGCACGTCAACATCGAAGAAATCCGTAAGCCTGAGCTGGATGCTCTACTCGTGGCGCAGAACGTTGCGCAGCAGCTCGAGCGTCGTGTTCAGTTTCGTCGGGCGATGCGCCGCGTGATCCAGAACGCCATGCGCCTGGGCGCCGAAGGCATCAAGGTCAGAGTGTCGGGCCGGCTTGGTGGAGCGGAAATTGCGCGTGCCGAGGTGTACCACGAAGGACGTGTGCCGCTGCATACGCTGCGTGCGGACATTGATTACGCCACGTGGGAGGCGAAGACCACCTACGGCGTCATCGGCATCAAGGTCTGGATCTTCAAGGGCGAAGTCATCGGCCGCGATCGGGATACGCAGGCGCAGAGCGCCTGAGTCAGTCGCAACCGAAAGACGCAGATGAAGGTTAAGTAACGTGTTACAGCCGAAAAGAACCAAGTTCAGAAAGCAGCATAAGGGCCGCAACCGTGGGCTCGCGGAGCGCGGTAGTTCGGTCAGCTTCGGTGAATTCGGGCTCAAGTCGCTTGGGCGAGGTCGTTTGACGGCCAGGCAAATCGAAGCGAGCCGCCGCGCGCTCACGCGCCACGTTCGTCGGGGTGCCAAGATCTGGATCCGGGTGTTCCCAGACAAGCCGATCACCCAGAAGCCTCTCGAAGTGCGTCAGGGTAAGGGTAAGGGTTCCGTAGAGTACTGGGTCGCTCTGATTCAGCCGGGTCGTATGTTGTTCGAGATGGAAGGTGTGCCCGAACAGCTGGCACGCGAGGCGTTCGCTCTGGCCGCGGCAAAGATGCCGCTCCCCACGGCGTTCGTTAAGCGGACGGTGATGTAAGGCCTAGCGAGCGAGGAACCCGAAATGAAGGTGTCTGAACTGCGTAACAAATCCGAAAAGGAACTGCGTGAAGAGCTGCTCAAGCGGCGTCGCGAACAGTTCGGTCTGCGCATGCAAAAAGCCAGCGGACAACTCGGTCAGACGCATCTGCTGGGCGCGGCGCGCCGCGACATCGCACGGATCAAAACCGTATTGGCGGAGAAGGCAAATGGCTGAACAGGGATCGGCAGCGGTCGAAGCGCGGCAAAGCAATCCGCGCACCGTGACCGGCAGGGTCGTCAGCGATCGTATGGACAAAACCATCACGGTCCTGATCGAGCGCAAGGTACAGCACCCTGTGTACGGCAAGATCATTCGTCGGTCGGCCAAAGTACATGCGCATGACGAGAACAACACCTGCCGCACCGGGGACCTGGTGACCGTGGTCGAGTGTCGTCCGCTGTCTCGCACCAAGTGCTGGACGCTGAAGAGTGTAGACGAGCGCGCCCGCGAGGTTTGACTCGTGGCGCAACTGTGTAGAGGGATGGCTCGATGATTCAGACGGAAACCATGCTCGAGATCGCTGACAACAGCGGCGCGCGCCGGGTGCAGTGCATCAAGGTGCTCGGGGGCTCGCATCGCCGTTATGCCGGCATTGGTGACATCATCAAAGTAACGGTAAAGGAAGCGATCCCGCGCGGGCGCGTGCGGAAGGGGCAGGTCATGAGTGCGGTGGTCGTTCGTACCCGTAAAGGAGTACGGCGTGCCGACGGCTCGGTCGTCCGGTTCGATACGAACGCGGCGGTGTTGCTAAACAATCAGCAGCAGCCCATCGGGACGCGCATCTTCGGGCCGGTGACGCGCGAGCTGCGTTCAGAAAAGTTCATGCGGATCATCTCGCTGGCGCCTGAGGTGTTGTGATCATGCGAAAGATCAAGAAAGACGACGAGGTCGTGGTGACCACCGGTCGCGACAAAGGTAAGCGCGGGTCGGTACTGCAGGTGTTGACGGACGGGCGCTTGCTTGTGGGCGGCGTAAATCTGGTTAAGAAGCACCAGCGCCCCAACCCGAACGCCGGTCAGCAAGGGGGCATCGTTTCCCGAGAGGCGCCCATTCAGGCATCGAATGTGGCGATTTGGAATGATGAAACCGCCGCTGCGGATCGCGTCGGGTTTCGCATCGAGGACGGGAAGAAGGTCCGCTTCTTCAAGTCGAATAACAAAGCGATCGGCAGCTGAGAGACACGGTAATGGCGAATCTGCACCAGCAATATGTCGAAGAGATTCGGCCGCGGCTGCTGTCGGAAGGCGGCTACGGCAACGTTATGCAGGTACCGCGCCTGGTCAAAGTGACACTCAACATGGGTGTCGGCGAAGCGGTGGGTGATCGAAAGATCATGGACGCGGCGGTGGGCGATCTAACGGCCATCACGGGGCAGCGCCCTGTTGTGACGTTGGCACGCAAGTCCGAGGCGGGGTTCAAGATCCGCGAGGGCTGGCCGATTGGCTGCAAGGTAACCTTGCGACGGGCGCGCATGTACGAGTTCATTGAGCGACTGGTCGGCATCGCGATTCCTCGAATTCGGGATTTTCGCGGGCTGAACCCCAAGGCTTTCGATGGTCGGGGCAGTTTTTCGATGGGTCTCTCGGAGCAGATCGTTTTCCCGGAGATCGATTACGACAAGATCGATCGAATCCGCGGTATGAACATCACGGTGACAACAACCGCGAACACGGATGCTGAGGCCCTTGCGCTGCTCAAGGCGTTCAACTTCCCGTTCCGCAACTGATTCTGGACACACGATAGCCATGGCAAAGACGTCGATGATCGAGCGCGAAAAGAAGCGCGCCCGCAAGGTGGCCAAGTACGCCAAGAAGCGCGCGGCACTAAAGGCGATCCTTGATGACCGCAGCGCGACCGATGAGGCGCGTTGGGAAGCTCAGGTGAAGTTTCAACAGCTGCCGCGCGACGCAAGCCCAATTCGCCAGCGACGGCGCTGTGGTCTGACCGGGCGGCCGCACGGGGTGTACCGCAAGTTCGGTCTCGGGCGTAACAAGCTGCGCGAATCGGCGATGCGGGGTGATGTGCCCGGTCTCGTGATGGCGAGCTGGTAAAGCGCGGAATTGATCGAGGACAAGAGATGACGATGCAGGATCCCATCGCCGACATGCTGACGCGAATTCGTAACGCGCAGCGGGCGAACCATCCCACGGTCACGATGCCGAACTCAAAGTTGAAGGCGGCAGTGTGTGGCGTGTTGAAGCGTGAGGGTTACATCGACGATTTCGGTGTTGCCGCGGGCGACAAGCCGACATTGACGGTGACGCTGCGTTACCACCGGGGGCGCCCGGTCATTGAGACGGTGAAACGTATCAGTCGTCCAGGCTTGCGTACCTACCGTGGTGCTAGCGGGCTGCCGAAGGTCATGGGCGGTCTCGGCGTCTCCATCGTGAGCACCAACAAGGGCGTCATGACCGATCGCGAAGCGCGTGCGCAGGGCATCGGCGGCGAAGTTCTCTGTACCGTTTTCTGACGGGGAAGAATCCATGTCTCGGGTAGCAAAGAATCCGATCGCGTTGCCCTCCGGTGTCGAAGTATCGATGCAGGGGCAACGGATCACGATCAAAGGCGGCAAAGGCTCTATCGGCCACGATCTGCATGTGGACGTGGAGGTGGTGGAGGAAGCGGGTGCGCTGCGCGTCGTTGCCCGCAACGATAGCACCGGCGCGCGTGCTCAGTCCGGTACCGCGAGAGCTGTGCTGGCCAACATGGTGACGGGTGTCTCAGCGGGGTTCGAGCGCAAGCTGACGATCCTCGGCGTTGGCTACCGGGCACAGGCCGCTGGGCGGACGCTGAACCTGTCTCTCGGGTTTTCGCATCCGGTGGAGTTCGCGGTACCCGAAGGTATCGAGGTGGCGACACCAACCCAGACAGAGATCTTGATCCGAGGCGTCGATAAGCAGCGGGTCGGCCAGGTGGCCGCTGAGATTCGCGCAATTCGACCGCCTGAGCCCTACAAGGGCAAGGGTGTTCGCTATGCCGACGAGGTCGTTCGGCAGAAGGAAGCGAAGAAGAAGTAATCCGACCGGCTCGGAAGATAAAGCCGCCGGTTCGCCAAGCGAAAGACAAAAGAGCGTCAGCACAGATGAACGACAAGAAGGCATCCAGGGTAAGGCGCGCTCGGCGCGGGCGCATGAAGATGCGCGAACTCGGCGCTGTCCGGCTGTCCGTGTTTCGGACGCCACGCCATATATATGCCCAGGTGTTCTCTCCCGAGGGCGACCGGGTCCTGGCCAGCGCCTCGACTCTCGAAGAGGCGCTGCGTAGCGGTGCGACGGGAAATATCGAAGCAGCGTCGAAGGTCGGCTCGCTGGTAGCCGAAAGAGCAATAGCCGCGGGAGTCAGCAAAGTGGCTTTTGACCGCGCGGGTTTCAAGTTTCACGGACGCGTTAAGGCTCTGGCGGATGCCGCTCGGGCAGGCGGACTGGAGTTCTAAGAGATGGCATACACCGAAGAAGTTCGGGAAGAGGGACTGGTCGAGAAGCTCGTCCAGGTCAACCGTGTGGCCAAGGTGGTCAAGGGCGGTCGTATTTTCGCGTTCACCGCGCTGACCGTCGTGGGAGATGGGAACGGACGTGTGGGGTTCGGTCGCGGCAAAGCGCGCGAAGTCCCGGTTGCGATCCAGAAGGCCATGGAAGCTGCCCGCCGCAACATGGTGGATGTTGACCTGAACGGCACGACGCTGTGGTACCCCGTCACTGCGCGCCATGGAGCCTCAAAGGTCTTCATGCAGCCGGCGTCTGATGGTACCGGCGTGATTGCCGGGGGCACGATGCGCGCGCTCCTGGAAGCCGCAGGCATCCACAATGTGCTAGCTAAATGCTACGGATCCACGAATCCGGTAAACGTCGTCCGCGCCACGTTCAAGGCGCTTTCCAGCATGCAATCGCCCGAGTCGATCGCGCAGAAGCGCGGTCTCTCGGTCGAGGAAATCGGCGCTTAAGTCAGCGCGAAGGGACAGACCATGAGTGCAAACAAGATTCGCGTGACGCTCGTGAAGAGCACCGCCCATCGGCTCAAAAACCACAAGGCCTGCGTGGCTGGTCTTGGTCTGCGCCGCATTGGTCACTCCGTCGAGGTCGAAGATACCCCGTCGGTGCGCGGCATGATCAATCGCGTCAGCTATCTGGTCCGCGTCGAAGGAGAGTGACGATGGAACTCAATCAGCTTAAGCCCGGCGCGGGCAGCCGCAAGCGTCACACCCGCGTGGGTCGCGGAGCGGGCTCGGGGCTCGGAAAGACCTGCGGTCGCGGTCAAAAGGGACAGGGCTCGCGCAAGAGCGGCAATGTTCGACCCGGCTTCGAGGGCGGTCAGATGCCCTTGCAGATGCGGCTGCCTAAGTTTGGTTTCCGCTCTCGTATCGCCCTTGAGACGGCGGAAGTACGTCTCGGCGAGCTCGCGAAAGTGCAGGGTGACGTCGTCGATATTGCAGCACTCAAAGCGGCTGGCATTCTGTCTAGCACCTTCACCCGTGCGCGGATCATGTTGTCGGGGACCATCGCCCGGGCCGTGACTGTCAAAGGCATCAAGGTGACCCGAGGCGCGCGTAGTGCGATTGAGGCTGCCGGGGGGCGGGTAGAGGACTGATGGCTACGACGCCCTCACAGCTGGCGGGTGTACAAGCGGGGCTCGGTGAACTCCGCAGTCGCCTTTTGTTCGTGCTTATCGCGTTGCTGGTCTATCGCGTGGGTACGCACATCCCCGTTCCAGGCATCAACCCGGATCGGCTGGCGGCACTGTTCGATCAGCAGCAGGGCGGAATACTGGATCTTTTCAACATGTTCTCGGGTGGGGCGCTCGAGCGCATGAGCATCCTCGCGCTAGGGGTCGTGCCTTATATTACGTCAAGCATCATTCTTAACCTGCTCACCATGATGCATCCGACGTTGCAGCAGCTGCGCAAAGAGGGCGAGTCGGGTCGGCGCAAGATCACGCAATACACGCGCTACGGCACGGTGTTGATCGCGCTCGTCCAGGGCACGTCTCTGTCCGCTACCTTGGCCGCTCAGGGTTTGGCGTTTGCGCCGGGGTTTGCGTTCCACTTTGTGGCGACCACGACGCTGGTCACTGGCGCGCTCTTCATGATGTGGCTGGGCGAGCAGATCACGGAGCGCGGCGTGGGCAACGGTATTTCGCTGCTCATTTTTTCGGGCATCGTTTCCGGCTTTCCGGCGGCGATTGGTCAGTCGTTTGAGGCGGCACGTCAGGGTGACGTTAACATCATTGCTTTGCTGGTTATTGGTGCGTTGGCGGTTGCCATCGTCGCGGGCGTGGTCTTCATCGAGCGTGCTCAACGCCGGATAACGGTCAATTACGCGCGGCGGCAGCAGGGACGCCGTGTTTATCAAGCGCAGAGCAGCCATCTGCCGCTGAAGATCAACATGGCGGGTGTCATTCCGGCTATCTTTGCTTCCAGCTTGCTACTCGCTCCTGCGTCAATGGCGCAATGGTTTGGTAGCGCGCCGAGCATGAGCTGGCTGCAGGAGATCGCACTGGTACTGTCGCCGGGGCAACCGCTGTACATCCTTTTGTTTGCTGCCGGCATCGTGTTTTTCTGTTTCTTCTACACCGCGATCATGTTTGATCCGAAGGAAGTGGCGGACAATTTGAAGCGGCAGGGCGCTTACGTTCCTGGCATCCGCCCGGGCCAGCAGACCGCGAAATACATCGACGACGTCATCACCCGGCTGACCATTTTTGGCGCGTTGTACATCACGTTGGTCTGCCTGCTCCCAGAGTTCATGATCGTGGCATTCAATGTGACGTTCCAGTTGGGCGGCACGGCGCTTCTGATCGTGGTGGTGGTCGCCATGGACTTCATGGCGCAGGTGCAGGCGCATCTGATGTCCAGCCAGTACGCCCGGCTGATGGAAAAGGCAAATCTGAAGAATTACGGGCGCGGTGGCGCGGCCCGGCGTTAGCCGGTACCGAGTTGCTGAACACGCGCACGTCGGGCGCAGCGAGGAAGCTGAGATGAAAGTACGAGCATCGGTAAAAAAAATCTGCCGCAACTGCAAGATCGTCAAACGCGAAGGTGTCGTTCGCGTGATTTGCAGCGTCGAGCCCCGCCACAAGCAGCGGCAGGGCTGAGGCAAACAGGTAACGACGGAGCAAGCGCATGGCACGTATTGCCGGAATCAACGTCCCGGACAACAAGCACGCGGGAATCTCGCTGACCTACATCTATGGCATTGGGCGCACGAAAGCGCTCGCCCTGTGCAAGGCGGTAGGAATCGAGCCGACCACCCGCATTCAGGATCTTTCCGAAGACCGTCTGGACGCGTTGCGAAACGAGATCGCCAAGATGACGGTCGAGGGAGATCTCCGGCGTGAGGTATCGATCAGCATCAAGCGGCTGATGGACCTTGGCTGCTACCGCGGTCTCAGACATCGCCGTGGCCTCCCGGTGCGCGGACAGAGAACGCGGACAAATGCCCGCACGCGCAAAGGGCCGCGTCGGCCGATCAAGCGATAAGGGGCGAGCAAAGACATGGCAGAGCGCAAGAAGATCAAGCGCGTGGTCACCGAGGGGGTAGCCCACATCCACGCGTCCTTCAACAACACGATCGTGACCATCACGGACCGTCAGGGCAATGCGCTGGCGTGGGCGACGTCCGGCGGCTCCGGCTTCCGCGGATCGCGCAAGAGCACGCCCTTTGCGGCGCAGGTCGCGGCTGAGAAAGCCAGCAACGTTGCGCTGGAATACGGAATGAAAAATGTGGACGTATTTGTGAAGGGACCTGGTCCCGGACGTGAATCCGCAGTGCGTGCACTCAACGCGGCGGGCTTGCGTATCAACAGTATTGCCGACGTGACACCCATTCCGCACAACGGATGTCGTCCGCCCAAGAAGCGACGCGTCTAAGCGGAAGGTAGTGGAGAGATAGCAGATGGCGAGATATATCGGCCCGAAACTGAAGTTGGCACGTCGTGAGGGCACGGATCTGTTCCTGAAGAGCGGCGTCCGGCCGATCGATTCGAAGTGCAAGATCGATACCCTGCCGGGGCAGCACGGCGCACGGCGCGGGCGCTTGTCCGACTATGCGGTGCAGCTGCGCGAGAAGCAGAAGGTGCGTCGGATCTATGGGCTGCTCGAGCGCCAGTTCCGTACTTACTATAAGCGCGCAGAACGGCAGAAAGGCGCCACGGGCGAGAACCTTCTGCGCCTGCTCGAGTGTCGTCTGGATAACGTGGTGTACCGGATGGGATTCGGGTCGACCCGGGCAGAGGCGCGTCAGCTTGTTTCGCACAAGGGCATCACGGTCAACGGGCAGCTCGTCAACATCCCCTCGTTCCAGGTGGGCGAGAACGATGTGGTAGCGGTCACCGAAAAAGCCCGTGCGCAGCTTCGTATTCAAGCGGCCCTGCAACTCGCTGGGCAGCGCGGCGGTGTTGATTGGGTTGATGTGGATGCCGGGAAGATGTCCGGAGTGTTTAAGCGCTATCCCGACCGCAGCGAGCTTGCGGCCGAGATCAATGAATCCCTGATCGTCGAGCTCTACTCCAAGTAAGCGAAGCGCGAGGAGACCCCGTCCATGTCACAGTCGGCTACCGATTTTCTTACGCCCCGACACATCGATGTGCAGGAGCTTGGACCTACCCGGGCTCGGGTAACGCTGGAGCCGCTTGAACGCGGCTTCGGTCATACTCTTGGCAACACGTTGCGGCGCATCCTGCTGTCGTCGATGCCCGGCAGCGCTATTTCGGAAGTGCAAATTGAGGGCGTGCTGCACGAGTACAGCGCCGTCGAGGGTGTGCAGGAGGATGTGATCAATATCCTGCTCAATCTTAAAGGCGTCGCAGTGACGCTTCACCACGGCGAGCAGGCGACCATTCGCATTGTGAAACAGGGCGCAGGCCCGGTGACCGCGGGAGATTTCCAGCTCACGCAGGACGTCGAGATCGCAAACCCGGAGCACCTGATCTGCACGCTGAATGACCATGGCTCGATTCGTCTCGAGGCGCGAGTCACGAAAGGTCGTGGCTATGTGCCCGCCGACAGCATCGACGAAGAAGAAGACGAAGGACGGCCGATCGGATCGCTGCGATTGGACGCAACCTACAGTCCGATGCGTCGCGTGGCCTATAGTGTCGAAAGCGCACGCGTCGAACAGCGTACAGACCTCGACAAACTCGTGCTCGATATCGAGACCAACGGGACCATCGATCCTGAAGAGGCGATTAGGCGCGCGGCCACGATCCTTCAGCAGCAGCTTGCGGTATTTGTCGACCTCGAAAGCGAGGGCGAGCCGATGCATGAGATCCGTGAAGACGAGATTGATCCCATCCTGGTACGCCCGGTTGATGATCTCGAACTCACCGTGCGTTCAGCCAACTGCCTCAAGGCGGAGAACATCTACTACATCGGCGACCTGATTCAGCGTACCGAAGTGGAACTTCTCAAGACCCCGAACTTGGGTAAAAAGTCCCTGACCGAGATCAAGGACGTGCTGGCCTCGCGCGGGCTGTCTCTGGGCATGCGCCTGGAAAATTGGCCTCCGTCCAGTCTGCGCGGTGACGGACGCATCGGCTGACGCGGCAGCTTCCCGCGTAGTACAGGAACTTCGGCGCTCGACAGTAAGGTCGAGGCCGGCAACGACAGGCAGGATAGAGTCATGCGTCATCGCAAGAGCGGCCGGCAACTCGGCCGCAATAGTTCGCATCGTCAAGCCATGTTTCGCAATATGGCAGCGTCGCTTTTCGAACACGAAGTGATTAAAACCACATTACCGAAGGCTCGCGAGCTTCGTCGGGTGGCAGAGCCCTTGATCACGCTGGCCAAGCTTGACTCGGTCGCGAATCGCCGACTCGCGTTCGCACGTACCCGCAGTCAGGCGGCTGTAGGCAAGCTTTTTAATGAGCTGGGTCCGCGGTTCAAGGATCGACCGGGCGGTTACACGCGGATTCTGAAGTGCGGTTTTCGTCCCGGTGATGCTGCGCCAATGGCCTACATCGAGCTGGTTGGGCGGGTCCTCGCTGAGGATCAGGACGATGTTGAAGAGTCCACGCAGGTCGATACGAGCAACGACTGAGCGCTCATCGGCGCCCGCTCGCGGGCGCCGCTATCGCAGTACCGGCCCGAGAAAGCGTCCCGTATGAGAATGGCGCATCTGGGCAACCACCTCTGGCGTCCCCTCGCCGATAATTCGTCCGCCGCCGGACCCACCCTCAGGACCCATATCCACGAGCCAGTCAGCGGTCTTGATCACATCAAGATTGTGTTCGATGACGACGATGGTGTTTCCTTGATCACGCAGGCGATGCAGCACGTCAAGCAGCTGAGCCACATCGTGGAAGTGGAGACCGGTCGTCGGCTCATCAAGGATGTAAAGCGTCCGACCTGTGTCCCTTTTTGACAGCTCCCTTGAGAGCTTGACGCGCTGGGCTTCTCCGCCCGACAGCGTCGTCGCGCTTTGACCCAGGCGGATATAGGAAAGACCCACGTCCATCAGCGTCTGCAGTTTGCGCGCAATCATGGGCACTGCATCGAAGAACTCGCGGGCTTCTTCCACGGTCATTTCCAGGACTTCCTGGATGTTTCGCCCTTTGTAGCGGACGTCCAGAGTTTCCCGGTTGTAACGCTTCCCTTTGCAAACGTCGCAGGGCACGTAGATATCCGGAAGAAAGTGCATCTCGACTTTGATGACGCCATCGCCCTGACAGGCCTCGCAGCGGCCGCCTTTGACATTAAAGCTGAAGCGTCCGGCGCTGTAGCCGCGGGCGCGGGCTTCTTGGGTCTCTGCGAACAGCTCACGAATCGGCGTGAACAGACCTGTGTACGTGGCGGGATTGGAGCGCGGCGTTCGACCAATCGGGCTTTGGTCGATATCCACCACTTTGTCGAGGTGATCGAGCCCCTCGATTTCATCATGTGCGGCGGGGACCGCTGAGCCGGCTCCGTTCAGGCGGGCGGCGGCGAGGGGAAACAGGGTGTGATTGATCAGCGTCGACTTTCCGGAACCTGATACACCGGTGACACAGGTCAGTAGCCCGCAAGGAATAGCGAGGTTCACGTTCTGAAGGTTGTTCCCTCGAGCGCCGGTGAGCCTTAGCCAGTCGCTTCCTGTGGGAGTTCGTTCGGTCGGCACTTCGATGCGGAGTCGCCCGGAGAGGTACTGTCCGGTAACTGACTCTTCGCTCTGCAGGATGTCATCCAGTGAGCCGCTTGCAACGACCCGTCCGCCATGCACGCCAGCCCCAGGGCCAATGTCGATAATGTGGTCGGCGAGGCGAATCGCCTCTTCGTCGTGCTCCACGACCAGCACGGTATTGCCGAGATCGCGAAGGTGGCGGAGTGTTCGCAGCAGGCGTTCATTATCGCGCTGGTGCAAACCGATCGAAGGCTCGTCAAGGATGTACATCACGCCCACGAGTCCCGCGCCAATCTGGCTCGCCAAACGGATACGTTGGGCCTCGCCTCCGGACAAGGTATCCGCGCTACGGTCCAGCGTCAGATAGTTGAGCCCAACATCGACGAGAAAGCGCAGCCGAGCACGTATCTCTTTCAGGATCTTGTCAGCGATCTCGCCGCGACGGCCTTGCAGCTCGAGAGCATCGAGGTGTTCGAGTGCTGACTCGACCGATCTCCCGGTGATCTCTGGCAGATTCGCCGCGCCGATGAAGACGTTGCGCGATGACTCCCGTAACCGTGTCCCGTCGCAGTCTGGGCATGCTCGGACGCGGAGATACTTCTGCAGCTGCTCCCGCACCATCCCTGAATCTGTTTCGTGATAGCGGCGTTCCAAGTTCGGAATGACGCCCTCAAATCGATGCGTGCGCTGAATGAGGTCGCCGCGATCGTTCGCATAGGAAAAACTGATACGTTCACGACCGCTGCCAAAGAGGATGGCTTCCCGATGTTTCTTCTTGAGCGAACGGAAGGGTACCTCGACGTCGAATCCGTAGTGGGCCGCGAGCGACGAGAGCAGGTGAAAATAGTAGATGTTGCGCCGGTCCCAGCCACGGATCGCGCCCTCCGCCAGCGTCAGATCCTCGTTCTGCACCACGAGCTCGGGGTCGAAGAATTGCTTGACCCCGAGTCCGTCACAGGTGGGGCAAGCACCGGCAGGATTGTTGAACGAGAACATCCGCGGTTCGAGCTCGGTGATGCTGTAGCCGCAGTGGGGGCACGCGAATCGTGCCGAAAAGACGATTTCCTCAACCTTTTCATTGTCCATGTCGACGACGCGGGCGATCCCGTCGGCAAGGTTGAGGGCCGTCTCGAAGCTTTCCGCCAGCCGCTGTCGGACCTCGGGGCTGATGCGCAGGCGGTCGACCACTGCCTCGATGGTATGTTTTCGGTTCTTGTCGAGGTCGGGGGGCGTGTCTAGATCGGTGACAATGCCGTCGATTCGCGCGCGAATGAAGCCGTTGCCCTGCAGCTCCTTGAACACATGCAGGTGTTCGCCTTTGCGGTCGCTGATGACTGGCGCCAGCACCATGATGCGTTTGCCAGCGGGCAAAGCGAGCACCTGATCCACCATCTGGCTCACGGTCTGAGCGTCGAGCACCGTCCCGTGGGTTGGGCATCGGGGCTCCCCGACGCGAGCGTACAAGAGTCGCAGGTAGTCGTAGATCTCGGTAATGGTTCCGACCGTCGACCGTGGATTGTGTGACGTGGACTTCTGTTCGATGGAAATCGCAGGGGACAACCCCTCGATGTGGTCCACGTCGGGTTTTTCCATCATGGACAGGAATTGCCGCGCGTAGGCGGACAGCGATTCGACGTAGCGCCGCTGGCCCTCCGCGTACAGCGTGTCGAAGGCGAGCGACGATTTGCCAGAACCCGAGAGCCCCGTGATCACGACCAGCCGATCGCGCGGGATGTCTAGGTTGATATTGCGCAGGTTGTGGGTTCGTGCGCCTCGAACGCTAATCTTGTCCAAGGAGGATGCCTGGCGGGAAGGACCGGGAACATAACGGGATCACACTCGCCCTGCAAGGTGAGGGGTAGAAGCTGAGTCCTGAAAGGTTCGCGTCGAGAGGCAGTGATCGAACCGACCGGGGTGAGCGGCCCCGAGACGGACCTATCGCGCGCACGGTCACTCTGGTTGAAACCGTACGCGACAATCAGCGCCCGTCGTGTGCTACGGGGAACTGATGGGCTAGACTCTTCAGCCAACGTCGCGGCGAAACGGAGCACAGCACGATGGCCCGGGGGATCAACAAGGTTCTACTCATTGGCAATCTCGGGCGGGATCCAGAGACTCGATATGCTCAGGGCGGCGGTCCGGTCACGCGCTTCAGTGTGGCGACTTCGGAAAGCTGGCGGGATCGCACCAGCGGCGAAAACCAGGAACGTACCGAATGGCACAACGTGGTCTGCTTCGGGCGTCTCGCGGAGATTGCGGGCGAGTATCTGCGCAAGGGCTCCAAGGTATATGTTGAAGGCAGTCTGCGCACGTCGAGCTGGGAGCAGGAAGGGCAGAAACGTTATCGCACGGAAGTAGTGGCTCGCGAAATGCAGATGCTTGACGGTCGAGCGGGGGGCATGGGCGGCGGCATGGGCGGCGATGCGCCGCCGACGGGGTTTGAGCCCAGAAGAGCTGACCCGCGGCCGGACAACCGACCGACGCTCGATGAAGACCCGGGGTTTGATGACGACGATATTCCGTTCTGACGGTTCGCTCTGAACGCACTGGGCGGCAGTTCGGGGCACGAACCCAGCGTGGGGGCTCAGCTCAGGGCGCCGCCGCCCCACAGAGCCAAAAGCAGGGTACCCAGCAGCAATCGGTACACGACGTAGGGCAACATGCCCGTGCGGTCGATCAGCGCGATGAAAGCACGAATACAGGCATAGGCGGACAAGCCGGCGATCACGGCCCCTGCGAACGAATGCGCCCAAGCGGTTTCGTGACCGCTGTCCATGGCGTCCTTGATCAGCAGAAGTCCTGCGCCGGCGATGGTCGGAATGGAGAGCAGAAACGAAAACCGTGCGCCCGCGGCGCGGGACATGCCCAACAGTAAAGCCGCGGTGAGGGTGATGCCGGAGCGTGAAGTGCCGGGCACGATGGAAAGCACCTGCAGCGTGCCGATGAAAGCCGCGTCGCGCCAGCCGACATCAGCTCGGGTGCCGTGGCGGCGATCGGAATACCAAAGCAGCAAACCGAAAACGATGCTCGCGGTCGCGATGACGGGGATGTTGCGCAGGCTGACCTCGACCCAGTCCTTGATCAGAAAACCGCAGATGACGATGGGCAGTGTTGCCAAGCCCAGCTTCAGCACCATCGAAGCGTCGTCATTGATTCGGCGTTCAACGAGGCTTTGCAGGCTGCCCTGCGCGTACCCCCTGAGGTCCTGTCGAAAGTAGGTCACGACGGCGACGAGAGTACCGACATGAACGGCAATATCAAAAGTCAGCCCTTGGTCGGACCAATCGGTGAGCTGTGCGGGCAGGATAAGATGGGCGGAACTTGAAATTGGCAAGAACTCAAGCAGCCCCTGCATGAGAGCGAGAACGATGACTTGGGTCCATTCCATGTCGGCATTGTAGACCATCGCTCACGGGTTCTTGCTGCGTCTGCGGCACAATGGTGAGTATGAGCGATCTGATATCTTTGCCGCTGTTCCCGCTGTCGACGGTGGTGTTCCCCGGGGGGCGCCTGCCGCTGCAGATTTTCGAACCGCGTTATCTGGACATGGTGAGTCGCTGCATGCGTGAGGCGGTGCCGTTTGGCATCGTCTTCATCCGGCGTGGGCAGGATGCTCGGCTGGCGCAGGATGCGTCCCAGCCGCAGATTGCTGAAATCGGCACAGCCGCCGAGATCGTCGATTTCAACCCGCTACCGAATGGACGGCTCGGTATCGTTGCCAAAGGCATGCACAAGTTTCGCGTGGTGGGCACACACGAGCGGGCTGACCACCTGCTTGAGGGAACCGTGGTCCCGCTCGCGGCCGAAGTGTCTGCACCGCTCCCTTCTGATTTCTCCGGGCTTGGCTCGCTGCTTCGAGAGCTCTCTGAGCACCCTTTGGTCAAGCGCCTCGGGCTCGAGATCGAATTTGAGGATGATGTTTCGGTTAGCAGCCGCCTCGCGGAGCTGTTGCCCATTGAGCCCGCGATCAAGCAAGGGCTGCTGGAACTGGAATCTCCCTTGCAGCGCCTCGAAGAGCTTGCCCGACTCGTCGACCGACTGCGGGGCTGACGTATAATTCGCTGCCCGGCATCAGCCTCGGGTATGACAGGAATATGAACGTGGAAGGCTCCCTGCACGACTATATGCAAGCGCTCGGCCAACGCGCGCGAGCGGCATCAAGGCCTATGGCAGCAGCCGGGACCGATCGAAAGTCGGCGGCGCTTGTGGCTATTGCGCAAGGTCTTGATGAGGCGCGTGCGCTCTTGCTCGCGGCCAACGCGCAAGATCTCGCGGCGGCTGCGGGAGCCGCGATCGAACAGCCTCTGATCGATCGCCTGGGTCTTGATGATGCGGGAATCGATCGAATGATCGAGGGTGTTCTTCAGGTCGATCGGCTGCCCGATCCGATTGGGATCATCAGCGATCTCACCTATCGGCCCACGGGCATTCAGGTAGGGCGCATGCGTGTGCCCCTGGGGGTCATTGGCATCATTTATGAATCACGCCCAAACGTGACTGCTGAGGCTGCGAGCCTGTGTCTCAAGTCGGGAAACGCATGCGTCCTGCGCGGGGGTTCAGAGGCCTTTCATTCCAATCGGGCGATCGCGGCGGTGATCGCGGCGGGACTCGAATCGGCTGGACTGCCAGCGGCCGCCGTGCAGCTCGTCGATACCGTAGATCGCGCGGCCGTTGGCGAGCTCGTGCGGATGAATGCTTACGTCGACGTGATTGTTCCGCGCGGTGGCAAGGGACTGATCGAGCGACTGAATCGGGAATCGACGATCCCGATGATCAAACATCTCGACGGCGTCTGCCATGTCTACGTCGACACGGACGCGGACCCGGTGATGGCGCAGTCCATTGCGTTCAACGCAAAGCAGGAGAAATACGCGGTCTGCAACGCTATGGAAACGCTGCTCGTCGCGCGTTCGATGGCTGCAGCGGTTCTGCCGCCGCTAGCAGAGCGAATGAGTGCTGTGGGGATCGAGCTGCGCGGCTGTCCGTCGGTGTGCTCGTTGTTACCGGCGGCAAAGGCCGCAAGCGAGGCGGACTGGGCGGAGGAGTACCTCGGTCCGGTGCTCGCCATTCGTGTGGTGGACGGCCTTGATGAGGCGATCGCTCATATCAACAAGTATGGATCCGGTCACACGGACGCCATTGTGACGCGGGATTGGTCACGAGCGCGGCGCTTTTTGGCGGAGGTCGATTCCGCGAGCGTGATGGTGAATGCCTCCACGCAGTTTGCGGATGGGTTCGAATACGGCCTGGGCGCTGAAATCGGGATCTCTACCGATAAGCTTCACGCGCGTGGACCGGTCGGGCTTGAAGGGTTGACCACGCAGAAATATGTGGTTTTTGGTAATGGCGAGATTCGGCACCGTTGATCGGCATTCTAGGCGGCACTTTCGATCCGATTCACCTCGGCCACCTGCATGCGGCACGGAGCGTTTGTAATCAGCTGGGACTAGCCCGCGTCCATCTGCTGCTATCCGCCAGACCCGGTCACCGCGACGTGCCGGTGGCCTCCATGGCGGATCGCTGGGAGATGCTCAAGCTCGCGTGCGATGAGGACGCGCGGCTGATTCCAGACGATCGTGAGCTGCGCCGCGCGGAGCGTATCGGACGACCGTCCTGGACGGTGGAGACGTTGGAGGATCTGCGCGCTGAACGGCCGCTTGAGCCAATTGCTTGGATCATCGGCAGCGATGCGTTGATCGGGCTCGACACCTGGCACCGCTGGACGGAACTGACGGGCCTCGCTCACCTCATCGTGTTGCGGCGACCTGGGGCACAGCTGCCAACCTCGGGGCCGGTGGCCAGGCTTCTGGACGCGTCACGGGCAGGGGCGGATGACCCGGCTTTTCGCGAAGCGCCCCGGGGGGCCGTGGTAGTGCTCGATCTGCCGATGCTCTCGGTCTCGGCGACCGACGTGCGGGCAGCCCTCGCCTCGGGTGGGGCAGTCGACGATTTGCTCCCCCGTTCAGTGTCCGCCTATATTGACCAGCATCAGCTATATGGAGTGAGGAGTGACACCGGAAGTACTGCGTGATCATGTGGTGGATGCGCTGGAGGATCGTAAGGGACAGGACATCCTCGTGCTCGATGTGCGCCGGTTGACGAGTGTGTCGGACTTCATGGTCATAGCAACGGGCACGTCGAATCGTCACGTCAAGGCGTTGGTAGACGCGGTTGCGGACGCTTCCGCTCAGGCGGGAACGCCCCCTCTTGGGGTCGAGGGCACTGGACCCAACGAGTGGGTGCTGGTGGATCTTGGCGATGTCGTTGTCCATGTCATGCAGCGTGATGCCCGCGGGTTCTACGATCTGGAGCGGCTTTGGACCCCGATGCCGGCCAGCCCGGCGCGGGACAACTCTCGACTCGCGATGTGATGTCGCGCCGTGAAGATGCGTGTCATCGCGGTGGGGCAGCGTCCCCCCGCATGGGTCGAGTCGGGATTCGACGACTACGCACGTCGACTGCCGCGGGAACTCGCCCTCATTTTGAAAGAAATCCCGGTGGCTTCCCGGCGGGCGTTGCCGATCGAGCGAGCCCGTCGCCAGGAGGGCGAGCGCATCTGTGCGGAACTTGCGGCGCGCGATTGGGTGGTCGCCCTCGATGTCGAGGGACGAATGCAAACCACCTCGGGGCTCGCGGAGCGATTGGGGCACTGGATGGAGCAGGGGCGTGACGTCGCTTTCCTGATCGGCGGACCGGACGGTCTGGATCCCATCTGCACCGCGCGCGCAGATGAACGACTTTCACTGTCGGCGCTGACCTTTCCCCATGGGCTTGTGCGCGTCATGCTTGCTGAACAGCTGTACCGGGCGTGGACGGTCCGCGCTGGTCATCCCTATCACCGTGCCTGACTTGTGCCGAGCATGAGATGCATCCCTCTTTAGAGATCAGGGACAGTGAGCGCGAGCGCCGCATCTTCGTCGTGCGAGCGTGGGTGCTATTCGTCCTTGCCATGCTGGCCTTCGGCGGGTTGGTCCTGCGCATGGTTCAGCTCCAGGTCTGGGATCACGACAAATACAGCACCCGCTCTGAGCGAAACCGAATCCAGCTTGAACCGATTGCTCCGCCTCGAGGACTGATCTTCGATCGGCAGGGAACGCTGCTCGCCAGCAACCGCCCGGTCTTTTCGCTCAGCATTGTGCGCGAGCGCGCAGAGGACCTGGATCAGTTGTTGCTCGATCTCGCGGAGGTACTCGATCTCTCCGCTGATGATATCGAGACGTTTCGTGATCGTGCGCGACGCGTGGGGCGACCTTTTTCTCCGGTTCTCCTGCGTCAGTCTCTGAGCGAAGAAGAGCTTGCTCGACTTGCCATACACCGGCACCGACTTCCCGGCATCGAGATCACCTCCGAGTTGCTCAGACACTATCCCCTGGGTGCCGGATTTGCTCATGCGCTTGGCGCCATGGGTCGGCTGGATGAAAACGATGCGGAGCGCCTGGATGCGGTCAACTACAGCGCAACCCGATACATTGGCAAGCGCGGTGTTGAGCGCGTCTACGAGGCGTCATTGCACGGAGTGGTCGGTCATCGGCAGGTGGAGGTCGATGCCCACGGTCGCGTGCGCCAGGTGCTGGAGCTTGTGCCAGCCCTGGCCGGCCAGAACCTGACGCTGCATCTGGATATTCGCGTGCAGCAGGCGGCGGCGGCTGCGCTTGGCGATCGGCGCGGAGCCGTGGTCGCGCTGGACCCGCGTACCGGCGGCATCCTGGCACTGGTCAGTCACCCCGGTTATGACCCGAACCCGTTCATCACCGGCATCTCGAATCGGGATTATCAGGCGCTGCTCGCAGACCGTAATCGACCAATGTTCAATCGCGCGATCAGTGGTCAGTACGCGCCGGGGTCGACCTTCAAGCCGTTCGTGGGGTTGGCGGGGCTTGCGCTCGGGGCAACCAGCTGGGACCGGCGCATGCTCGACAACGGCGCGTTTCGTTTACCCGGGCAAAGCCGCGTGTTTCGGGACTGGAGCTGGACCCAGGACAACTCAGGTGGACAGGGCATTGTTGATTTGCGGCGGGCGATCTATCGCTCCTCGAACGTCTACTTTTACGATCTCGCGTCGCGCATGGATATCGACCGCTGGTCCGCTTTCGCGGCCCAATTCGGTTTCGGACGACGACTCGCCATTGATCTGCCAGAAGCCGGTGTGGGGTTGTTGCCGGATCGTGTGTGGAAGCGCGGCGCGCGCGGTGAGCCTTGGTATCCAGGAGACAGCGTCAATATGGGCATCGGCCAGGGGAATCTGCTGGTGACCCCGCTGCAACTTGCGACGGCGGCGATGGTGATCGCAAATCGCGGCAAGGTGCTGCGACCGCGGCTTTTGCTCTCGAGCGATCGGCCGTTAGTAGAGTTTGATCCACCTGCCCCGCTTCCGGACATCGAAGGTGTAACGCCAGACGATTGGGAACATCTGGTCGACGCGATGGAGGAAGTCGTGCACCGCGGCAATCTGGGTGGCGGGCAAAGCGGCACAGCATTTCCCTATATTGGACAGGGTATTGGCTATCGGATGGCGGGAAAATCGGGCACCGCGCAAGTGGTCGAGATCCGACAAAACGAAACCTACGACGAGCGCGAACTGAACGAGTACCAGCGTAAGCACGCCTGGTTTATTGGTTTTGCCCCGGCGGACTCACCGGAGATAGTGCTCGCGGCGCTTGTTGAGAATGGTGGTGGGGGCAGCGCGGTGGCAGCGCCGGTAGTGCGTCAGGTTATCGATGCGTACCTGCAGCCGTCGCTGGTGGTGCGCTAGGGGTGGCCGGCCAGGATTTTGTTCGCTCCCTGCCAGGGGTGGCGTCTGCAGGTCCGGGCGTGTGGCTGCGTCGTGTTCACCTGGACCCGCTGTTGCTGCTGGCTCTGCTGACCTTGATGGGGGTTGGGCTGATCGTGCTGTACAGCGCAGCGGATCGGTCGATGGATATGGTCGAGAATCAGGCGGTTCGCTTGGGTCTGGGTCTTGTGGCGTTGGTCCTCGCCGCTCAGTTACCGTTGCGCTATTACCTCGCCTGGGCTCCCGTGGGATATGCGGTGGGTCTTGCGCTGCTCGTGCTGGTGCTGGTGGTCGGGGACACTGCCAAGGGCGCGCAGCGCTGGATCGATCTGCCGGGACTGCCGCGTTTCCAGCCGTCTGAAGTCATGAAGGTGATGGTCCCGATGATGGTGGCTTGGTATCTCTTCGATCGAGCCATGCCGCCCCGTTTGCCGGATCTTGGGGTAGCCCTCGTCATTATCGGTGTTCCAGCGGGGCTCGTGCTGGTGCAGCCGGATCTGGGCACGTCGATTCTGGTGGCTGGATCAGGATTTGCGGTGATCCTTTTAGCGGGGCTCAGCTGGCGCTGGATTGCCGGGGCGATCGCGGCGGGTGCGCTCGCCGTGCCGCTTCTTTGGACCTTTGTTATGCGCGATTACCAGAAGCGGCGAGTGCTAACGCTGTTCGATCCGGAGAGCGATCCCCTGGGCGCCGGTTGGAACATTATTCAATCCACCACTGCGATCGGTTCCGGTGGGCTGTATGGCAAGGGCATGTTCGCTGGCACCCAGAGCCATCTGCACTTCCTACCTGAAGGACACACGGACTTCATCATCGCGGTTGTTGGCGAGGAGTTCGGATTGGTGGGTGTCTGTGTCCTGTTGGGCATTTACGCCATCATTATTGCGCGCGGTATCCAGCTGGCTGCAGGCGCGCAGCACGCGTTTCAACGGCTGCTTGCCGGCGCTTTGACCATCACCTTCTTTGTCTATGTCTTCGTCAACATCGGAATGGTCAGCGGGCTCTTACCGGTGGTTGGTGTGCCTCTACCGCTGGTGAGTTATGGCGGAACGTCGGCAATCACGCTGTTGGGCAGCTTTGGCATCATCATGGCGGCGCGGTCGCAGCGCAGCCGTTAACCGATTCATCGCAGTAGGAAGTCGTCGATGACAGCGTTTTCTTTGTTTCGCGGTTCGCGCCGATGGTGCTTCCGTTTAATCATTCTCGCAGCGCTAGGACAAGCGGCGCTGCCTGCGCTTGGGAGTTACACCAGCCGGGACGATGTCCGAACGTGGGTTGCCACCCAGGTGGCCGAGCACGACCTCGATGCCGCAGCCGTCATGGCGACTCTGGATGGTGCCAGACGTCAGCAGTCCATCCTGGACGCGATTGCGCGACCGGCCGAACGCGTGCTCACGTGGGGGGAATATCGCAAACTTTTCGTCGAGCCGAAGCGGATAGAACAAGGGCTCGAGTTTTGGAAAGAGCATGCGACAACCCTCGAGCGCGCGCGCATGCGGTTTGGTGTGCCACCCGAATACGTCGTTGCCATCATTGGCGTTGAGACCCGTTACGGTCGCATTACCGGTAGCTACCGGGTGTTAGATGCGTTGGCGACCCTCGGTTTTGACTACCCGCCGCGCGCGACTTTCTTTCGCAGCGAGCTGCTCGCGCTCTTGCTCCTGTCGCGGGAAGAGGGAATCGATCCCAGCACGCTGAAGGGCTCGTATGCGGGTGCGATGGGGTACGGGCAGTTTATTCCTTCAAGTTTCCGCGCCTATGCCATCGACTTTGATGCGGACGGGCGCCGTGATATCTGGGGCAACCCGACTGATGCGATTGGTAGTGTTGCGAATTACTTCGCTCGGCATGGTTGGACTCGCGAGGGGCTCGTTGCGGCGCCGCTCGGTCCTGCGAGCCCAGCGATGGCGCAGCGGGCCTCTGAGTGGACCGACGAGTCGCTTGAACTTGATTTCACCGCGGGCGCGCTGCGCGCCGCGGGCTGGGGATTGCCGCCCATTGCGGATGATCAGGCGTCCGAACTGCTGCTCCTCGACGGCGCAGGCGGCAAGGAAGTCTGGGCGGCGCTGCCAAATTTCTTCGTCATCACGCGCTACAACCGAAGTCGACTGTACGCCCTCGCCGTGCACGAACTCGCGGGCGCGTTGCGTGACCGTTATTCCGCGCCGCTATCAGGCGCTGCGGTTCCCTGATGTCCCGATTTGCCCTGGGCGTCTCGATGCTGGTGGTGCTCGCGCTGCTGGCGGGCTGCCGCTCGGCCCCGGAGCCGCCTCTGAACCAGAGTGGGGAGCGCGTCCCAGCCCCCTCCCGCGCCTACAGCACGGATGGACCGCCGGATGTCATTCCCCCGGGGCTCGAAAATCAGCCCGATCCCGTGCCGCGGATAGAGCCCAAGAGCACGCGCGGCAACCCCGAGACCTATCGTGTGTTTGGCAAGACCTATCGCACCATGAAATCCGCAGAGGGGTATTACGCCACCGGGCTCGCGTCTTGGTATGGGCGCAAGTTTCATGGTCGAAGCACGTCCAGCGGGGAGCCGTATGACATGCTCAAGCTGACGGCGGCGCATCGCGCGTTGCCGCTGCCGACCTATGTTCGGGTCACCAATCTGGACAACGGTCGATCCACGCTCGTTCGAGTCAATGATCGAGGACCCTTTCACAGCGACCGGATCATCGATCTGTCGTTTGCGGCTGCCTACAAACTGGGATTCGCCGATCGCGGAACGGCGCGCGTGCGCCTCGAGGTCTGGACCCCGGACGATGCGCCTGCGCCCAGAGCGCGCGCGAACCGCGCACTGGCCGAGGCTCCGCTCATACCGCGTCGCTTCGTCTTGCAGGCGGGGGCCTTTCGAAGCCTGGCATCGGCAGATGCGCTCAAGGCTTCTCTCGAACGTCTGACCGGCAGCCGCGCCTATGTCGTGCGTGTGTCCGATGAGACGCTCTATCGTGTGCGCATTGGTCCGATCGAGAGCGAAGCCGAGGCTCTTCGGCTGAGATCGCTTATCCGGGACGCAAACCTTGGGGAACCGATGATCATCCGCGAATGAGGCGGGTTAGAATGGCGCGCGCTAACGCCTGCTGCGAACGGATTTCGCCGATGCCTGTACTCGCCCGCAATTGGTTTGCCTGGTGCATGTGGTCCCGTTCGGCTCGGATCGGTTGCATGCTTGGGCTCATGCTTGCCGTTGCCAGCAGTGTGGTCCGCGCGGACTCTGCAGCGGCGGCTCCCGCTCCGCCCCCCGCGATTGCTGCGAGCTCTTATCTGCTGATCGATGCAGAGACCATGCGTGTCCTGGTCGAAGAGAACAGCCGCGCGCCGTTGCCGCCCGCGAGCCTCACCAAGATCATGACGGCCTATGTCGCTGAGGTGGAGTTAACCTCGGGGCGGATTAAGCTGACTGATGAGGTGCCAATTAGCGTCAATGCCTGGCGGGCGGAAGGCTCGCGCATGTTTATCCGTGAAGGTACGACGGTCCCGTTGGAGGACCTGCTGCGTGGCGTGATCATTTCGTCGGGTAACGACGCCAGTATTGCTATCGCGGAGTACATCGCGGGGAGTGAGTCGGCGTTCGCCGACATGATGAATGAGCAGGCGCGCAAGCTGGGCATGACCGATTCCCACTTTGAGAATGCGACCGGTCTACCCGCACCGGAGCATCGGACTACGGCTTACGATCTTGCGCTGCTGACGCGCGCCCTCATTCGCGATTTCCCGGAGCATTACTCGATCTACGCCGAGAAGTCGTTCAAATTCAACGGGATAGACCAGCCGAATCGTAATCGCCTCCTGTGGCGTGATCGTACCGTGGATGGCGTCAAGACCGGCCACACAGAAGAGGCGGGTTTTTGTCTGGTGGCGTCGGCGAAGAGGGAAGACCAGCGCTTGATCTCCGTGGTCATGGGAACTGAAAGCGATGAAGCGCGTATGCGCGAGAGTCAGAAGCTCCTGTCCTACGGGTTCCGCTATTTCCAGACGCATAAGCTCTATGAAGGCGGTGTGCCGCTGAAAACCGCCCGGGTTTGGTACGGCACCGCTGATGAGGTGGGTTTGGGCGCAGCCGAGACAGTGACTGTGACAATCACTCGTGGGGCGTATGACAGCCTGAAAGCCGAGCTTGTCGTCCCGAATGCGATCGAGGCGCCGCTGGCGAAGGGACAGGTGCTTGGTCGATTGGTGCTGCGTTTGGGAGAAGAGACCGTGGCCGACGTCCCTCTCGTGGCGTTGGATGCGGTCGAGGAAGCGGGGTTCTTCTCCCGTATTGTCGACTTTCTCCTGTTGCTGTTTGCGAACCTGTTCACGAGCGATGAGGCGGCAGCCAGTGTCTGAGTTGCCGCGCATCGAGTTTCCCTGTCTCGACTATCCGATCAAGGTGATCGGCCACAACGTGGAGGATTTTCGGGCTCGGGTGCTCAGCATTGTCCGCGTGCATGCCCCGGAGGTGAGCGAAGCCGCCGTTTCGGTGAGGGATAGCCGCCAAGGGGCGTTTAGCTCGGTGCGCATCAGCATTGTGGCGACCGGGGAAGACCAGCTGCGCGCGCTGCACGCTGCGCTGATGGCTGAGCCATCGGTGAAACTGGTGCTTTGATGACAACCGTTGGCATGCGAACTGCGGGCTTGTCGCACGGCGCTTTAGAGCCGCTGCGCGGCGGTCGGGCGCCGCTTCCCTTGCAGGTGCGTGACATTGGGCGTTCCGACTACCTACCGGTGATGCGGGCTATGCAGGCATTCACCGAGACCCGAACGCCCGCAACCGACGATGAACTGTGGATGACCGAGCATGAGCGGGTATTCACTCAGGGGCAGGCGGGCAAAGCGGAACATGTGCTGGCGCCAGGTGATATTCCCGTGGTGCAGACAGATCGAGGTGGTCAGGTCACCTATCACGGTCCAGGTCAGATCGTCGGTTACTTGTTGTTCGATGTGCGTCGTCTGGGTATCTCGGTCCGGGATCTGGTGAGCGGCATCGAATCCTCCATACGGTCAGTGCTGGCGGCGTATGGTATCGAGGGGTACGCGCGACCCGATGCCCCAGGCGTGTATGTCGGGGGCTCCAAGATTGCCTCGCTGGGTTTGAGGGTTCGTCGGGGCTGTTCTTACCATGGCCTGAGTCTCAACGTGGACATGGACTTGGAACCGTTCCAGCGTATTAATCCATGCGGACTGCTGGGCATGCAGGTCACGTCCATGGCAGAGCTTATTGGTCCCGTGTCGCAGCTCGAAGTCGGCGCCGCGCTGATCGAGGCACTGTCTCGTGTCTACGGTTTCAACCCACACACGGGGCAAGAGGGCTGAGGAGTGAGTCGTAGCTTGCGCCACTCCGCCCATTTCCCGTCGAAATACAGCACGTAACCCACAAGGGATTCGCCGGCGCCGGTCAAGAATTTGAGCGCTTCAAGCGCTTGCAGACTGCCAATAACGCCAACCAGGGGCGCAGCGACGCCATTTTCCGAGCAGTTCAGCGCCTCATCATCGTCTTCCGAGTACAGGCACTGATAGCAGGGCGATGTCGGGTTCTGCGGGTCGAAGACAGCGACCTGCCCCTCCCAACGAATTGCTGCGCCTGAGACGAGCGGCTTGCCGGCGCGCCAGCAGGCGGCATTCAGCGCAAAGCGCGTGGCGAAATTATCCGAAGCGTCGATGACCAGATCTGCAGCCTTGATCTCGCGCTCGAGCGCCAAGCCCTCCAGCCGGTGATCAATCGCGACCACCTTCACCTCGGGGTTCAAACGCGCGATGGCTGCGGCTGCGGAGGCGACCTTGGTTTGCCCGATATCGGGGCTGCCGTGAGCGATCTGACGCTGCAGATTGGAGAGGTCCACGATGTCATGATCGACAATGACGAGCGTACCCACGCCGGCCGCACCGAGGTAGAGCGCGATGGGTGAACCTAGCCCTCCAACGCCGATCAAGAGCACGCGCGCTGCCAGCAGTCGCTCCTGCCCCGCGACGTCCAATTCAGGGAGCATGAGGTGGCGACCATACCGTACCAGCTGCGCATCGGTCAGTTCCGGCATGGCTTCAATCAGCCTCCCTTTGGCCCCAGCGTGCAAGCGTGACGCGAGGTATCCCGGCTAGGTCGGGATACGTCTCGATCTGCTCGAAGCCCCGGCTCCGGAGCAGGTGCGCCACCGCGTCCGCTTGATCATACCCGTGCTCGAAGGCGAGTACCCCGCCAGTATGTAGATGGCTTGGCGCTTCGAGGATGATTGTGCGGAAGGCGTCGAGACCGTCGGCGCCGCCGAGCAGCGCGAGGGCGGGCTCATAGGAGAGGTGCTCAAGATGCGGGTCATTCACGGCGATATAGGGCGGGTTGCTGACGATGAGGTCAAAAGCACCGTTGACTGCAGAGCACCAGTCGCTCTCGAGCCAGAGCACCTTAAGCCCGAGCGCGTTAGCGTTCGCCGCGGCTATCGCCAGCGCGTCGGGGCTCTTGTCGGCACCCACCACTTCAGCACCGGGGAATGCCTTGGCCAATGCGAGCGCGATAGCGCCGCTGCCGGTACCCAGGTCGAGTAGTCGCAGCGGTTCGGCTTGTCGGGAGGGCGTGGCGCCAGATCTGTGTTGCTCGGCGCATTGCAGGTGTCGTCCAAGTCCGGCGATCGCCTGTTCTACGAGTACCTCGGTTTCGGGGCGGGGAATCAGCACGGCGGGCGTCACCCTGAGATCGAAGTCGAGAAAGCCCTGGCGTCCAAGCAAATAGGCCACCGGCTCGCCAGCGCGTCGTCGCGCGACCCAGTCAGCGAGGCGTGATTGCGTTTCCTCGCAGAGCGTGGTGTCGGGATCGGTGATGAGTCGCGCGCGAGTAAACCCACCAGCCGCGCAAACGAGGAGTTCCCGCTCCTGGCGTTCCAGGTCGCCGTGGCGTGCGAGCCAGTCGGCAATCGTACTCAAGCGACCCCGCCCAGCGCTTGCAGTGTCTCAGCCTGATGCTCGCGCAGTAAGGGGACGATCACATCGTCGAGGGCACCTTCCATGACTTGATCGAGCTGATACAGGGTCAGATTGATGCGATGATCGGTGACTCGGCCCTGGGGATAGTTGTAGGTGCGGATACGCTCCGAGCGATCGCCGGAACCCACCAGCAATTTGCGTGAGGCTGCTTGTTCGGACGCCTGCGCGGATCGCGCGGCGTCCGTCAGTCGGGCCTGCAGCAGGGCCATCGCCCGGGCGCGGTTCTTGTGCTGCGAGCGCTCGTCCTGGCATTCGACCACGATGCCGGAAGGCAAGTGCGTGATCCGTACCGCGGAATCGGTTTTGTTGACGTGCTGGCCGCCAGCGCCGGATGCGCGGAAGGTATCGATCCGAAGCTCGGCCTTGTTCAGCTCGATAGCGCCGATGTCAGTCGGTTCGGGCAGGATGGCGACGGTGCAGGCGGACGTGTGGATCCGTCCCTGTGACTCCGTCGCCGGCACCCTTTGTACTCGGTGCGCGCCCGATTCGAATTTGAGTTCGCCGTAGACAGACTGGCCCTCGATCCGCGCGATGATTTCCTTGTAACCGCCGTGTTCCCCCGCACGCTCGCTCAGAATCTCGAGCTGCCATCCACGGCGCTCCGCATAGCGGCTGTACATGCGGAAGAGATCTCCCGCGAAAATAGCCGCCTCGTCGCCACCAGTGCCAGCGCGAATCTCCAGGAAGATATTGGCTTTGTCGTCGGGATCGCGCGGCAGCAGCAGGGTCAACAGATGTTCCCGAGCGCGTTCGATGTCATCTTCAAGACGAGACACATCCTCAGCCGCGAGTTCTCTCAGCTCGGGGTCGCTGTCACGCGTGAGTGCGCGTGTTTCTTCAATCGCTGATTCGAGTCGATTCACGGTATGCAGCGCGGCTATAACCGGATCGAGCTCGGCAAACTCGCGTGACAGTTCGGTGAAACGGTCGCGGTCGGACATGACGTCTCGGTCTGCGAGCAGTGCAGACACTTCCTCGAAGCGGTCGGCGAGCGCATCCAGACGCGCTTTCAATTGCGGCGATAGCTGCATGCAGTAAGTGCTCAGTCGAGCGCGAAAAGCGCTTTCAGGTAATCGAGTTCATCGTTGCGACCTTCGGCGGCCGCATTTCGCATCGCAATCGTGGGCGCGTGTATCAACTTGTTTGTGAGGCTGCGCGCAAGCTGTTCGAGCACCGCTTCCGGAGCCCGCCCGCTTTGCAGCTCACGCAGTGCACGCTGCAGTTCCTGGGCCTGCAGCTCGCCCGCATTACCCCGGAACCGGCGCAGGACGGATTGTCCGGCGTGCGCGCGGCGCTCGCGCATGAAACGTTCTGCACCTGCGCTAACAAGCGCTTCCGCATCGGCGGCTGCGGCGCGTCGTTGGCGCAGGGAATCCTCGATCACGCTCGTCAGATCGTCCACGCTATACAGGTAGATGTCGGGTAGGTCGCCTGCATCCGGTTCTACATCGCGGGGCACCGCAAGGTCGATGAGTAACATGGGGCGGTGACGGCGCTGGTGCACGGCCGTTTCCACGTCCGAGCGCCTGACGATCGGCAGCATGCTGGCGGTCGAGGTGATCACGATATCGAAGCGATGCAGGGCGCCGCCGATGGCTGCTAAATCCATGGCCTCGCCGTTACAGCGCTCCGCGAGCTGCGCCGCGTTGGCGAGGGTTCGGTTGGCGATGGTGATGCTGCCGATTCGGCGTTCCATCAAGTGTTCGAGCACGCGCTGGATGATCTCGCCCGCTCCAATGAGCAGCGCTCGCTTACTGCCGAAATCGGTGAAGAGGCGTTCCGCCATGGTCACGGCGGCAAAGGCGACGGAGACGGGGTTGCGCCCGATGTCGGTCTCGGTGCGGATTCGTTTGGCGCTGGCCAGAGCCACCTGCGAGAGCAGATTCAACTCCGGGCCCAGTGCATCCGCTCGGCGTGCCGATGCCCAGGCAGTCTTCACCTGACCGAGGATCTGGGGTTCGCCGAGGACCTGGCTGTCGAGCCCCGCCGCGACTCGGATCAGATGTCGCACCGCGGCGTCGTCCCACTGCAGGCTCGCCACGGCGGACAGTTCTGCCGCGGTTATGGGCCGATGGCGGGTGAACCAGGTGCTGACCTCTGCCACCGCGTCCGCTTCCAGCACCGCGTAAAGCTCGGTGCGATTGCAGGTCGAGATCAGGGCGGCTTCCTGCAGCGTGGGCACTTCCTGCCTGAGCGCTCGAAGCGCCTCCTCAATGCCGGTTTCCGGAAATGCCACACGTTCCCGGATCTCGAGCGGGGCGGTGCGATAGGTCACGCCGTATGCCAATATCGCCATGAGCAAATGTTGCCACCGCGTGCCGCGGTCGATCGGGAAGAGACCGTGCCCATGTTAGCAGAGTCGGGTCCGCCTGCGTTTTCCTGCCGCTTGTCCGTGTCGTCCTGCCGGTTCGTTTCGCGTCGTGTTTGGGCGCGGGATGCCCTCCGCCGGAAGGCTTCGATAGGTATTTCGGGGGTTCGTGCCCTCGTCGCCATCATGCTGTGCAGTACCGTCGTCGCCTGCGCGTCACGGCCTGTGCCCCCACCCGCTGGCGGTTTTGAACTTTCCGGCAAGCTGTCCGTCGCGGAAGGGCAACGCAGTCTGACGGCACGATTTCGTTGGCGGCAGGTGGGGCATGACTTTGCGATCGAGCTCTGGGGGCCACTCGGACAGGGCCGGCTGCGCCTGGAGGGCGACGACAAGGAGGTGCGCGTGCTCGACGCGAGCGGCGCGGTGCTCGCCAGCGGTAGCCATGATGCAGTGATGAAACGAGAACTCGGATTCACGCTGCCGCTCGCGGTGCTGCCGGACTGGGTGCAAGGACAGCCCCATAGCGGCCTTCCCGTGACAGCCGCGGTGCGGGACCCGACTGGGCGCCTCGAGCAGTTCCACCAACTCGACTGGGTGGTGAATCTTGACAATTGGCGGGGTGACCAAGCGGCTAATCAGGCTCGGCCGGGTCGGATCACAGCCTCTCGTGGAGCCTATCGGGTGCGTCTAGCGGTCTCGGAATGGCACCTGTGACGGGCTGACGGGCCAAGTCAAACCCTTCGGTCAGGTCCAGGTCACAGCGGTTTGACAGTCGTGGGGGTGCTGCGGAGAATAGCGCCCCTCCCGCTCGGGGGAGTAGCTACTGGGGCGTCGCCAAGCGGTAAGGCAGCGGGTTTTGATCCCGCCATACGTAGGTTCGAATCCTACCGCCCCAGCCAATTTTCAAGCGCGCGCGTTGGCGCGGGCTCCCGTTGGGTTGTCAGTCAGGATGGCGTGTTCCCTTGTCGGTTCAGGGCAGGGTGGGGCGCGCCGCTTCAGGGACGCCTCTTGTTACCCGGTCGCAGGTAGCAGGTGGGCGGTGTCACGCCTGGTGCGTGAGGTCATTAAAAGGAGGACAGCACATGTCCGGACGTATTGAAATCAATGCCGAAGCTCGGCAGGACGTGGGGAAAGGTGCGAGCCGCCGCCTGCGTCGAGCCGGCGAAGCCATTCCTGCGGTAATTTATGGTGGTGGAAAGGCGCCGCAGTCGATCACGCTGAACGTTAACCAGCTCAGCAAAGTGATGCAGAGCGAAGCGTTCTATTCTCAGGTGCTGAGCGTCGTGATTGGGGGTGAAACGGAGCAGGCGGTTGTGCGCGACCTCCAGCGTCACCCGGTAAACGAGCGCGTCACCCATGTCGACTTCCTGCGCGTGCGCGCTGACCAGATTCTGCAGGTGTCGGTACCGATCCACTTCCTGAACGAAGACCAGTGCGTCGGCGTCAAGGTCGGTGGCGGCTCCATCGAGCACCTCATGAATGAGGTGGAGATCGCGTGTCTGCCAGGCGATCTGCCCGAGTTCATCGGTGTGGACCTCGCGGGTGTGAACGTGGGGCAGTCCGTGCATCTCAGTGACCTAGTGCTGCCAGCGGGCGTGACAATTGTTGCGCTTGCCCAGGGGGCAGACCACGACCAGAGCGTGGTCAGCGTGCGCGCCGCGCGCTCCTGACTTGCGGTCACTTTGACCGGGGGTGAGGGATGCCAAGCATTCGCCTCATTGTCGGTCTCGGCAATCCGGGGGAGCGCTACAGGCTCACCCGGCATAACGTCGGCGCCGATTGCGTATCGGCGCTGGCGCTTCGGTTCGGAATCTCCCTGAAGGCGGAGCCCAGGTTCAAAGGGCGCATGGGTCGGGGAGATATCCTCGGTCACGATGTTCGGCTGCTCTTGCCGGAGACCTTCATGAACCTCTCTGGCGAATCGGTCGCTGCCGTTGCCCGTTTCTATCGCATCGAGCCTGTTGAGATGCTGGTCGCCTATGACGAGATGGCCTTCGCTACGGGCGTGGCGCGTCTCCGTATGGGTGGTGGAGATAACGGACACAACGGCATTCGCAGTTTGATCGCCTGCTTGGGTAATGAGCGCGGGTTTGCGCGCCTGCGCATCGGTGTCGGGCACCCGGGCAGCAAGGATGCGGTCACCGCCTATCTCACCCAGGCCCAGATGCCCGCTGTGGAGCGCGACACCATTGCAGTCGCTGCGGCCCTCGGTGATGACGTCCTGGCGCCGTTGCTGGATGGCGATTTCGACAAAGCGATGAATCGGCTGCACGCGCCCGCAAGCTCGCCGCAACATCAAGCAGATCAGAGGTAGACACCATGGGATTCAGGTGCGGCATCGTTGGGCTACCGAATGTCGGTAAATCAACACTGTTCAATGCGTTGACCCGCGCGGGAGTCAGTGCCGAAAATTTCCCCTTCTGCACGATTGATCCAAACACCGGCATCGTTCCTATCCCTGATCCCCGCCTGGATCGTGTGGCTGCGCTTGCGAAGTCGCAGAAGATCGTGCCCGCGGTGATGGAGTTCGTCGATATCGCTGGGCTGGTGGCCGGTGCGTCCCGCGGTGAGGGGCTAGGTAACCAGTTTCTCGCGCATATTCGCGAGACGGATGCGATTGCGCAGGTGGTGCGCTGTTTCGAGGATGACAACGTGATCCACGTCGCGGGGCGCGTGTCGCCCGGCGATGACATTGAGGTGATCAACACCGAACTTGCGCTGGCTGATCTGGCTACGGTCGACAAGGTCTATGAGCGCACGCGACGAACTGCCAACGCGGGTGATAAGGACGCGCGGTCGCTGATGCCGATACTCGAGCGTGTGCGTGCGACGCTGGATGAGGCAAAACCGGTGCGCGCGCTCGGACTCGAACCGGAGGAACGCTCGCGTCTACGCGACTTGCATTTGCTGACACTCAAGCCGGTCATGTACATCGCGAACGTCGCGGAAGACGGCTTCGAGTCGAACCCGCGCCTGGACGAGGTGCGCGCGATTGCAGCCGCGGAAGGCGCTGAGGTCGTCGTCATCTGCAATAAAATCGAAGCTGAGATTTCGGAGCTCGAGGAGGCGGAGCGTGCTGAGTTTCTGCAAGCGCTTGGTATCGAGGAGCCGGGGCTAAATCGCGTGATCCGCGCCGGCTTCCGCCTCCTGGGGCTGCAGAATTACTTCACAGCCGGTCCTAAAGAGGCGCGGGCCTGGACCATCCCGCTTGGGGCTCGGGCGCCGCAGGCGGCCGCGGTTATCCACACGGACTTCGAGAAAGGCTTTATTCGCGCTGAGGTCATCGCCTACGCGGATTATGTCGCCTGCGGCGGCGAGCAGGGCGCAAAGGACGCGGGCAAGTGGCGTTTGGAAGGCAAGGAGTACGAGGTCAAGGACGGCGACGTGGTGTTGTTTCGGTTCAACGTCTAGCGTCTGCGCTACGGAGTGATAACCGGGAGATCCGCCAAGACATGTTTGATGCAGTCAAGAACACGCTTCGTTCGGAAGCATCCGGGGGGGTATTGCTGGTGGCGGCGGCGATTGTCGCGCTTGCCATGGCGAACTCTCCCCTGTCGTGGATTCACGCGGCCCTGTTTGATGTACCGCTTCAGATTCGGGTGGGTGACTTCTCCATCGACAAGCCGCTGCTGCTTTGGATCAACGATGGATTGATGGCCGTGTTTTTCCTGGTAGTGGGGTTGGAGCTTAAGCGAGAGCTTTACGAGGGTGCGATCTCAGAGCGGCGTCAGGCGGCGCTGCCGCTGTTTGGTGCGGCGGGCGGCATGCTGTTTCCTGCCCTGATTTACTTGGCTATCAACTACAAGGACCCGGTTGCGCTGCAGGGCTGGGCAATTCCTGCGGCTACAGATATCGCATTTGCCTTGGCGATCCTCGCGCTCTTGGGCGCTCGGGTACCTGCGGCTCTAAGAATTCTGCTGGTATCCATCGCCATCTTCGATGATCTAGGTGCCATTGTGATCATTGCTCTGTTCTACACGAGCGATCTCACGCTGACTGCGCTGGGTACCGCGTTCACCTGCTTTATTGTGCTGCTCTCGATGAACCGCATGGGGGTGCTGGCGCGCGCACCCTACCTGTTGGTCGGGCTGATCATGTGGACGTCATTGCTCAAATCCGGCGTCCATGCCACGTTGGCGGGAGTCTTGCTCGCATTCTGTATCCCAATTCGATCGAATGATCCGGACAACTCGCCCCTGCACGATCTCGAAAAGGATCTGCATTCGCTGGTTGCCTTGTTTATCGTGCCGCTGTTCGCGTTCGCCAATGCGGGGATTACATTCAAGGGGTTTGGTCTCGAACAGTTTCTGCACCCGATTCCGCTGGGCATTGCGGCAGGGCTTTTCATTGGCAAGCAGGTGGGTATTTTTCTCTTCTGTTTCGTGGCGGTGCGCTCGGGCTTGGCGCGATTGCCCTCTGGGCTCGGCTGGCGCGAGGTCTATGGTGTCGCCTTGCTCTGCGGCGTTGGCTTCACCATGAGTTTGTTCATCGCGTCGCTCGCCTTTGAGCATTCCGGCGTGAATCTGCTGTACGACGAGCGCATTGGCATTCTGATGGGCTCGTTCCTCTCTGCGGTGTGCGGCTACGTGTTCTTGCGACAGGTGTTGCCGCAGGCGCGCGCGCGCGATCTTTGACCGGCGAATCTTCGTCGCACATCTTTAGGCTGTTTGGTATCTGGGGGATCAACCATGGGGTTTACTCGACTGACCTGGGGTGTGAAAGCGAGTTTTCGAGCGTATGTGGAGGGCTCGGGGGGCACGATTGCCGTGAGTGATGGCGCCTCTCGGGATGGCAGCGGAGCATTCGTATTTCCCGCATGTCCCGGCGGCGATCTGGCCGTTTCCGTCGACGGACTGGCAACCGGTGCGCTACGTTTTCAGGGTGTCGTGGCTTTTGAAGCGCACGGCGGTCTGTTGAAGGCGACGCTCGCTGATCTGGGGGTGGAAGTTGACGGGGACAGCCTCGTGCTGACCGCTGCGCAGACCTATGATCCATCCCGGCGCGCTGTCGTCGCACAGTTGGGGAGTGTTCAGCGCGCGGCGGACGGTTCGATGACTCTGGATGCGGTCATCACCTTCGACGGCATGCTGCTGATTGCCGACAATTACCCGCCCGGGACGATACTCGATCCTGTGCGTCTCGAATGAGGACGCGAGCGCAGCGCCCTGGGGGCTCGGGTTCGCGAAAACCCCCTCGGTCGCTACTCGCCCGGTAACGCGACAAGGGGTCAGACTCAATGGAACAAGAGCGATTGCTGCCGGGTTCTATTCCGCGAACGCTCGCAGGGGAGGCGGATCTGCGTGTGGGCGCCGTGGTGCGCGAAGCCTGGCATCTGTTGCCGGGGATCAAGACGCCCCTGCTTGCGGGTGGCGGTCTCGTGTACGGCGGCGTCTTCTTCTTGCTCGGTGTTCTCGGAGCCTCGTCGTCCAGCGCGGAATCGGGCGTCAATCCTGTGTTTGAGCTGTTCGCCCAGCTTGTGGCTGGGGCCCTGCTGTATCCCTTCTTGGCAGGTGTTTTCCTCTTTGGCCTCAGACGTAGCCTAGGGCGTGAGGTGCGTTTCGATGACCTCTTTTCACAGTATTCGCGTGTGGTGCCGCTGCTGCTCGTCGGTCTTCTGCAAAGCCTGGCGGTTACTCTTGGATTACTAATGCTGCTGCTGCCTGGACTCTACCTCGCGCAGGCGCTGTCTCTGGCAGTTGCGCTCAAGGCAGAGCGCGACCTGCCGACGTTCGAGTGCCTCGCGCTGTCATTGCGTTTGGTCAACAAAGCCTTTTGGCGTGTGGTTCTACTGTCCATGATCTCGGGCTCGCTCATTCTGCTAGGGATTCTGAGTGTGATCGGCTGGATCTGGACGCTGCCATGGGCGGCGATGATCTTCGCGATCACCTATCGCCAGCTGGCGGGTACGCGCGATGGGGCAACGGGTTTCGAAACGTCGCCGCCTGGGCCGGGACGCGAGCGCGTCAAGGGTATTGTCGAGATGTGAGCGATCCGGGGAGGCGTTGGCGAAACCACTTAACCCTGTTGGTGACCCGACGCTGGTGTCAGCGGGCAGGCGCATGGCGCTGTTGACACGCCTTCTCCGCGTCGGGAAAATTCGCGCCCTTCCCGATGGCTACGTAGCTCAGCTGGTTAGAGCGCGGCATTCATAATGCTGAGGTCGTTGGTTCGAGCCCAACCGTAGCTACCACTTTTCCCCGAATTCCCCTTCGGCGCCGAACCTGCGCTGTCAAAGCATTTTTTCAGTTTGGCAGAAAAGCATATTTCGAGCCGGGTATGCTA
>JBMTYG010000016.1:0-36640 GCA_049454295.1 Pseudomonadales bacterium
CGTAGGCGCCGGAAAGAATCTGCCAGTTCTGCCTCGATCCGTCACAGGTCACTTCCAGCCAGCCATAGTTGAAGTCTGATCCACTCATGAACCTGAACCCCATGTAGCTTCCCGCAGTGAAGTCAGGAGCGGTTATCGCGCCGCCGCCGCGAAGTTACGGGGGTTAGCAGTGCCGTTAGCGGCGAAATCAAAGCCATTACCAGCGAGCCCCCAATAGGTGTAGGGACCATTAATTCAGTCGTAAAACAGAGAAAGGTTTCCCGTTCCTGACCGCAACCAATCGGTGATGATGGTTCTGCTGTTCAGGGTTCCGCCCCCATTAACCCCAGCGATATTGTCATCGGTCGTGGCGCTGCCATCACCGCGAGTGTCGGTGAGGTTGATGTTCACGATCGCGGCATCAGACGTGCTGGCAATGCCGGCGAGACCGATGCCGGCGGCGAGGTAAGCGGCGAGGGACAAGCGTTCGGTGCGTGGGTTGGGGCTAGCCCGCTGTGTGGTGGATTCGTTCTTCGAAGGCTGCGTCACGATCCATTCTCCCAAGGGTCGTGCGTCGAATGAATGTCGATCCAGTGTTCTCGGCAACTCACGCGGGCAACACAGCGCAAAGGCGTAAGAAATTCTGACGTCCAAGCGACAGCAGCGCGGCGTGTCGCGCCGCTGTCCTGTTCCTCGGTTCAAGGCTCGCGATGGCGGAACAAGTCCGGTTTGATACACGCGAACACCGAAGGGCTCGACCGGAACCTGCCCGGCAAGAACTGGGCGATTTGTTCGAACACCTTGCCCGGGTTCTCCATCAGCTCTGGATAAGACACTTCCAGCGCGTCGGCCCGGTCGCTGGAGGCGATTGCCTGCCGCACCTGCTGGCTCAGCCGATCCTGCAGCGCGATCAGATGAGACGTCTCGGCGGAAGGGCTACGCCCGTTGCGTTCGAGCATGGACTGTTGCGATGCCACCACCTGCGCCGTGGGTCTGACCATATAAATGATCTTGTACCGATGAGGTCGCGGAAGGTGCGGCAACAAGGCCGTGATTACCTTCACTGCCTTCCCAACCGTTTGGTCAATCAGGCGCGGATTTTTTGGAAGCTTCTTGATGTCTTCCCATTCCCAATAGCCCTCGGGGTTGTCGTCGTCGGCCTGGCGCGCGCCGTCGGTCATGGGATCGATCCCGCCGGCTTTGAGTATCTGCATCATCAGCGATGTGCCTGATCGTGGCAGGCCTGAAACAACCAGAATCTCCTGTGGTTCGATGGCGTTGATTTCGGCCTCGACCCGAGCCTGTTCCGCCTGCAACGCGGCTAGCTCCTGATCGCGCAGTGCCTGCCGCTCCTCGGCCGCCTGCCGTACTCTCGCGAGACGCCCGCGGCGCTCCTCACGCACGCGGTTGGCGGTCAATCGGTACAGCAGTTGATAACCGTCGCTCTTGTCCTCCTGCCCGAGTTGTAATGCCGTCCGCGCCAGCATGCGCATGGCGGGCAGATGGTCGGGAACCAGAGTCAGGCAGTTGCGGAAGGCCTGAGCGGCTTCCTCGAGGCGATTGCTGCTCGTGAGCGCAATGCCAAGCAGGAAGTGTCCGCGCGGATTGCCGTACTGAAGTCCGATGCTGGTCAGCGCGGTGCGCACCGCCGCGTCGTGGTTCTTCTGCGCGAGATGCACGCGGGTCAACAGCAGGTGGGCCTGCGGGTTCTCAGGATCTTTCACCATCACTCGATCTATGAACTCGCGCGCTTGCTGCCACTGATGCAGCGCGGCGTAGCAACGCGCAGCACTCAGATTGACATCGGAATTCTCGGGTTCGGCTTCCCGTACCCGGGTGAGCAGTTCGAGCGCCTGCGCGTGATCCTTGCGTTCGATAACGATATTCGCCTTGATCAGGTCGGATCGGGGCGAAGCCCGGAATCGCTCTCGCGCCCGGTCAATGGTCACCTCGGCTTCGGCAGACAGACCCAGCTCGTTCTGGCAGCGAGAAAGCGCCTGGGCGAAATCGACGCGGTGCGGCACGTCGTGAAAGCACCGCTCGAGTAACGGCAGGGCTTCCTCGTGATACCCCGAATAGGTCTCGGCACGCGCCAGGTTCCAGTGGTTTTCGCGCTGGGTGGAGCGCGCCGCCGCTTCGCGGTCGTCTGGAAGCTCGTCGATGTAGCCAAGGGCAACAAACTGCTCGAGCAGCTGCTGACGCCCGCCTTCACTGAGGTTGAGGCGCGCCTGGGCGGGCCTGTCTTCACGCTCCCACGAGGGGATTGTGGCGACGGGCTGGTTCTCGGAGAAAACTTCCGTCAGCGCGCGGCCCTCCATGTCCTCACCAACAGGCAGACCGAAGTAGTGGAGAATGGTTGGCGCAACGTCCAGCAATCGGGCGCCAAAGACGAGCTCGTCCTGCTTGATGCCTGCGCCGCTGGCCGCGAAAACGCCGTGCTGACGGTGCCATACGGTAATGCCGGCGGGCACCCGAGGTGTGAACTTGGGGCGCAGGTGATCACTGTGATAGCCGTGGTCTGACACCAGTACCACCGCGGTATCCGGACCCGCCAGCTGTATCAGCCGCTGCAGCATGGCGTCGTGCAGGCAATAGGTCTGATCGATCACGCGGTGGTAGAGATCGAAGTCCTCCTCGGAAATCCCTTCCATCCGTGGTGGGTGGTAGTGCATGAACTCGTGGGAGATTTCGTCCATCGTTCGGTAATAGACCGCGAAAAAATCCCAGTCGGGGTCCATCTCCATGAGACGAACGGCGGCATTGTGGGCGCTGAATGCCTGCGCCAGATGTTCTGCGAGATGCTTCAGGCGTTGATCTTTGCTCTGGTCCACGCGGTGTGCCTGGCACAAACGGACGCAGAACCTCGTCCGGATCCAGGTCGTGAATGCTGACCCGTTCCTCGTTCAGGATCTCCTCGAGCTCGGGTGGCCAGTAGGTTCCGGGCGGCGGCTTAGGCCAGCTGGTCGGATCGGACGCGGGGTCCACATCCTTCAGGTGGCAGTACAGGTTCGAGACCATCTTGCCGTTCAGGTCCTGCTCGCCCTGCGTGGCGAACCAGTTCACCACGTGGCTGCGGTAGCCGTGGTCGCCGAGCATTTCCCAGAGTGTTCTGCATTTGCGCGTGGCAGCTGATACCGGTACCACCGCCTTGTCTACCGGATCGACTTCGGTGAAACCGGTTACCCCGTGATGGTAAGCCATCTTTCCGGTAGCCACCGAGGTCCAAAGCATGGGCGAGAGGGCGGGATCCAGCGTCGTGAGGTTGCCGCTCACGCCGCCTTCCACGAGCCGTCGCACGCCGGCAAGCAGGCCGCGATCCATCAGTGAATGGATGATCTTCCAATCCGCGGCGTCCCAGCCAACCAGCAGCAGTTTCTTCTTGCTCATGCGCGGTAACCCCTTAGTCAAATTGCCGCTCGTATGAAAGCAATAAAAATGCCATAAACAGTAAGATCATGTTAATCAATGCATTGCGGAGCACGCTCGCTTGGGAGAAATCTCAATATGTAAACTTATAGGACATAAAAGCCCGTTCTGGGGCGCGCCTGTAAGGTTCTGCGTCGCCCGCTTGGACCTGTCAGGCAGGCGCCCCGTCATGGTTCTGTCACCGGTGCGTTACGACCACGTCATCCTGGAGCGTCAGCATTGGGACAGGTGGTGTCCCTCCGTCCCCCCGGAGCTCCACCCCTGGCTAGAACAACGATTCCAGAGGTGAAAGAGATGAAAAGCTTCCCGCGCACGCTGCGTAAGGCGCAGGCGTCGGTGCTCGCGCCCGTGGCTCTGATGGCAGCCACCATGGCCGGCGCCGCCGAACCGCAACCGGTGATCGAGGAAATTCGCGTTTTCGGCAAGGGCGAAACGCGTCAGGTGCAGGCCCTTACCGCATCGCAGCTCGAGCAATTTCCCGCCGGCACGAGCCCGCTCAAGTCGATCGAAAAACTGCCCGGCGTCAACTTCCAGTCAGCGGATCCTTATGGCGCCTACGAGTGGTCGACGCGCATCGTGGTGCGCGGGTTCAACCAGAATCAGCTTGGGTTCACGCTGGACGGCGTGCCGCTCGGCGATATGTCCTATGCCAACCACAACGGGCTGCATATCAGCCGCGCCATCCTGTCCGAGAACATCGGTCGTGTCGTGCTGTCGCAGGGCACGGGTGCTTTGGGCACCGCGTCTACGAGCAACCTGGGCGGCACCATTCAGTTTTACTCGGATGATCCCCGCGACGAGTTCGGGGTCGACCTGCACGGCGCGACCGGCAGCGACGAGGCGCAGCGCGTGTATGCACGTCTTGATTCGGGGGAGACGGCAGCGGGCACCCGGGCGTTCCTGTCGTTTGCGACCCAGGAGACCGACAAGTGGAAAGGCGCGGGCACTCAGGAACAGGAGTACGCCAACGTCAAGATCGTGCAGCCGATCGGTGAGGCTGAGCTTAGCGCCTATTACAGCTACTCCGATCGAGCTGAAATCGACTACCAGGACATGTCCCACGAGATGATTGGTCGGCTGGGTCAGGACTGGGACAACTATTTTCCAGATTACGCGCGCGCCGTTGCAGCCGCACAGGGCAACTTCACGGGTGACGTGGAGACGCTCGACGACGCTTACTGGAATGCGGCCGGGCTGCGGGAGGACAACCTGGCCTACGTCTCCCTCGACACGCCCATGGGCGAGATTGCCTCGCTCTCCACCACCGTTTATCTGCATACCAACGAGGGCCAGGGACTCTGGGGCACGCCCTACGTGGCAACGCCTGATGGCGCTCCCCTGTCGGTTCGCACGACGGAGTACGAGATCGATCGAATGGGTGTGGTAAGCAGCGTGCAATTCGACCTTGACGCGCACACGGTGACCGCCACGCTGTGGTATGAAGATAACGACTTCAATCAGGCGCGGCGGTTTTACGGCGAGCCCTCGATCGAGCGTCCGACGCGCGATTTCACCGAGTTCCAGGACAACCCGTTCTTCACGCAGTGGGAATACGACTTCACCACCGAAACGCTGCAGTTCTCGCTGCAAGATGCGTGGCAGATCAACCAAGACCTGCGCATCGAGGCGGGCTTCAAGTCGGTGCGCGTGGACGTCGAGGCGGACACGGTGACGGGTGCGAACAAGAACGGCAGCATCTCGACCGAGGAAACCTTCCTGCCGCAGGTTGGCTTTGTCTACTCGGTGAGCGAGCAGCACGAGATCTTCGGCGACGTGTCTCGCAATGTGCGAGCGCTCATCGGCTCGGCGACCGGCACCTCGCCCTTCTCCGCGACGCAGGCTGCCTTCGAGGAGATCCGCAGCCGCATCGAGCCGGAAATGGCGACCACCTATGAACTCGGCTGGCGCTTCTTCGTCGCCGATGTGGAGGGCGTGGTGACCGCCTACTACGTGGACTTCGAGGATCGCCTGCTCGCGATTCAGCAGGGCTCTGCCATCATCGGCAACTTCAACGCGCTTGCGAACGTGGGCACGGTGGAGACGACGGGCATCGAAGCCGGTATCAACTGGCAGCTGAACGATTACATCACCTGGTTCAACTCGGCGAGCTACAACCAGTCGACCTACGAAGATGATTTCACCAGCGGTTCGGACACGGTCGGTGTCGCGGGCAAGACCGTCACCGACGCGCCGGAATGGCTCTTCAATTCTGAGTTGGCGGTGGAGATGGAGCAGTTCTTCGGCAAGGTCCACTACAAGTTCACCGATGAGCGCTACTACACCTACCTCAACGAAGGCTCGGTGGACGGCTTCTCCATGGTGAACGTTGCGCTAGGGTATCGTCTTGGCAACCTGGGCTGGCTCAAGTCGCTCACGGCGCAGATCGATGTCACCAACCTGTTGGAAGAGGACTACATCTCCACGGTGGGCAGCGGCGGTTTCGTTAATGCTGACCCGAACGGCACGGCGCAGACCCTGCTGCCCGGTGCGCCGCGGCAGTGGTTCTTTACGCTGAAGGCAGCGCTCTGAGCGTTTGCGGGTCGCAGCGTTCCTCCCGGTTACCCGTAGGGCGCTGCGACCGCTCTCATCCGAGGGTCGACGCGTAGTCGATCAGAATGCGTCGGTGCTGAAGCCGCCAGCCGGCGTCAGTGCGCACGAAGCGATCCTCATAGCGACCGCCCACCAGCGAGCGTTTGCCGGTGTCTTTGCTCACCGAGTCTGCGTCGAGATAGCAGACCGAGGTCGCTGAATCGCCATCGACATCGATCATGGCGGTCGAAATCTTGTGCCTTAGCCCGCGCACCGCGGCGATGGTGTTTGCCCCATAGCGTTGGTACCAGGCGCGAATCGCGGCGCGCCCCTCGTGCAGGCCAGAGCCCTCATAGACCGGATCAAGCACGGCGTTATCGGCGAAGAGCGCCACCACGGCGTCGATGTCCCCCTGATCCAGTTTGTGACAGTAGCGGTTGAGCAGCTGCTCGATTGCCACCTGGTCGTCGCGCATAATCCGGTCCCCCTGTCGGTCATCCGCCGGTCCTGGTTGACCGCATTCTACGTCTCGCTGGGAGTCGTTCCACATGCGTGTCGTTCGCGTTGTTCCAGGGCGTGTGGCCGTTGCCCGTGCCATATGCATCGCGCTCATCGGCGCGCTGATGTCGCCATTTGCCGCGCACTCAGCGCCCGCGGAAAGCCTTGCAGATCTGATGGTTGCGCGGCTTGCGCTGATGCCCGATGTGGCGGCGGCCAAGTTTGCTTCGGGTCAGCCGGTCCTTGATCCCGCGCGGGAAGAGGAGGTGCTGGACGATGTGCGGCGCGGTGCGCTGCGCGAGGGGCTGGTTCCTGAAACAGCGGCGACGCTCTTTGCGGCGCAGATGGCTGCCGCGCGTCAGGTGCAGATGTACTGGATCGACCGCTGGCAAAGGGGTGTAGATGAGCCCCCGCAGCCGCCGGACCTGGCGGGCACTGTGCGCCCGGCGCTGTCTCGACTGACCCCGGCCCTGCTCGCCGCTGCTGCGGCGGTAGCTCGCGGCGATGCCCCGAGCGGGTTGGACGACCCTGCGCATGCTCTCGATGCCGTGAACGGACTCAATGCAGCATCGCGTGCGGCGCTCATTGCGGCGGTGGCGGGTCTGCGCGTGTACCCGGACCGGCTTGCGCAGATTCGGCAAGCACGCGTCCTGCGCGTCGGTATGACCGGCGACTACGCGCCCTTCACCTGGCAGGACGGCGCAGGCAACTGGTCGGGCATCGATGTGGATCTGGCGCGCGATCTCGCCGCCGCTATTGCGGCTGAGCTCGTTTTCGTGCCCACGCGCTGGACGACCCTGGAGCGGGACCTCAAGGCCGGCGCGTTCGATATCGCCATGGGCGGCGTCTCCCGCACGCTCGAGCGTCAGCGCATAGGATTTCAGAGTCACCCCTACTACGCCGATGGCAAGACCCCGGTGGTGCGCTGCGCCGATCGTGCGCGCTTTGCCGAGTTTGACGCTATCGATCAGCCTGGCGTGCGGGTGATCGTCAACCCGGGCGGCACCAATCAACGCTTTGCGAACACCCGCATCCGCCGCGCCGACGTGCGCGTACACGCTGACAATCGCACCGTGTTCGAGGAAATTGCCGAGGGACGCGCGGATGTGATGTTTACCGATCGCATCGAAGTGGAACGGGTGGCGCAGCGCCTGCCAGCGCTTTGCGCTGCTTTGGCCGAGGACCTCACCTACCAGGAAAAAAGCTTTCTGCTGCCGCAGGATGTTGCCTGGCTCGCTTTCGTTGATACCTGGCTTGAGCTGCGACTAGCAGAGGGGGTAATCAAAGAACGCTTCGCGACGCATGGTAGCCGCTGGCGCGCGCCGCGGACCGGGATGCCGAGCGGCGCAGCCTCGACTAGAATCGGCGGCGACGTAGGCCAGAAAGACGTTGGCAAAACGGGGGAACCGACACCGTGAACTTTGATTTTTCCGATGATCAGAAACTGCTGCGGGACCAGACCGCTCGCTTTCTCGAAGAACGCTGCGGCATGGAAACCGTGCGCGCGGTGCTGGAAGGGCGCGCGTCCTACGCTGAGGCGGTCTGGAACGGGCTCGCCGAAATGGGACTGATCGGAACCGCCATTCCGGAACAGTACGGCGGCACCGGCGCGGGCTATCTTGAGCTCTGCCTCGTCGCTCAGGAACTCGGTCGCAGCCTGGCTCCCACGCCCTTTGCGTCAACCGTGTACCTGGTGACCGAGGCGCTTCTGCGGTTCGGATCCGAAGCCCAGCGCGCCCGGCTGCTGCCGGATATCGCGGCGGGCAAGCTGCGCGGAGCGCTCGCCGTCACCGAAACCCGCACGGCGCAGACGCCCGATGCCATTGCCACCACTTACGCCAATGGCGCACTGAACGGCACCAAACTCATCGTTCCTGATGGCGGCCTGGCCGATCTGCTGATCGTGCTGGCGCGGGACGAGGCGGGCCAGCTCGGTCTGTTCGTGGTGGATCTGCGCGCGACCACGGTCAAGCGCACGGATGTGAAGAGCATCGACCCCAGCCGTAACACCGCAACCATCGAATTTTCCGATACGCGCGCCGAAGCACTTGGAACGGGTGGCGACGGGTGGGGTCGTCTGCAGTCGCTCTATGACCGTGCCGCGGTGCTGGTCGCGTTCGAACAGCTGGGCGGTGCGCAGCGCGCGCTCGACATGGCGGTGGGTTACGCGAAAGAGCGTTTCGCCTTCGGTCGCGCGATTGGATCGTTCCAGGCGATCAAACACATGATCGCGGACATGTACGTGACGGCAAAGCTTGCCGAATCGAACTGCTACTACGCGGCGTGGGCACTCAGCACCGACGCGGCGGAGCTGCCGCTGGCGGCGGCTACCGCCCGCGTGTCCGCCACGCAGGCGTTTCAGCAGTGCAGCAAAGACAATATCCAGGTGCACGGCGGTATGGGCTTCACCTGGGAATTCGACTGCCATCTCTACTATCGGCGCTCGAATTTTCTCGCACTCGAACTCGGCGGCCTGTCAGTCTGGGAAGGACGACTGGTCGACGGACTTCGCGCAACCCAGCGATCAACGGCAGCAGCCTGAGGAGCAGTTCAATGGATTTCAGCGATACCCGAGAAGAAGCCGCGTTCCGCGCCGAAGCGCGCAGCTGGATCGAGGCAAACGCGCCCAAGCACCTGAAGCCGTATCTCGAAGCGAGCGGCTTTGGCAATACCAATACCGGTCCGCACAACACGCTGGCGGAAGCGAAGGCGTGGCAGGCGAAGAAAGCCGCCGCGGGCTGGGCGTGCCTGCAGTGGCCGAAGGCCTATGGCGGACGCGGTGCCACGCCGATCCAGAGCGTCATCTGGTCTCAGGAAGAAGGCATTTACAGCAAGCTGTCCGGCGCGTTCATCATCGGGCAGGGCATGTGCGCGCCGACGCTGATGGGCTTTGCGTCGGAAGAGCACAAGACCAGCTACATCCCGAAGATTGCCAGCGGTGAGCAGGTCTGGTGCCAGCTCTTCTCCGAACCGCACGGCGGCTCGGACCTCGCCGGGCTCCGCACCCGTGCCGAACGTGATGGCGACGACTGGATCATCAACGGGCAGAAGATCTGGACCTCCGGCGCGCAGCACAGCGACTACGGCATCCTGATCACGCGCACTGACCCGACGGTGGCCAAGCACAAGGGTCTGACCATGTTCTTCCTGTCGATGAAGTCGCCGGGCGTGGACATTCGGCCGATCAAGCAGGCGAATGGTCAGAGCGAGTTCAACGAGGTCTATTTCGATAACGTCCGCATTCCCGACAGCCAGCGCCTCGGCGCGGTGGGTGACGGCTGGCGCGTGTCGCTCACGACCCTCATGAACGAGCGCATGGCGATCGGTGGCAGCATCGCAACGGGCTTCCCGGAGCTGATGGAACTGGTTGAGGATCTGCCGCTCGATGACGCGCTGGCGGTGGATAACGCGGCGGTGCGGACGAAGCTCGCCGACTGGTACGTGAAGGCGGCGGGTCTGCGCAACACGTCCTCCCGTCTGCTGACCTCGCTGTCCAAGGGCGAAACCCCGGGGCCGGAAGCCTCCATCGGCAAGCTGGTGGCAGGCAACATGATGCAGGACATCGCGAAGTTCGCGATCGACCTGCAGGGTCTGGGCGGAGCGCTAACCGATCCGGCGGTCGCCGAAGGTGCGGCGCGCTTTCAGGCCATGCTGCTGCGCTCGCCGGCGGTGCGCATCGAGGGCGGCACCGACCAGATTCTGCGCAACATCATCGCAGAGCGCGTGCTCGGATTGCCGGAAGACATGCGCGCCGACAAGGGGATTCCGTTCAACGAGATTCCCACGGGCTCTGCCCGCTAGGCGGCAGCTTCCGTCTGACCGGCGGGCGCCTCTGACCCGCCGGTCTCTTTCCAGCGTGCCTTGATGGCCGCGGTGGTGTCGCCACCGCCGTCGGGGCGCCAGCCGGGCGGACCGAACAGGTAGCCGCACAGATCGCGCGGGCCGCGCACCCGCACAAGGTCGCGCGCGATGGCCACCCATTCGTGCACCGCGACCCGCAGCGGATTGAAGGTGCCCAGATTCTTCACGATGCCGTAGCGGCAGGGATCCGAAGCGGTTTCCGGCACGAACGTACCGAACCATCGGTCCCAGACAATGAACACACCGGCGTAGTTGGCATCCAGGTAACGGGGATTGGTGGCGTGATGCACCCGGTGGTGCGAGGGCGTGTTCATGACGAGTTCGAACCAGCGCGGCAGTCGGTCCACCGCTTCCGTGTGAATCCAGAATTGATAAACGAGATTCAGCCCGCTGACGAAGACGACCACCTCCCACGGAAAGCCGATGAGCAGCAGCGGCCAGCGGAAGATAAAGCTCGCCGAGAAAAACCCGGTCCAGGTCTGGCGTAGCGCCGTGGTGAGGTTGTAGTGCCGCGACGAGTGGTGCACCACATGGCTCGCCCAGAACCAGCGCACACGGTGCGCGCTGCGGTGGAACAGGTAGTACGCGAGATCGTCCAGGATGAAAGCGGCGATGAACACGGGGACGCTGTAGCCCAGATCAAACAGGCGGTACTGGTAGACGACCGCGCCGAGCGCGACCACCACACTGCCAGTGAGCGCCCCGGGGACGCCGCTCAACAATCCCATGAGCATGCTGGTCAGGGAGTCCCGGGCTTCAAATCGCACTGACCGCGCGCGGCCGGTGCGGGCGGCAATCAGCTCCACCACAATCAGGAGGACAAAGACGGGCGTGGCGAGGGCGACCGGATTGGGCAGGGTCATGTCGCGTGCTCCGGGTGTGCCGCATGGCTGCCGGAGGTCGCGCCGCGGACCGCGGGGGCGGTCAGGCGCTCGCCCCACAGCGCAGCGAGCTCATCGGACGGCAGCGTTAGCCGCATGCGCGGCAGCGTGAAGTCGCCGCTCAGAATTTCGAGCGCAGGACCACGCGCGTGCACCGCGGCGGTCGGCAGTGATGAGAACCGACGCGTGACCCAGCTGTCGCCAAAGGCGAGCGCGACGGCCACCTCGCCTGAGCGGGCGAGCGCCAGGGTATTTCGACCGTCTGCGGTGACCAGCGTGTCGATGAATTCGAGCGCGGGGTAGTCAGTCTTGAGCTGGGTGATGGGCTCGTTCAGCGGGCGGGTCAGATGATTCTTTCGGTCGACCCAGGCAATCAACCCGGCAACGCCGAGCACCGCGGCGAGAGACAGCAGAAATGCGGTCATGGGTGGAAGCTCCAAGGCGTACGGTCACGTGCGCCGCGGGACATTGACGCGCGTAGCCGGGTCGGTCAGATTCGAGCGGTCATCGGGAGAGTCATCATGTCAGAGGTCAGCGCGCCCAGTCTATTCGACCCCGCCACGCTCATCGCCCCTTACGCGGCGTACCGCTGGATGCGTGATCACGCGCCGGTGCATTTCGAGCCGGCCCTGGGGGTGTATGTGGTATCGCGCTACGACCTGGTGCGCGAAGCCATTCGCGATACCCGCACCTTCTCCAGCCGCTTCGACGGCTTTCTCGGCAAGTCGCAGGAAATCATGTTCAACGCGGCACCGCCGGATGTGCAGCAGACCCTGCGCGGTCTGTTCGCTGAGATGGTGCCGATCCCGCCGACCATGCTCACGCTTGATGAGCCGGAACACAGCCGCTACCGCTCGCTCGTTAGCGCCCTGTTCACGGCGGCGCAAATGAAGCGTTCGGAACCCGAGGTGGCGCGCGTCATCGATCAAAGCATTGCCGCCTTTGGTAACCGTACCGAACTCGATTTTATGGAAGCGTTCGCCTTTCCGGTGCCGCTCACGATCATTGCCACGCGACTCGGCATCCCCGATGAGGACCGTCCCTTCTTCGATGACGCGGCGACGGCCGCGGCCGCGGCGCTGCGCCTGTCACCGGTCACGCCGCCGGAGATGGTGCGGCGCGCTCAGCTCGCGCTCGATCTGCAGAAGCTCCTCATCCGCCTGATCGAGGCGCGGCGCAGCGAACCGCGTGAAGACATGATCTCGATCCTGGCGAACAGTCGGCTCGAGGGGGAAGGCCGTCACCTCACCCACGGCGAATGTTTGAGCATCCTGAACCAGTTCCTCGTCGCGGGACACGAAACCACCACCAGCACGTTTGGCTGGGGCATGCTTGCGCTCTGCAACGAGCCCGGGCTGCAGACGCGGCTGCGCGCTGAGCCCTCGCGCACGCGCACCTTCGTTGAGGAGGTGCTGCGCATCGAGTCGCCGGTGCAGGGGCTGCCCCGTCTTGTCACCTGCGATACGGAGCTCGGCGGCGTTGCGCTGCCGGCGGGCAGCATGATCATGCTGCGCTATGGCGCTGCTAATCGCGACGAGCGCCAGTTTGCAGAACCCGACCGGGTAGACCTTGATCGCGAGAAGGCGGGTATGCAGCTCGCGTTCGGGTCGGGCGTGCACCATTGCATTGGCGCGCCGCTGGCGCGGCAGGAGCTGAACCTGGGTTTCCCGGCGCTGCTCGCGCGCATGAAGAACATCCGTCTGGCGCCTGGGCATGCGGCACCTGAAGCGGAGCCGAGTTTCATTTTGCGCAATCTGCCCGAGCTCCCTATCGTCTTTGACGCGGTGGGTTGAATGCGTTTGCGAAGTGTCATCGACTACCATCTTCGGCAGGCTGATGCGTCGGGCGTCGGCAGCCGGTATTGATCGGAGAAGAACGTGCCTCTCAATCTGAATTTCAGTGCGGAAGATGAACGGTTTCGCGACGAAGTGCGGGCATTTCTGGCCGCAGAACTCGACGCTGATCTGGTAGCCGAGGCGCGTCGCGCCTCCGGCATGTTCGTCAATCGAACCATTGCCGAAACCTGGCAGCGAAAACTGAATCGGCGCGGCTGGGGCGCCGTGGCGTGGCCGGTAGAGTACGGCGGCACCGGCTGGTCGCCGGCGCAGCTGTTCATCTTCCGTGAGGAATGCGCCCGCGCAGGCGCGCCCAGCGTGCTGAACCAGGGCGTGAACCTGCTCGCGCCCGCGCTGTTTGCGCATGGCAGCGCCGAGCAGAAAGCGTACTACCTGCCGAAGATGCTCTCGGCCGAGCACTACTGGTGCCAGGGTTATTCGGAACCGGGGTCGGGCTCTGACCTTGCCAGTCTCAAGACCCGCGCCGAGCGCGATGGCGATGAGTACGTGGTCAACGGCACCAAGATCTGGACCACCCACGCGCAGTATGCGGATCACATCTTCTGCCTGGTGCGAACCAGCACCGAGGGTCGGCCGCAGCAGGGCATTTCCTTCCTGCTCATGGAAATGTCGACACCCGGAATTCGTGTCGAGCCGATCATCACCCTGGCCGGCGACCACGAAGTCAATCAGGTGTTCTTCGACAACGTGCGTGTGCCGGTTGCCAATCGGGTGGGGGCGGAGAACCAGGGCTGGACGGTGGCCAAACACCTGCTCGAGTACGAGCGCGGCAGTGGTGGCGTCGCTGCGGGGCTGCGCATTGCGCTGGCCGAGCTGAAGCGCATTGCGAGCAGTGCGCACGACGGCGCAGCGCCGATGGTGGAAGACCCCGCCTACGCCGCGCGCCTTGCGGAGCTCGAAGTGCGGCACCGCGCGCTTGAGTTCATCGAGCTGTCTACCCTCGCGCGGCTGGTGTCCGGGCAGCACCCGGGTTCGGGCAATTCCTCGCAGTTCAAGATCGCATCCGTAGATGTGGCACAGACGCTCGAGACGCTGAAGCTCGAAGCCATCGGGCACTATGGGCTGCCGAATCACACCGAGATTTCGCTCAACGGCAACTTTGAGCCACGTGTGGGCCCTGCGGAGGCTGAGCTGACCGCCGCTGATTATCTGAGTGGTCGTGCAGCCTCAATCTACGGCGGGTCGCATCAGGTGCAGCGCAACATCATTGCAAAGGCGGTGCTGGGGCTATGAGCGCTGCGCCGGCGGTAGTCACGCTGCCTGGGAACGCGTCGGAGGAAGAAATCCTTGAGATCATTGCGCGTGATGGCGCGCTCATCCTCGAGGGCGTGTTAGCGGCTCCTGAGGTCGACGCTCTCCATGCCGAGCTTGCGCCTTATATCGCAGCCACGCGTCTTGGTCGTGACAGCTTCACCGGGTTTGGCACCACGCGAACGGGCGCTCTGGTGGCGCGTTCTCCGGCGGCGCGGGAACTGGTCGCGCATGCGAAAGTGGTCGAGGTGGCGAATCGGTTTCTCGCGCCCTACTGCAACCGCATTCAATTGCACCTTACACAGGTGATCAGGCTCACGCCTGGTCAACCCGCGCAGGCCATCCATCGTGACCGCTGGGCGTGGGGAACCTGGCTTAAAGGCGTAGAACCGCAGTTCAACACGATCTGGGCGCTCACGGATTTCACAGGGGAGAATGGCGCGACCCAGGTGGTGCCGGGCAGCACCCAATGGCCTGACGACCGTCAGCCTGAGCCGCAAGAAATCACGCAGGCGGTCATGCGGCGTGGATCAGTGCTGCTCTACACGGGGTCGATCTTTCATGGCGGTGGTGCCAACCGCTCAAGTGCGGACCGTATTGGCATTAACATCACGTACGCGCTTGGCTGGCTGCGGCAGGAAGAAAACCAATATCTCGCGTGTCCGCCCGAGATTGCCCGTACCCTACCCCCCGCGCTTGCGGATCTGATTGGGTACACGGTCGGCAGCTATGCGCTCGGCTACTACACCCCGCCGCTGCCGCCCGGCCAAGGGCCGGAGGTGGTAGGGCCTGAGTATGCGCTCGGGCGGGAAAAGCCGGGGGAGGGCATCGGCTCCGTCGACTTGCTCGCGGCGACGTCGAACAGCCTTGCTTCGTCTGACCCGGCAGTCGTCCCCTGATTTGTACGCCGCTACCGAGCGGTCAGCTGACCGCGGCAGCCGCCTCTTCTCGCGTATAGAAGCGGCCGTCGCGCACGAATCCAGCAACAATCGAAGGTTTCAGGAGCGTTATCTCGCCCACCGCGTTCCGCTCTGCCGCCCATTCATCGGGCAGGCAGCTGAGAACGTGCATGGGCGCTGGATTCCCGGGGGTGAAGCAGGCGATTTCCACACGTCCCGTGAGCGTGTCCTGAAAAGCAGGCAGGAAACGCGCCTTGCGCGCGTATTCGCTAACGCCCGCCGTTCCGGCGAATGCCAGATTTTCCGACCGCAGGCGTTTCTCGTTGATCGAGCGGCTCATGATCGAGGGGTGCGTAGCCGGGCTCCGGCTGTGGCGTTGCTGCTGATGCGGCTTTCGTTGGGGGCGCTTTCTACGCCGGTCACTCCGAGATTACAAGCAGCTTAGAGCAGAGCATTAGGCAGGACCGTTCGTTGCTGCCATTCAGCCTGCTTCCACCGCGTGTGGCGCGCTACCCGCTGTTCGGGAAGCTCGCGCTTCCGCGCGGTAGCGATCTATCATCTCGGTTCGAGCGCCGCGGACGGCACTATCTCAATCAGCAGGACGAGGGGAGACGGTCATGCAGATACAGGGCAGCAACGCGATCATGGTGGGCGGAGCATCGGGCATGTGCCTCGCCACAGCAGAACGTTTCGTCGAGCGTGGGGGGCGTGTCGCGATTCTGGATCTCGAGCGGTCCGACGGTGCGAACGTAGCGAAGCGACTGGGGGGCACTTTTCACCCTTGCAACGTGATGGACTTTGCTGGCATCGAGGGAGTGATTGCCGAAGCGGTCTCTGCCCTGGGCAGCGTGCAGTTCATGGTCAACACGGCGGGAGGCGGCGTCGCCAAGCGCACGCTCAGTAAAGAAGGCGAAATGCATCCGCTGGATGATTTTCGTCGCATCATTGATCTGAACCTCATAGCGTCGTTCAACATCAACCGCATCGTGGCCAGCCATATGAGTCGTAACGAACCGAACGCTGATGGCGAACGGGGTGTGATGATCAACACGGCATCCATCGCGGCGTTCGAGGGCCAGATCGGGCAGGTCGCCTATACAGCCGCAAAAGCAGGGATTGCGGGTATGACGTTGACCATGGCCCGGGATCTTGGGGGTGTGGGCATCCGGGTTATGACCATTGCACCTAGCCTGTTCGATACGGGTCTTACCCGGGGTATTCCGGAGGCGGGCGCCATGCAGCTCACCAAAGACGCGGCGTTTCCGCGGCGCATGGGCCGTCCACATGAATACGCGGTGATGGCAATCGCTATTTTCGAAAGCGCGATGATGAATGGGTCCGTTATCCGGGTGGATGGTGGTCAACGGTTCGCCCCGCGATGAGCGACCTCGCGTTTGCCTCTGCGGCAGACATCGCCCGCCGCATTCGGGCGCGGGAGATATCCTCCCGCGCGGTTACCGATCATCTGATCGATCGTATCGAGCGGCGTGACGGGGCCATCAACGCGGTGGTGGTGCGGGATTTCGGCCGAGCCCGTGCGGCGGCTGATGCGGCCGATGCGGCGCTCGCGCGCGGTGACGCGTTGGGTGCGCTGCACGGCGTGCCGCTGACGGTCAAGGAATCCTATGACGTCACCGGTTTGCCAACGACCTGGGGACTGGCCACTTTTCAGGACAACCTCGCATCGGCAGATTCCGCTGTCGTTGCGAGCCTGCGCGCGGCGGGCGCGGTGATCCTCGGCAAGACCAACGTACCGGTCGAGCTTGCGGATTTTCAGAGCTTCAACCCGATCTACGGCACCACTAACAATCCCTGGAATGTGGCGCGCGTCCCTGGGGGATCGTCCGGGGGCTCGGCTGCCGCGTTGGCAGCTGGCTTTACGCCGCTCGAGTTTGGTTCGGACATCGGTGGCTCTATTCGCAATCCCGCCCATTTCTGCGGGGTCTATGGTCACAAGCCCACGTGGAACATCGTTCCGACGCAGGGCCATGGGTTGCCGGGAATGCTCGCGTCGCCGGACATTGCGGTCATGGGGCCGCTTGCGCGGACGGCGGAAGATCTCGCCCTGGCGCTTGATCTGGTTGCCGGTCCCGGTCCCCTTGCGACCGGATGGCGACTTGATCTGCCCCGCCCTGCGCATAAACGACTCGCCGATTATCGAGTGGCGATCTGGGCGGATGACCCGCGCTCACCGGTTGCGCGAGAAGTCGCCGATCGCGTGCAGTTGATTGCAGATGTGCTGGCCCGCGCCGGCGCCAAGGTGTCCGATACTGCGCGCCCGGCAATCAACCCGGACCAGAGCTTCGAGACCTATCTCTATATGCTGAATGGCGTGATGGCCGCTGGTCTGCCGGATGATGTCTTCCAGCAGCTGTCTGCAGATGCGGCGACGCTTGATCCGGCGGATCGCAGTGTGGAAGCAATCAATCTGCGTTCTACGGTGCAGCATCATCGCGACTGGATTCGTCACAACAACGCGCGTGAAGCGTTGCGCATGGCCTGGCGCGCGTTCTTTGGTGAGTGGGATATCCTCATTTGCCCGCAGATGCCGACCACCGCGTTTCCGCACGACCAACGTGTGCCGATGACGGCGCGAACGATACGCATCGACAACGCGGACCATCCCTACTTCCAGCAAATCTACTGGGCGGGTCTAACCACGGTGTCTTACCTACCGAGCACGGTCTTCCCCACCGGTCCATCGCGTGAAGGGCTGCCGATCGGGCTACAGGCGGTGACCGCGGAGTTCGCCGACCACACGAGCATCGATTTCGCGCGGCTCTTGGCAAACGAGATCGGCGGGTTCGTACCGCCGCCGGCGTTCCGCGACTGATGGATGCGCCCGCCATCGAAGTGCGTGACCTGGTGAAGCGGTTTCCCAACCAGACGCGCAATGTGCTGGAGAGCATCTCTTTCACGGTAGCTTCGGGAGAGTGCGTTGCGCTCCTGGGTCCCTCGGGATGTGGCAAAACCACGCTGCTGCGCCTGATCATGGGCATCGAGGCGGCGACGAGTGGTTCGCTCGTGGTCGAGGACAGTCTGCACTCGCGGCTCGCTTATGTGTTTCAGGAGCCCCGGCTTGTGCCCTGGCGCACCGCACTCGAGAACGTGCTGTTGCCGTTTGAGCTGACCGGGTCGCTTAACGCCGAAGCGAGGGAGTTCGCAGTGGCGCGGCTGCGAGAGCTCGGACTCGGCGAGCGCCTTGGACATTTCCCGCGCGAGTTGTCGGGCGGCATGCAGATGAGGGTCGCGCTCGCGCGAGCGCTGGTTACCCGACCGAGAATCCTGCTGCTCGATGAACCCTTTGCGGCATTGGACGAGAGAACCCGTTTTCGTCTCGAGGATCTCCTGCTCGAGCTGCGTTCGGAGTACGACCTGCAGTATGTGTTCGTCACGCATTCCATCTCGGAAGCGGTATATCTCGGCGATCGCGTGCTGCTGCTCAACAATCATGGGCGCTTGCATGCAGACGAGCACATAGTGCTCCCGCCCCGAAATCAGGAGCTCAAGTTACAGCCGGAGTTCAGCCGTTACGTGCGCGGTTTGTCGCAAAGCTTTCACGCGCTCGAGGTCAATGCATGAGCCTGCGCGAGCGATTGCCGGCGTGGATTTTTCTCCTGGCGCTGCTCGTCATTTGGGAGCAAAGCGTCAGTCGCGGGCTGGTCCCGGACTATCTTCTACCCGCGCCGAGCGGCATCTGGGCGACGGCGGTCGAACTGCGAACGGAGCTTTGGGCGGCGACGCTGTCGACTTTCTCCTCGATCCTCTGGGGGCTTGTGATGAGTGCGGTGGTCGGTGTGACCGCGGCGATGTGTTTCTTTGTCGTGCCCCTGTTGCGGCGCGCTATCCTGCCGTTCTGCGTGTTCTTTCAGACCGTGCCCATCATCGCCATCGCGCCGCTACTGGTGATCTGGTTTGGTTTTGGTGAGACGACGGTGCGTGCCTCCGCTTTTATCGTCTCCGTGTTTCCGATACTCGCGAACACGCTCACGGGTCTTGAGGAGACTGATCCGCTGTTGCGGGAGCTCTTCAGGTTGTACCGTCCCTCCCGTCTCAAGACCATTCTCAAGCTGCAGCTTCCTTCGGCTATTCCCTATGTGCTTGCCGGGCTGCGCATCGCCGTCGGGCTTGCGACCATCGGCGCTATCGTTGGTGAGTTCATTGCAGGGGGCGGACTTGGCGCGCTGATCGATTCTGCGTTGACACAGCAGCGCACGGATCTCGTGTTTGGTGGTGTGCTGGCTTCAACTGTGTTGGCACTGGTACTGGTGCTCGGCATCGATTTATTAAGTCGATTGCTCATGGGCCGTAGACCTTATATGAGGAGTGGTTCTCGATGATCAGATTTTTCGTGCAGGCCGCGGTCATGATGCTCGGCCTCACGGCATTGGCGAGCCAGTCAGAGGCGGACGCGGTGCGGTTAGCGCTCAACTGGAAAGCAGAACCGCAGTTCGGCGGATTTTACGCGGCGCAGGTCTCCGGCCATTTTGCAGCAGAGGGACTTGACGTCGAGATCATCGAAGGCGGATCTGGCGCTCCCACTATCCAAATCGTCGGTGCTAATCAGGTGGAATATGCGATCGTGGCTGCGGATGAGATTGTCATCTCCCATGATCGGGGTGCGGGAAATGTTGTGGCTTTGTTTGCGGTCTATCAGACCTATCCGCAGGCCATCATGGTGCATCGGGCACGCGGGTTTAAGGGCCTTGAGGACGTGTTCAAGAACGAAGGCACGCTGCTCTGGCAGGGCGGGCTTCCTTATGCACAGTTTCTCTCGCGTCGGTATGCGCCCGCCCGCGTTCGCACTGCGCCTTACCTCGGCGGCATCGGCAACTTCCAGAATGACCCGATGATCTCGCAGCAGTGCTTTGCCACAAGCGAACCCCTCACCGCCGCGCGAGCAGGACTTGCCGTTGACACGTTCATGATCGCGGACAGCGGGTACAACCCCTATACGACCGTGCTGGTCACGACCCGCGATCGGCTGGCAAACCACCCCGACGAGGCGAAACGCATGGTTGCCGCGGTGCGCGCCGGCTGGGAAAGCTATCTTGCTGATCCATCCGCGACCAATGCCGCGATGGGAAGCATCAACAAGGCGATGGACGCAACCACATTCAGTGAGAGCGCGGCCGTGCAAGTGCCGCTGATTCGACCCGAGGGGTTGGTCCAACTCGGCACCATGACACAGGAGCGCTGGACCCTTCTCGTACAGCAGCTGAGCGAACTCAAGGTGATCCGCAAGGCGATCGATCCGTCGGTGCTCTTCGTTAATCTCGGAAACGAGTGATGTCCTGTTACACGGGTCGAGATCTCGCGGCTGGTGTGGTGAACGTGGTCGGAGCATACGACTTCGATTTCAGGTCCGAGGGCGTGAGCCCGCGGCGGCTGCCTGCCTGGACCCGTGCTCAGCTGCCTGCGGTGATGGACCCGATCGTACGCATGCCCTCGGGCGTGCGGCTCGCGTTCGTCACCAACTCGACGCGTATCGTGCTGAACGCCCAGACCACTCGGCTAGTAACGCCGCCTGCGGAACCCCGACAGGTAGCGTTTGATCTGCTGATCGATGGCGGCGCTCCAATAACGAGGAGCTCGACGCAAGGCAACACGATCTGGCTGGATCGGTCTGATCCTGCCGCGTTCAGACTGGAGCGCGGTTCCGCGCTCACGATGGTCTGGGAAGGGTTGGGCACGGCACGCAAGCAGTGCGAGCTCTGGCTGCCGCACAATGCGTTCGTTGAGCTACGCAGTCTGGACCTTGATTCCAATGCCATTCTGGTGCCGGCACCCGCCCCCACCGCACGGCGCTGGGTGCATTATGGCAGCTCCATTAGCCACTGCCTGGAAGCGGATTCCCCGACGGGTATCTGGCCCGCGGTGACCGCCAAGCGGCTTGGCCTGCATCTGGTGAATTACGGTTTTGGCGGACAATGCCATCTCGATCCGTTTATGGCGCGGACGCTGCGGGACACGCCCGCGGACCTGCTTTCTTTGAAGGTGGGCATCAATGTGATCAACGGCGACACGATGCGCGAGCGTGTGTTCGTGCCGGTGGTACACGGCTTTCTCGACACGCTGCGCGAGGGCAAGCCACAAACCCCTGTGGTGCTCGTCTCTCCCATTTTTTGTCCTAGCGCCGAGACGACGCCGGGTCCCACGCTTCCCGGTGCTGACGGGCGGTTTCGTACCGAACCTGGGTTAGCCCGGCTGCGTCAGGGATGCCTCACACTGACCCGTGTGCGGGAGATCCTCGCGCAGGTCGTCGAACAACGCCGAGCGGCGGGAGACACGGCGCTGCACTACGTTGACGGACTCAAGCTGTTTGGCGCCGCAGATGCGGGCGATCTCCCGGACGATCTCCATCCGAACCCTGACGGTTATCGCCGCATGGGAGAGCGGTTTGCTGATGCATTGGTTCAGCTCGGGCTTGATGCGTTGATCGGCTGAGCGTCCGGCTGCGGCGGGGGCGGACGCAAGAGGGCGTGCAGCAAATTGTCGAGCAGGACGGGATCGCCGCTCAGGCTGCGGTGCTCCGCGCACAAAAACGTCGCTGGCGCGTCCGCAAGGGTGGTTGTTCCTCGGTGCGCCCGGCCGGTGAGCGACCGGCGTGTGACCACGGTATCGCCCGGTTCCAGCATGAGCGCTGGGTAGTCAATATTGTCCTGACCGCCCGGAGCGCGCTCTACGACGCGGGGATGTGATCCGCGTGTATCCAGCAGCAGGCGCGCCAGGGTTGGAGCGCAATCTCCGCCGAAGAGCTGCACGGGAACTCCGAGCGGATTATCTGTATTGGACAGGGCTCTGATGAAGGCCTCTCCGGTACGTAGCTGTCGCGCAAAGTAATGTTCCAGACGCTCGAGATACTGAGCCCCCGCTAGCCCCCCGCCGTGCCGCGCCACGACGCGTTCCCGAGTCTCGCGCGCAAAGATCGACCAGCGGTGAGTGCGCCAGGTCTCGACATCGAAGAGATCAACCGCGGCGATTCTGCCCTCCCGATCGATCAGCCAAGGATCGTCCGGGTGCGGAAACAGCTGCAGAGGACCTGGGCAGGTGGCGAGTATTTCGGGTGGAATTCGACGTAGCCCAATCTCTTCGCCGCGCAAATGCGCGAGCACCGGCTGGACGGTGCCTCGCAGGGGAGCACCCAGCAAAAACAACCGACTCACGGCGTCCGCACCTGGACGCAAGGGGCGGGTCGCGCCGCGAATCGCGGCTCGTGCCGTGCCATAACGGATGAACCATGCCGCCAGAAGCCCGCCGTTCGAGTGGCCAAGAAGATCTACCCGCAAACGGGGGTCTTGGTGATCGATCCTGATCTGCTCGATAAGCTGTTCGAGGCCCGGCGCCAGGCTCGGGTTATCGCGACGCCAGTCGTGGGCGTAGACATAGAGACATCGGCGCCTGTCGGGTGGTGGCGTACCGACGGCCATGAGTTGATATCCGCCGATCTCTGTCAGCGCGTCGAGTAGCCGTCCGTAAAAGTCGAATCCCAATCCTTCCCGCAGGACTCCGCGGGGTTCGAGCGTTGCGGTCGACGCTGCCTGACCTTGATGATCGATCGCCATGGCGAGATCTTCGTAACGGCTGAACAGTAGCTTCAGGTTGGATGACGGCCAGCGCTCACGCCCGATTGTGCCGTCGTGAAGCGTGGTACCAAATGCGCCCGGAATAAAGATGAGCGGCGGCCCCGGCGGCACCTGAGCTGCCTGTGCTAGATCATCGCCGTAGATGCGCGGCAGCGGCGGGCTTCGGCCCGCCGGCAGCGTTGTGCATCCAGCCAGGGTGATCAGACCCGCCAGAAAGTGGCGACGAGACCGTGTGTGACCGCGTGTTACTGTCAGAGCGAAAGCCCACGAGCGTTGCCGTTGATTGCGTCAGGTTAGGCCTGGTCGATTCGGCTGACACCTAGGGCTAGTGCGGAGTGTGGCCCCCGCAATGACGACAGCCGCTTGTGACGCGTCGAACATTGCCGCAAGATTTGTGGCTCTGGGTGAGCGATGTGAGGAAAGGCGCTTATGGCGGGATTTACCGAGCGGCTGCGAGAACGACTCAAGGGCGCTGTTGCCTACGTTCGACGCGAACCCGACGGGTCACCGCCCGTCGCGCGCGAGGGCCGCGGTGTAGACGTGCCAAATCACATCGATGTTAAAGCCATCCGTGCCCGTTTGGCGCTCACGCAGGCGCAATTCGCCCGCCGGTTCGGCTTCAGCGTGCATACGTTGCGTCACTGGGAGCAGGGCCTGCGCCAGCCGGAGGGGCCAACTCGGGCCTACTTGCTGGTGATTGAGCGTGATCCCGAATCCGTGCAGCGAGCGCTGCAAACGTCCTGATTCGCGGTTTGTCCCAGGCTTCGCACACTGTGACGCACCCGGCGCGATCAGTCTGATTCGGGGGAAGGATGTCAGAACACAGATACCGGTCAGTTGTTGCCATCGGCGCGCTGGCGATCATGTTGGCAATGAGCGGTTGCAGCGGCGAGTCGACCGGGGAATCCGCTGGCCAATCGGCCACGGAATCGGTAACCGATCCGGCCCAGATGCTGCGCGAAGCTCTGTTATCAGCCAAACCCGGCAGTACCATCACCATCCCGTCGGGACACCTGCACTTCGATCGCAGTCTGTCGCTCGAGGTCGATGGGGTGACCCTCAAGGGGTCAGGCAGCGCCACTTCCCTGCTTGACTTCAGCGGACAACTCGCCGGCGCGGAAGGCCTGCTGGTAACCGGGCGTGATGTGACGCTCGAGGGGTTTGCGGTGCTCGACGCCAGGGGCGACGCCATCAAGATGAACCAGTGCGAGAATCTGGTTGTGCGTGACGTACGCACTGAATGGACTGGCGGACCGAAGAGCACCAATGGTGCTTACGGCCTCTATCCTGTGCAGTGCAACGGTGTGCTGATCGAAGACTCGACGGCGATCGGCGCGAGCGATGCAGGCATCTATGTCGGCCAGTCGCAGAACATCATTGTTCGCCGCAATCAGGTCGCCTTCAATGTAGCCGGTATCGAGATCGAGAACAGTACTCAGGCCGATGTCTACGAAAACAATGTCGTCGACAACACCGGTGGCATTCTCGTGTTCGACCTGCCTGACCTGCCCGTTCAGGGTGGACGCCAGACGCGCGTGTTCGATAACACGCTCGCGCACAACAACACCGCAAACTTCGCGCCCGAAGGCAATATCGTCGGGACAGTGCCGGCCGGTACCGGCATCATGGTGAACGCGAACGACGACATCGAGATCTTCGGCAATACGATCACGGATCATCAGACGGCAGCGGTACTCGTGGTGAGCTATCTGATCACCGGGCGGCCACTGGACGACCCCGACTACGATCCGTTCCCGGAGAAGATTTCGGTTCACCACAACGTCATCCTGAAGACCGGCTATGCGCCGGACTCGGAACCGCTGGCCAATCTGAAGGCTGCCACCGAACTCGAATCGCTGCCCGCGATCATCTGGGATGGATTCCTCGCGCCCGGACAGACCGACCCGGTCGTCTGCGCTCATGACAATGGCGACCTCGGTACAGTGGCCCTCGATGCGCCAAACGGATTCGCGGCACCTGATTTTTCCGGCGCGGCATTCGAATGCGAACTCCCTGCCCTGCCGGCGGTCATGCTGACATCAGCGACGATGGCTCCTGGACATTGAGAGCGATCACGGTAGCGTTGCTCGCGGCCGGTGTTGTTGGTTGTGAATCCGATGGGCCAGTACGTGATGGCGAGTGGCCTGGACATCTGTCCGGGCTGCAGGTTCTCCACATCTCCACTGATTCCCTGAGCCCGGTTGACGGGTTTGCCTACGACCTGGGGCACCCGCTGTTCAGCGACTACGCGTGGAAATACCGCACGGTCAGCCTGCCTGACGGGGTAACTGCTCACGCGGCCCGTGACGATCAGACCCTCGACTTCCCCATAGGCACGGTGATCACGAAGACCTTCGCCTACCCGCTGGGTGCTGGTGGTACAGTCCGGACGATTGCCGCACCGACACTGGCGGCACCCAACTCGGTCTTCGATCGCACACAGGTGCGGCTGATAGAAACGCGGGTGCTGAGGCACGAGCCAGAGGGCTGGGCCGCCGTTTCCTACCGATGGGATGAGTCGGGGCGTGATGCCTCGCTGGCCACGGCGGGCGCGCTGGTTCCGCTGACCACGGAGGCTGGGGAAGCCTTCCCCTATCTCATTCCCGATCGCAATCAGTGCGCGGGCTGCCACGAGACGGCCATGGGCTCCCGCACCCTGCACCCGATCGGTCCTAAACCGGGGAATCTCGCCGTCATCGACTTTGCCGGCGGCGACAATCAATACGCGGTGTGGCGGACATCGGGATGGGTGGACGGCGCCGAACCGTCGACCTGGCCACCACGCGACAGCGTCGGTGCGGACACTGCACATGCCTATCTCGATGCCAACTGCGCGCACTGCCACAGTGACACCGGTGCCGCCGACACGACCGGCCTCGACTTGCGCATCACGGCCACCGACGCTGCGCGCGGCGTCTGCAAGACCCCCGTCGCCGCCGGGCGCGGCTCAGGCGGTTTTGCCCATGACATCGAGCCGGGACATCCCGAAAAATCCATTCTTGTCTTTCGCGTCAATCACCGCGACCCGGGCATCATGATGCCTGAACTTGGTCGCAGCCTGACGCATCGGGAAGGGGTCGAGTTGCTCTCACGCTGGATCGGCGAACTGGCGGGCACGTGCTTTCCTGCCACCGAGCTGTGACTTTCCAGCAAACGCGTGTATCGACCTGTCAGATGGATTCATTGTCCTCAAAACATGAATTTTGGCAGGCCATCTGCGTCGATCGGTTCGCGTAGCATGCGCTTGTCAGCCGCGTAGCCATGGGTGTTCTGCCACGGTCCGAGTCCTTGTTAAGGGAAGCGATGCACGTCACGACGCATGTATCCCGCGAATAGGGAAAATAAGGGGTCTTTTCCCGTGTTGCCAGACGTATGGCAGGCGTTGGCGTAGCGGTCGGCGCTGGGCCAGCTGATTGCCATCTATGGGGATGGCTCGGGATGCCGGCGGCTGCGGCGGCGGAAGCGGCGTTCGATCATGGCGTCGCCAGTGGCGATCCCACGGATCCCTCGGTGGTGCTCGGGACTCGTGTGCGTCCCGAGGGCTGCGCCCGCCGGGTGACCTGGACGCTGGCGAAAGATCCGGCTTTTACTCAGGTCCTGCAGGAAGGGGCGGTGCAGACCGGCACGGAGCAGGATTTCACCGTAAAGGTTTTCGTGGCGGGCCTGGCGCCCGGCCACCGCTACTAGTATCGCTTCAGCGATAGGGCGGCAACGTCCCTCGTGGAGCGAACGCGCACCTTGCCTGTGGGTTCGCTGGCCAAACACGCCCTGGCTGTGGCCTCCTGTTCTAATTACCCCTTCGGCCATTTCAACGGCTATGGCGCCATCGATCGGGATCACGCCGTGGACGTGGTGCTTCACCTTGGCGACTACCTCTACGAGTACGGCCAAGACGGCTATGGCGGCACGACCGGGGCGCGTCAGGGCGGCGCATGAAAGTCGCCATCCGCAAGATGGGCAACTCGCAAGGTGTGCTGATTCCCAAGCCCATCCTGGCCCAGGTGGGACTGGAAGGCACGGCCGATCTGCAGGTGCGCGATGGCGTGATTGAGATCCGCGCCATCCCCCCTAACCCGCGTGAAGGCTGGGCGGATGACGCGAAGCGTCTGGCCGCGCAGGACGATGAGGGGCTGGTTTGGCCGGAGGTCGCCAACGACGGCGACGACGAATTGGTGTGGTGATAAGAACTGGCGAAATCTGGCTAGCCCAGCTCGACCCGACAGCGGGCAGCGAGATCGAGAAGACCCGACCCTGTGTCGTTGTCTCGCCCGACGATATGAATGCGCACTTGCGGACCGTGATTGTCGCGCCGATGACCACCGGGTCGCTGCCTGCGCGGTTCCGTGTGGCGCTCACCTTTCAGGGCAAGCAGGGCCTGATCGTGCTCGATCAGATACGAACCCTCGACCGTGTGCGCCTCATCAAACGGGTGGGTGTCCTGCGCCCGACCACCCTGGCCGCAACGCTGCAGACGTTGCAGGCCATGTTCGCACCCTGAGCCGACTCGCTCTCGGGCAACCCGTGATGAGAGCAGTCCCAACGCTGGGCTGCTCGCGCACATCGATCTCTCGGCTGACATATCATGGGGCTCTTCGTCTGGGTCGGGGCCCATCCGTGAATGCGCTTCTTCCTGTTTCCTGGCGGCCCAGCACGGCGCAGCTTCTGCCGCGCGATCCCGGTGTCTATGTCGGACCGGCGCTCCCCTACGCCGTGGCGATCCTTGTTCTCTTGGGCGTTACCGCTCGAAGTCTCGTGCATGTTTTTCTGCCGGATGGCGGGGCGCACGTCATCGCCACCATCGATACCTCCGTGGCGGGCGGCGCCAACATCATTGGACTGTTCGGCCAATGGGGCGCCATTCAGCTTTTGTTAGCGGGCCTGCTTTGGATCTTGCTGATCCGATACCCCGGAACGTTGCCGCTGGTCCTGTGTGTATTCGTCGCGGAGCCGCTGCTCCGCTCGCTTGCGGGATATCTGAAACCGATTGAGACCGTGGGCACCGCGCCCGGCAGCGCCTTCAACTTCGCACTCCTGCCGTTGCTCTTGCCCGCACTTTATCTCGCGCTGTGCCCGGGGCGCGGTGGGCGAATAGCAAGATAGATGTTGTCGGCCGACCAGCCATAGGGATCAAAGCGTTCGGTGGCCCGCCACTGCGTGACGACTCGTCGCAGCAGAGATCATCCACGGCCGGCAAGGCAGGCCGGGTCTGACGGAGCGTTATCCGTGGACCGTCACATTCATCGTCGGTCTGCTGCATGGCTTCGGCTTTGCCAGTGCCCTGACCCAGATCGGCCTGCCGCAGCAGTCGATCCCGCTGGCGCTGCTGTTCTTCAACGTCGGCGTGGAAATGGGCCGCTCCCGTGTGGCATTGGCTCAGTATCGGTCGGTCTGCTCAGGCCTTTTCCAGCTTTGCGCCGCGCAGGCGCAGCGCATTGCTGATCACCGAGGCCGAGCTCAGGCTCATCGCCAGCGCCGCGATCATCGGCGACAGCAGCCAACCGGTGAATGGGAACAGCACGCCGGCGGCCAGTGGCACCCCCAGGGTGTTGTAGACAAACGCGAAACCGAGGTTCTGCTTCATGTTGGCCACGGTGGCGTGCGACAGCGCGATCGCGGTCGCGATGCCGCGCAGGTCGCCCTTGACGAGAGTGAGTTGGGCGCTGTTCATCGCCACGTCAGTGCCGGTGCCCATCGCGATGCCGACGTTGGCCTTGGCCAGCGCCGGAGCGTCATTGATGCCGTCCCCGGCCATCGCAACGATGCGGCCTTCGGCCTGCAACTTTTCGACGAGCTTGAGCTTGTCGGCAGGTTTGACCTCACCGTGCACCTCGTCGATGCCCAGACGCTTGCCGACGGCCCGCGCCGTGGTCAGCCCGTCGCCGGTGGCCATGACCACCCGCAGGCCCTCATCGTGCAACGCCTTCAGCGCCTCGGGCGTCGTCGCCTTGACCGGGTCGGACACCGCCAACAGCCCGGCGAGCTTTCCGGCGACCGCCAGGTGCATCACGCTGGCACCCTCGGCGCGCAGGGCCTCGGCCTGTGTCTTCAGCGTGTCGACCTTCACGCCGAGCTGGTCCATCAGCGTCGTGTTGCCGAGTGCCAGCGCCTTGCCCTCGACGCTGCCGCGCACGCCGATCCCAGATTCGGAATCGAACTGCTCGGGCTTGCCGAGTGTCAGGTTCTGCTCGCGTGCGGCTGCGACGATGGCAGCGGCGAGGGGATGTTCGCTGCCCTGGTCGAGGCTCGCGGCCAGGCGCAGCACCTCCTCGACGGTGAAGCCTTCGGCAGCCACGGCCTTCTCGAACGCCGGTCGGCCCTCGGTCAGCGTGCCGGTCTTGTCGACGATCAGCGTGTCGATCTTGCGCAGGTTCTCGATGGCCGCCGCGTCGCGGAACAGTACGCCGTTGGTCGCCCCCTTGCCGGTGGCGACCATGATCGACATCGGCGTGGCCAGGCCGAGCGCGCAGGGACAGGCGATGATCAGCACCGCCACCGCGTTGATCAGGCCGAAGACCCAGCCCTGTGCGGGCCCGAACAGGCCCCAGGCAAAGAAGGTGAGGAGTGCCATGGCCACGACGGTGACGACAAAATAGCCGGCTACGACATCGGCCATGCGCTGCATCGGAGCGCGCGAGCGCTGAGCCTGAGCCACCATCTGCACGATCTGCGACAGCACGGTGGTCGAACCCACATGTTCGGAACGCATCACCAGCGCGCCGCTAGTGTTCATTGAGGCACCGATCAACTTGTCGCCGGCGCGCTTGCTCACCGGAAGTGGCTCGCCGGTAAGCATCGATTCGTCGAACGCGCTGCTACCTTCGACGACGACGCCGTCGACCGGCACCTTTTCGCCCGGGCGCACGCGCAGTTGGTCGCCCACGTGCACGTTGGCCAGCGGCACATCCTCCTCGCTGCCGTCGTCATTGATTCGGCGTGCGGTCTTGGGCGCGAGGCCGAGCAGCGACTTGATCGCCGCTGAGGTTTTAAAGCGCGCCTTCAGTTCGAGGATCTGGCCGAACAGGGTCAGCGAGATAATCACCGCCGCGGCCTCGAAGTACACCGCTACCTGCCCGTCGACGACGAATACGGCCGGGAAGATTTGCGGCGACACGGTGGCGACGACGCTGTAGATGAACGCGACGCTCGTGCCCAAACCGATCAGCGTCCACATGTTGGGGCTGCGGTGGATCACCGACTTCACGCCGCGTACGTAGAACGGCCAGCCGGCCCACAACGCGACCGGTAAGGTCAGCACCAGCTCGATCCAGTTCTGCGTATCGCCGTGGAACAAGGCCAGCCGGTGACCGGCCATGGCCAGCACCATCACCACGGTCGAGAACGGCAAGGTCCACCAGAAGCGCCGCGTGAAGTCGGCCAGTTCCGGGTTCTCGTCGTCGCCCAGCGTGGGCATCACGGGCTCGAGCGTCATGCCGCACTTGGGGCAGTCACCCAGTTGGTCCCTCCGGATTTCGGGATGCATCGGGCAGGTGTAGATCGTGCCGGTGGGCTGTGCTGCAACGTCAACGTCAGTCGGCGCAACGTTGTCGCCGGCATAGTGCGCCGGCGCGGCAACAAACTTGGCCTTGCACTTCGCGCTGCAGAAATAGAAGGGCTGGCCTTCGTGCTCGACGTGATGCGTGGACTGCTCGGTCACGGCCATGCCGCACACCGGATCTTTCAGGCCGTCGGTCTTGGTCGTCGATGGCGGGGCGGGATGACTGTGCCCGGTTGGGTCGTGGGGTGAAGTCATGCCCATGATTTCATTCCTCCGTCGGCCGGCGTGTTGGCGGGCGTACGGTGGCCGCCGTGACCGCCATAGGCATGGCCATGGAACAAGTCCATCAGCGGACGGTCCATGCAGAGCCCGTGCGGCGAAGCGCCATGATGTTCATGTCGAATCGCGTCCAGTCGATGTCGTCCTTATAGGGGTATGAGCCGCGTTCGACGCCTCGATTGTCACTGGGCTTTTTGCTCGCTGATCCTGTGTTTCAAGCACGCTGGTTACCGTTTGCCGCAGACCGCTGGCCCGGGGAAATGTCGGGCACTGCCGGTCGGGCTCCGGCGATCGGACGCAGACTTTAGCGCAGTTGGGCGGGGCCGTGAGGCGGTCTGCGCCGATCGCGTACGGGTAAGGGGATGTACAAGAATACTGGCGCGGTGACCCATTCCATCAATAACAGGGTATCAGCCAATGAATACAACAGCTCCCCTGCGGGTTTTCCTTGCCGTTCTGCTCTCGCTCTGCACGCTGACCTGCGTCCACGCGGCACAAGCGCGGACCCGGGGGTGGTTACGTGGAGTTGCTTACGCCTGACAATTCCCTGTTGTTGCTGATCGACCTGCAGCCCCAGTTTGCGCTGGCCACGCATTCAATCGACACCCAGACCCTGACCGTCAACGCGACCGGGATCACGAAGGCGGCCAAGGTTTTCGGTGTTCCCACGATCCTCTCCACGAACCGTGCATCGACCTACGGCGGGCCTTTCTTCCCTGAAGTCACGGCGGTTCGTCCGGACCTGACCGTCTACGACCGCACACTCATCAGCGCCTTCGATGACCAGCGCATCGTCGAGGAAATCCGCAAGTCCGGGCGGCGCAAAATCATCATCGGTGGCCTCTGGACGGACAACTGCGTCATGTTGCCGGCGCTGACTGCGCTGCGTGATGGCTACGAGGTTTACGTGCTGAATACGGGTGATTGCCGGAACGATCGGTGTACTGGTCCTGCAGGTGGCGCATGCCGGTGGCGACAGCGCCAGGGGCAAGACGCTCTTCGAGACCTGCGCCTTCTGCCACAGCATCGAGGACGGCAGGAATGGCATCGGGCCTTCGCTCTGGCAGGTGGCGGGACGTCGTGCGGCGGGTGTCGCCAGCTACCCGTACTCGGCAGCCTTCAAGGCACTCGACCAGGATTGGGACGATGCCCATCTCGATGGCTTCCTCGCTGCGCCGATGCAGGTGGTACCCGGCACCAAGATGACTTTTGCAGGCGTTGCAGAGGCCCAGGACCGTGCGGATCTGATCGCCTATCTCCGCAGTTTGCAGCCCTGAAGGGCTCGGATGCCCCGGGCGTCAGGTCGAGCCCGGGATGATTTAGCCCTTGCAGCTCAACCCGAGGTGATCGAATGGAAGATTCCGTCGTGACGCCCGGTGCTGCTGTCCTCGGGCCGGTAGCGGACACAACGCAGGGCGCGCGCGCTCACGATCGCCGGCACGGTGCTGCTCTCGCTGCTCGGCGTGGCCGGGAATTATTTCCGTCTGCCCTTGTTCTTCGGGATCGATCTCGTCTTCGGTTCGCTGGCGATGTTCATGGCCATACGCCTGTATGGTGGCGTCGCCGGTGTGCTGGTCGCCATTCCCGGTGCGCTCTACACGATCGTGCTGTGGGGTCATCCGTATACCGCGCCGGTGTTGATCCTCGAAGCGGTGACCGTGGCCTTGCTTGCTACACGGCTCAGGTACATCGCGCTGGCGGACGGGCTGTTCTGGCTGGTGCTGGGCGGGCCCGTGTTGATGATCCTGTTCTGGCTGTTTCTCGGGCAACCCGGGTATGTCAGCCAGCTGGTGGTGTTCAAGCAGTTCGTCAACGGCATCCTGAATGCATCGCTGGCATCGATGATCGTCATCGGAATCGATGTGCTGGTCAGACGGCGTCAGGTGTCGTTCTCGCAACTGCTGTTCAACATGCTGGTGCTTGCGATCCTGGTGCCCGGGGTGGTGCTGGTCTCCATCGATACCCGCCTGAGCCGGGTGGACCTCGAGCGTCTGCCGCTGGAGACGGGTATCGGTGTCCAGTACCAGGATCGCGACGGTCGTGCAGTGGCGGGCACTTCCAGCGCTGCCCTGCCTGTCGGGGGTTCGGTCATGACCATCAGTCCGGGCCTGGAGATCTGGCTGCCCGACCGGGAGGGTGCCTCGATACTGGCGTGGTGGAAGCGCGCACGGTACGTGGTTGCCCGGGAGTTCGGCGTGCCGGAGCCGGGCGGACGTGTGCTGGCGCATTACGACGCCAGCCTGGTCATCCAGCGACTCGAGTCGAGAAACCCTCAAGGCGTTCGTGATCCTCGCGATCCTGACTGCGCGGACGATCCTGGTGGCCCTCGGCGGCACGGGCGTCCTGTCGCGGCCGCTGCTCAGGCTGGGACTGGCGAGTGTCAGGATGGCCGAGGACGTGGAGAGTAAAAAAGCCATCTAACTACCCCGCGGAGCGATCCGCGAGACCAACCAGTTGGCCGGCCAGCTCTCGGAGATGGGCAATGCCCTGGTGCGCAGCTACACGGCGATCGAGGACGAGAAGGCCGCAATCGAAAGCCTGCTCAAAGAAAAGGCGCAGGAACTGACGGCAGGCGCGAATTACCTCGCTTCGTTGCTGCCGGGGCCGTTGGCCGGTTCCCCTTCAGCGGACTGGAAGTTTATTCCCTCGGCCGATCTCGGTGGTGATGCCTTTGGCTACGCCTGGATCGACGAAGATCACTTCATGATGTATCTGCTCGACGTGTGCGGGCACGGGCTCGCGCCGGCCTTGATGTCCATCAGTGCCATGAACGTGCTGCGCAACCAGACCTTGCCCGGAGCGGATTTTCTCTCGCCGGCCTCCGTGCTGTCCTGCATGAACGACGCGTTCCAGATGGACCGTTACAACGACCAGTATTTCACCATGTGGTACGCGGTCTACGACCGCCGCAGCCGCGAACTCCGCTATGCCAATGGCGGTCATCCACCCGCGCGGATGGGTCGATGATGAGCTTCGATGAGTTCAAGCACATCGTGCGCTCGCGATGCGCGCTATTGGAATTCGGCGTCAGACGACCGGATTTGGCCTCGTGCAGACGCCGTCGCAAAGGTCAGGCTGGACGAACGACATACAGCATATAGCCGGTTTCGCGCGAAACCGTGCGCCAGTCGGACGCTTCCTTGCGTGCTGCGGCGATGGCGGCTGCCACGGATTCGCTCACCTCCCCGTCCTCCAGGGCAGCGCAGCGCATCAGCATCGGGTCGTAATATGCCGCCCAGGCTGCGTCCGAGAGCGGCCGTGCAGCGAGCACCCGCCAACCGACGGCGGCGATCTCGGCGCGCGTGGTTGCTTCGGTTCCGATGTCGCCCGGCTCCGATTCCCAGAAGGCCAGCGCTTCTTTAGACGGCGCATCGGTGAACAGGCAGGGATGGCTGAAGGCCACCGCGCCTTGGTCGGTCAACGCGCCACGCCAGGCGTTCAGCGCTCGCGCCACGCCAAGGAAATAGACCGCCCCGGCGGACCAGATCAGATCATAGGGGCCGCTGAGGCGCTCCATGCTTGCTGCAGTAATCCGCACAGACGGCGCACCAGGGAATTTGCTCCGTGCCGCCTCGACGAAGTGCGGCACCGTTTCAAACCCGTCAATCCGTCCCTGCGGTACGAGTTGACGAAGCGCCGCAAGATCGCCGCCAGGACCGCAGCCGGCGTCGCACACATGGCCCTGCGGCGAGATCCCGATTAGTCCCCCGACCCACGCGATATCCTCAGCCTGCCCCGGCCCCTCCCGGGGCAGGTCACTATGAACTGCAAAGAAAGCCTCCCAGTCCATTCCTGGCTCCGCGTGGTGTATTAATCGATAGCGTAGCGGCGATTTGCGAGCGAGCTCCGGGACCGCATATATCGACCGGCTGCTTAGCGGCGTTACGACGCAATTTGTGGCCAGCGCTGGCGCTACGCTAAGTGTTAGGCCGACACTGGCGCACCCGGCGCGATTCTAACGCGCGACCCCTGGCTTCGGAGAATGGCAAAGTTGCGGCCGAAGGTATCGTTCAACCACAGGTCCCCGCCCCACTTTTCCAGCGAGAACCGGTGTCGGGGTGAACGGGGAAACCGAGAGATGGTACGCGCAGCCGGGATGGTCGCCTCGGATTTATTGGCGTTCGGCAAACAGGTCGGAATAGGTTGGGGAACCGAAGATGATCATGGTATTGCGCGGAATGTTGCTTGCGTTGCTGGCGGTGGTGCACGTGTGCGCATCCGCGGAGGAGTCCGCCGGCGCCGCGTGGGGGCAGATCGACCTCAAGTCCGTGGTCGTCGCCCCGGGCACCAAGCAGAAGGGGCGCTTCCAGGAGCGGGCCACGTTCGAAGGCTCGTTTCTAGATTCCGCGCTCTGGGCAGCGCGCGGCGCAGCCCCGGGGCCGACGCTCTGTGTTGTTGCTGCCATCCACGGCGACGAGATCAACAGCTTCGAGATCGCACGGCGAAGCTTCCACCGCATTGACCCTGCGCTGCTGAAGGGAACGATGATCGTCGTGCCGGAAGCGAACGCCGCCGGGTTCAGGAACCGGAATCGCTACATGATGGATCGTCGCGATCTCAATCGCGCGTTCCCGGGGTCGCGTAGAGGGAGTGACACGTCGCTAGTGGCGAGCATCCTGTTCGAGCGGGTCATCCGGAACTGCAACTATCTGGTCGATCTGCACACAGGCTCGAACTTCCGCAGCAACATCGCCCAGATCCGCGTCGACATGAAAAACGCGCAGGCCCTCGCGTTAGCCGAGAACTTCGGCATTGGCGTTATCATCGGCGGTGCGGGTCCGCGCGGCAGCCTGCGCCGCGCGGCGGTCGAGGCCGGCGTGCCTGCGATCATCTACGAGGCGGGTCCCCCCTATGTGTTCCTCGAACGCGAGATCGAACTCGGCACGCAGGGCGTCCTCAACGTGATGGATTACCTCGGCATGTACGAGTCCGGCGTCCGGCGCGCCCGCCCGAAAAAACTGCTCAGCTCGAGTTGGGTCCGCGTGCCCCCGGGGCAGGGCGGAGTATTCCTGACCGAGGTCACGCTCGGCGACGCGGTGAAAGAGGGCCAGCTTCTCGGCACCGTTGCGGATCCGGTCACAGACGAGGTGCACGAGATTCGCGCGAACCGCTCGGGGGTGGTCATCGGCGCGGCTCTGCCTCAGGTGGTGCTTTCCGGCTACGGCGTCTTCCACGTTGGTGAGATCAAATAGGTGCGCGAGGTCATCCCATGCGCCTGATCCGTCATCCTCTACCTCGTACCCTCACGGCCTCGGCGGCCAGCGTTTCGATCGCACTGGTGCTGGCGTCGGGTCCAGCCTGTGCCCAGACGGTCCTGCCGTCGAAAAGCCAGACGGTCTCGAGCGGTACCTTTTCGACCGATGGCACCGGTGTGGAACGCATCAGTTGGCTCCAGGGCGGGTATTCCCTGATCTCGGCGGGCGCATTCAACGAGGGGCAGTCGGGCGCTGACCTCACGCTGGACGTCAGCGGCGGCACCTTCACGGTGTCCATCTGCACCCCCACCAATAGGGTCGACATCCCGATCCTGTCGAACGGGGGGCCAGGCACGCCGTGGGCGAGCGCCCTGCTGGCAGCGTCCAGGGGGTCCGATGGCGAGTACTACAGCTTCGAAAGCAATGTTGGCGATGCCGTTATAGACGGTGGCTACGGTGGTGCGGTGAATCTCACCGTGAGCCCAGCGGACGCCGCGCAGCCGGTCGAGGGCGAATAGGGAAAATAAGGGGTCTTTTCCCGTGTTGTCAGACGTATGGCAGGAGGTGGCGTAGCGGGCGGCGCTGGGCCAGCTGATTCCCATCTATGGGGATGGCTCGGAGAGCGCACGGCGGTAGTAGCGGTTGTCGTACGGGTGTCGGGGTGAACGGGGAAGCCGAGAAATGGTACGCGCAGCCGGGATGGTCGCCTCGGATTTATTGGCGTTTGGCAAACAGGTCGGGATAGGTGGTATCGGAAGGTGCGCGTCGTGGCGGTAGCCTTGGTGGGGCACGCTTTTGAACGTGGTCGAGGATCTTGCGGATCAGGTCCGGATCGGTGATAGCCGCTATGACCCGCAGCTGTCTGCCGCAGAGCGGGCAGCGGGTGATGTCTATGTCGAAGACGC
>JBMTYG010000017.1:0-36083 GCA_049454295.1 Pseudomonadales bacterium
GACTATCGCGGTAAGAAAGCGCTGATCGTTACCTGGTCCTCATGGTGAGGCTGCCAGCTTGACTTGCCCGTGTGGCAAGCAATCTACGAAGAGCTCGCGAACCCTGATTTCGTCATCCTCTGTGCTGCAGAGGACACGGGCGGCGAGGCGGTTGCCGGGCCTATCTTTGACGCCGCGAAGCCCAGCTATGTTCAGATCGTTGATGAAGATCATCTGATCAGCAGCGTGTTTAATTTTGTCAATGTTCCTTCGGCAGCCTGGATAGATGAAGCAGGCAGGATCGTTCGCATCGACGAAGGCACCTACTCCAAGGTCCATTCCTTTGGCGTCGGTGACCAGTCCATCACCTTCGGTACCGAGGTTTACTCCCGCGCTCTGAAGGATTGGGTGCAAAAGGGTGCGAACAGCGAGCACGTGCAGCCGCCGCAAACCGTGGCTGGCAACATTCGCTCGCACGGCCCCGACCAATTGAAGGCAGATGCGGCATTCCGCCTCGGCAATCTATTTCGCGCGCACGGACAGGGTGACAAGGCGGATCACTACTGGGCGCTTGCGCGGTCGCTCAACCCGGATAGCATCAACTTCATTCGTCAGAATCTGACGTTGACAGAGGAAGGCTCGGGTGGCGACACGTTCCGGCAGCTGATGGCGGAATACATTAGCCAGGGTAAACCGTTCTATCGTCCCTTGGACATCGAGTCGGCGTAACGGGGGAAACTCAAAACGGTGGAAAACCGTGACCAGGCATTGCTTGACCTCAACGAAACCTTCGTTGAGGACCCAGGCATTGAAGGGTGGTGGACTACGCGGTCCGCCATCCTCGCACCTATCGCGCGCGACTGGTGGCGGGTAATGCGACACTGCGGGGCGGATGTCCGTGAAAGCCTCCATAACAATTACCCCGCGGCGTGTCTTGAGCGATATCCATTTGCTTATGTGGACGCGTTCACCGCGCACGTGAATGTCGGCTTCTATTACGGCGCATTCCTGCCGGATCCTGACGGTCTTTTGATCGGATCTGGCAAGCGCATGCGCCACGTCAAGCTCTTTCCAGACAAGCCGGTCAATGCGGATGCGTTGTCCACGCTCATCATGGCCGCCTACCACGACCTGCAGGTGCGTATTCTCCGTGCAAGGTGATTGGTCCCCGGCTGATCAGGCGAGCCTTGTTAGGCAACGGACAAGTTGACCGGATCGATGTCTCCTCCTAGTGTCTGCTGTCTAGGATGAGGACGTTGACGGGAGCAGATTATGACTCTGGAAGCCTTTCGAGAGGACGCGCGCAGCTGGTTGGATGCCAATTGCCCGGCAAGCATGCGCGGGCGCGCGGTGCACTTTGAGGATGCCTTCGAGGTGTACAACACGGATGATGCGCGCCTGTGGCTCGAACGCGCGGTGACGCGCGGATGGGTGGCACCCGGTTGGCCGAAGGCGTTTGGCGGTGGCGGTCTTTCCCGCGACGAAGTCCGTGCCCTGCAGCAGGAGATGGCGGCGCTGCGCGTGTTGCCACCGGCAGTTGGGATGGGTCTTGCCATGATTGGGCCAACGATTATGGAGTTCGGAACCGAAGAGCAGAAACGCCGCCATCTGCCGCGAATTGCGCGCGGTGAGGTGCGCTGGTGCCAGGGCTACAGCGAGCCAGGTTCAGGCTCTGACCTCGCGAGCCTGCGCACGCGGGCGGTGCTCGAGGGTGATCATTTCGTCATCAACGGCCAGAAAATTTGGACATCCGGGGCGGAAAACGCGGACTGGATGTTTTGTCTCGTCCGCACGGACACCGAGGCACCCAAGCATCTCGGTATCAGCTTCGTTCTGCTTGAGATGCGTCAGCCCGGTGTAACGGTGAAGCCGATTCGGCTGATCTCCGGCTCTTCGCCCTTCTGCGAGACGTTTTTCGATAACGCGATCGCGCGCAAAGAAGACCTGATCGGCAATCTCAACGAAGGCTGGACGGTCGCAAAGCGTTTGCTGCAGTACGAGCGGTCTGGTCCGGGCGACAGCGGTCCCGCGCGCGGAGCGCCGGTCCGGCGCAATGTCTATGCCCAGATCGCGCTCGATTATGTGGGCGAAGAGGGTGGCCGGGTCGCCGATCCCGCGTTGCGTGAGCGCATTACGCGCCATGTGATGCAGGAGCAGTCGTTGCAGTTGACGGCGCGTCGGGTGGCCGAAGAAAGCCGTTCCGGCGGGGCGCCGGGCGCCGCGACTTCGATTTTCAAGTATGTCGGGTCAACGCTCTCGAAGGACGGGTCGGAGCTCAAGTCGGCGCTGCGAGGTACGCAGGGGCTGGGTTGGGAAGGCGAGGGATTCTCCGAAGCGGAGCTCGAGTCGACCCGTGGCTGGCTCAGAGACCGTGCGGTGACGATTTATGGCGGTACGAACGAAGTGCAGCTGAATATTATTGCCAAGCGCGTACTCGGTCTGCCGGACTAAGTCCCGTTCGCCGGGCAGCCGATCGGCTGCTCGGCGCAGTCGCTAGACCGCGCGTGCAGCCGGGTGTCCGTGAAAACCTCGACAGTCGCTGGAAACCGTTCCGGCGCCTCGAGACTGCCGAGCGCGACGTCGACGACATCGGGATGAGCAGCGGTGATGCAGGCGACGTGGGTGCCGCAGTGTGGACAAAAATAACGTGTCCCTGTCGCGGAGGAACGGAGTTCTGCGGGCGCGTCGCCAAGGTAACGAAATCGATCGGCGGGTACCACGAGCCAGCGCACAAACGGTGCCGCGTGTATGCGCCGACACAGGGTGCAGTGGCAGTCGGCTGATAGATAGGCTTCGTCGGCGATCGCATACTGCACCCGGCCGCAGAAGCAGCCGCCCTTAATATCGCTTGTCATGCTGCGCGCACTCCTGTGTCCGGCGGCTTTGATCGGGCTTTGCGGCTGGTCCTACCTGGCGTGTGTGTCATCGATCAGTCTGAGGTTTGGGCGGCAGCCGCGGCATGACCACCAGCCCGCCGACCGAAATAGGAACCCGGACCCAGGCTGAGTCCGCTTGCGTACTCCGCGCCGGTCATCGGCAGATGTGCGGCGCACGCGCCTGCGGCATAGAGTCCGGCGACTGGTTCTCCTGCCGTGTCCAGTACCTGCGCATCCACATTGGTCTTCAATCCGCCGAGCGCGATATAGGCGTAGACCGACGAGTTGAAGGACAGGTCGAAGGCAGCATAAGGCGGCTTGTCGAGGGGTTTCAGCCATTCCGGTCGTTTATGCTGTTCGCTATCTTCGCCGGCGGCGGCGTCAACGTTGTAGCGTTCGACTGTCGCAGCGAGGGCTCCTTGGGGTACCCCCAGTGCGGTCTCCATTTCCTGCACGGTCTCAAACCCGTCGATCAGTTTGTGCGTGCCCTGTTCAGGATAAGCGAAGATCTCCGAGTCGACGATGAGATAAGCCGAAGAGTCGGGCTGGCGCTCAATGAACCAGGCGAGGCGCCCGTGATAGACGTCCTCTGCGACAAATCGATTTCCGAGCTTGTTGATGACGATGCCCTTGATGAGATCGGCCGGCGGATAGATCGACGCCGTAGCAATCACCCCATCCATGGCTTCCGTCGCGCCACCGCCGCCGCTTGCGCGCTCAATGACCAGCACGTTCGCTCCGGCGCGGTGAGCTTCCAGCGCCGCACAGGTGCCGGCTATGCCAAGCCCAACCACAACAACGTCGACAGCGTGCTCCCATGCCTCGATAGTCTTTGCTTCGAGTGCCTGACTGCCTTTAATCAAGACGTTCCCCAAAATGCCCCCGCGGAAGCAGTCTAACGCGGGGAATTCTCGGGCGTCACCGCCGTTTTTTTGACGGCCATAGTGTGGCGGCAAGGACAGCGGCGGCCAGGGCGCTCACCACGCCAGGGTCACCAGCGGGTTGCGGAGGAAAGGCCAGAGTGACTGAGGTCGCAAAGACCAGCAGCGTTCCTACGACAAGTTGCATGGCATTAACCTCTGAAGCAAGCGCTAGAAAGGTAGTAAATATGCCATTTACTGTCAATAGGATTAATTAAACATCTTTCTCATCGTCAGAGAACAGAGAGGTCGGGCAGTCGCGCTAGGTGGCCTCTTGTCGCGGCGCGTGTTTGTCGATGACTGTCGCGATTGCGAGGTCGGCGCCCACATTCACCATGGTTCGGGTCATGTCGAGCAGGCGGTCGATACCAAGAATGATACCGATACCTTCGGCGGGCACGCCAAAGGTGACCAGCAGTCCGGCGATGATCGGCAGAGATCCCCCGGGAATGCTCGCGACCGCAACCGCGCCGAAGACTGCGAGTACGAGCAATGTCGCCTGTTGACCGATATCAAGCTCGACGCCGAACACCTGTGCCACAAACAGCACGACGCAGCCCTCGTAGAGCGCAGTCCCAGCCATATTCATCGTAGCGCCCATGGGCAGCACGAAGCCGCTCGTGGTGGCTCTGAGTCCCAGCCCTTCCCGCGCGGTTGCAAGCGAAGTGGGCAGCGTCGCGCTGCTCGAACTCGTGGAAAAGGCGGTGATCATGACCGGCTTCAACGTGCTCCAGAAATGTCCGAGGGAAATGTTGGAAAAGAAACGCACCCACAGACTCATGACTACGAACAGGTGGAAGAGCATCACGAGGGCGCAGCCCGCCACAAAAACACCCAGGGCGACGATGATGTCCCAGCCTATTTTGACGATCACACTGAAGATCATGGCCGGCACCGCGTACGGCGCCAGGCGCAGGGCCATGTAGACGATGCCGGTCATGAGCTCGTTGATGGTATCCAGCCCCTCGCTGAAGAGCTGCCTGCGGCGCGACGAGAGGTTGAGGGCGGTAGCGCCCACCAGAATCGCAAACAGGATGAGCGGCAGGATTTCCCCCAGACCTCCGCGATCAGACCCTGCAACCGCTCCCAGAAGGTTCCTTGGCATGAACATGTCTACGAACGTGTGCAGGTTCATGTCGGGTTGGTTGGCCTGGCGCTCGATATGCGCTGAGGAAGCCTGCCCGTAGGAGGCAAGCAGCTGATCGCGCGTGTCAGATGCGAGCGCGCCGCCGGGTTCAAGGGTGTTCATCATGAGCAGACCGAGCAGCACCGCTGCGGCCATGTTCACGAGAAAAAGCGCGAACGTGCGAGTGGCCAGTGGTCCGAGCTCTGACAGGTGCGATAGCTGACCCACTGCGACCGCGATCGATGCGAATACCAGTGGGACGATGACGAAGAAGAGCAGGCGCAGAAAGACCTGTGCCAGAGGGTCGAAGATTTCAATGGAAACCCATTGCGCGGCGCTTACGATCCTCGGCTCAAAGGTTCCGACGATCAGAACCGCGGCGCCGAACACGGCGCCGAGTAGGAGTCCAATGAGAATGCGATTCGCGAGTCCGGGAGCCTGTCCTGCCATGCTGAGTGCAGAGAATCTGCCTGCTTTGGTGACAATCCTCGAGCTTAACCCATTATCCTGGCGGGTACCTCCTCCCAATAGTCTCGACCATCAGACGAGACGAAGCGGCAGCTCCCGCAAGCGCTGGCCCGTGGCGCGAAATACGGCATTGGCGACTGCTGGTGCAATGGGTGGAAGGCCAGGTTCCCCGACGCCGGTGGGGGCTGCGGAGCTGTCCACGATCACAACCTCGATGTCGGGGGCCTCGTTTGCTCGCAGCAGCGGGTAGTCGTGGAAGTTGCTTTCCACGATCGCTCCTTGCCGCAGGTCGACTTTCCCATACAGTGCGGCGGTCAGCCCAAAGATGATGCCGCCCTCCATCTGCGCGCGCACGATGTCTGGATTCACGGCGACGCCGCAGTCGACCACACAGACGACGCGATGCACGCGGATCTTGCCGTCTGTCACCGAGACCTCGGCGATCTGGGCGACGTCGGTGGCGAAGGAGTGGTGCGCAGCAAAACCAAGGTGATGCCCTGCTGGCACCTGCATTGCCTGCATCTGTTCTCCGGCGACGCGAATCACGTTCTGTAAGCGTGGGTTGTTCTGTGTATTCGCAATGCGCAGGGCCACAGGGTCCAGGTTAGCCGCCAAAGCGAGCTCGTCCACCATGGATTCCTTCGCGAATGACGTGTAGGAGTGCCCGACTGAACGCCAGAAGGTGAGCGGCAAGCCGTGATCGACCGTCGTATGACGCACGGCGAGGTGGGTCGCGTCGTAGTCTTCGAACAGCCCCTCGATGCTCGACCCATCCACGAACCAGTCCCGGGTAGCCTTATCTGCGAGATTGCCGACCCAGCGGACGACGCCATCGCTGAGACCCGTCATAAGTCCTGGCAGGGTGTTGCGGAGTGTCTCCGGCGTGATGTTGCCGCCGGCGCGGTGCGCCGACCAGGCGTTAATGCGGTCACCCGTAAGCCCCGCGCTGATGGGCATCAGCGACGCAGGTCGATAGACGCCATGCTGCAGATCGTCTTCCCGTGACCAGAGCAGCTTGATGGTTTTGCCGGTTGCCCGCGAGATCTCTGTCGCCTCGGTGATGTGGGTCAGAGTCCCGCGACGACCGAATGCACCACCCAGATAGGTGTTGTGGGAGATGACTTGTTCGGGTTCGAGTCCCGCGGCCCGCGCCACAAGCCCGCGCGCTGCGGAGACGCTTTGCGTGCCGGACCATACCTCCGCGCTGTCGGCGGTCACACGTACCACCGCGTTCATCGGCTCGAGCGGCGCGTGGGCGAGGAACGGGGCCCAGTAGTCTGCGGTCAGCGTGATGTCGGAGCCGGCGAGCCCCTCGTCCACGTTACCGTGTTCTGGACCATGCAACGCCTCGAAGCCCGCGTCTCCATCGAGCGCGCGCGCAAAGTCGCTGCGCACGGTCTCCGTGTCGACGCGACTGAGAGGCACTTCGGTCCATGAGACGGTGAGCGCCTGCGCTGCTTTGCGCGCCTGCCAGTAGCGCTGTGCGACGATCGCGACCCCGTCGGTAATAGGCACGACGTCGGTGACGCCGGGCATGCCGGAAACAGACGTCGCGTCGAAGCTTGCGAGCTCGGCGCCAGCGACCGGCGCGCGTCGGACGACGGCGTAGTGCATGTCCGGCAGCTCGACATCGATACCGTACACGGCTGTTCCGGTCGCCTTGGCGACGCCATCGAGGCGGGGAAATGCCCGGCCGATGTAGCGGAACTCGCTTGGCGCTTTCAGCGGGGCGTCAGCGCCCGGCTCGAGGCGCGCGGCAGTCGCCAGGAACTGTTCATAGGGATAGCGCGCTGAGCCCTGCACGACATGGCCATCGTCGGTAGCCAGGGTGTTGATACTCACGCCCAGATCCTGGGCCGCTGCTCGAAGAAAGAGCTGTCGAGTGTTGGCGCCAACTTGCCGCAGGGGTTCGTAATGCGCGCGGATCGAATTGCTGCCCCCAGTCAGTTGGATGCCCATGCCCGGATTGTTGTAGTCGGCATGCACCCCGGCGAACAGAAGCTCGAAACGCGACGGATGAAGGTCGAGATCTTCCGCGATCAGCGTAGCCAAGCCGGTGGTTACGCCCTGACCCATTTCGTCGCGCGGGCAGTAAAAACGGACGCGTCCCTCCGGCGTGAACTGGAGAAACGCGTTGGGCACGAAGCCATTCGGATCTGCCGCGACGGCGACGGGCGTTTGGGAGCAGCCCGACAGCGAAAAGCCGATCATGAGGCCGCCGCCGGCGATGGCGCTGGTGCGCAGAAAGGAGCGACGGGAGACTGTGAGTTGGCTCATGATTGCACCGCCGTCGCCATGGCGTCGTGGGCGAGGCCGGCAACCGCGAGCACGGCTTTCCGAATACGAGGATAGCAGCCGCATCGACACAGATTGCCGGCAAGCGCGCTATCGATGGCGTCGGCGTCGGGAGCCGGGTTGGAGGCCAAAAGCGCAGCGGCGGACATGATCTGACCGGATTGGCAGTAGCCGCATTGGGAGACGTTGTGCTCCACCCAGGCTGCCTGGAGGGGATGAAGCGCGTCGGGCGTGCCAAGCCCCTCGATAGTGGTGATCGAACGCCCCGCAACCGCGCTGACAGGGAGGACGCAGGTGCGTGTCGCAGTGCCATCGATGTGCATTGTGCATGCGCCACAGAGCGCTGCCCCGCAACCGTATTTCGAACCCTTGAGACCGAAGGTGTCCCGCACTACCCAAAGCAACGGGGTGTCGGGCTCGTCATCGGTTCGTACAGTACGTCCGTTCAAGGTGAATTCGATCATGATGCTCCGAGTGTCGTCCGGCACGAAACCGCAGATGATCGCGCGCGCTGCGTTAAACCGGTGTGATCGAGAGTGGCGGTCTGTGCAATACTCCGGTCAAGTCACGCATGACGGGGGAGAACATGCCACGCTTTTTGCTCATCGGTCTCTGTGAGCCACCGGGTCCCGAGTACCAGGCCCAGTTCGATGAATGGTTCGTCAATCAGCACATCGAGGATACTGCGAAGTGTCCCAATTTCGTTCGGGGTTCCGTCTATAAATTGGCGGGAGCTCACCTCGGCAGCGAAACGGCTTCGGGATATCTGTCTGTTTACGAGGTCGAGGCGCCGAGCTATGAAGAGGCGGAGAACACGCTGAACGAGTGGCAGCGTGATCCCGATGCATGGCCTGGTCGGCGCCGGCATCTCGCGACCGCGGAGAGTTTCGGCGGCATGCCGCTGCGTGTTCGGGGCTCTGGCTGGTACGAATTTTTGCAGTCCTTCGACGGACCTGCGGCGGTGGATTCGCAGTCGTGAGCGCGACGGTGCCCGTGCCCGCAGCCCCGGAGGCGGCGGTGTTTCGTAGTCGAGCTTATGCGGATGATCCGTATCCGGTGCTGAAGACGCTGCGCGACCACTATCCTGTGTTTCAGAACCCGATAACCGGACACTGGATGGTGACGCGTTACGACGATGTCATTGCGATCTTCCGCGACCAGGAAAATTTCTCTGCGTCGCCCAACGGAGATCATATTGGCGCGGTGTTTGGGCCGACGCTCATGGAGTACGACGGTCCTGATCACGCCAAGCTCCGCAACATCGTGGCGCCGGAGTTCGTCGGGCTTAATCTCAAGGCCCTGCTGCCGGTGATTACACGCAATACGATGGCGCTGATCGAGAAGTTCACGGCACAACAGGCGCGGCGCATCGCAGAGCAGGCCCTGTCGACCGGGGTCATTGATATCGTCGATGACTTTGCCACCCGCCTGCCGCTCAACGTGATCCTTGACGTCCTCGACTTACCGCAGGAAGCGCACGAGGTTTTTCACACCTGGTATCCCGCGATGATGAACGGGATCAACGGCGGCCCGCAGCTGCGTATCGAGGGTCAGCGTGCCAATGCCGAATACCATGCCTACCTTGATCCCCTGATCGAGGCGCGACGGCTCGCGCCCGGCGAAGATCTGCTCTCGCGGCTTGTGCATGCGGAGGTGGATGGTCAGCGCATGTCGAAAGAAGAGATCAAGTCGTTCGCGAGTCTGATCCTGGTCGCGGGCGCGGAGACGACTGACAAAGCCATCGCCAATCTCTGGTATCAGCTGCTCGCAAATCCATCGCAATGGGCAGCTGTGCAGGCGAATCCGGATCTGCTTGACCGTGCCTTTACCGAAATGATGCGTATCCACGGACCGGCAGCCGCGCAGACGCGCCGCGCGATTCGCGACGTCACGCTGCATGGCGTCACGATCCCGGCGGGTGCGTACGTACACCTGTCACTGTACGGTGCAAACAGGGACGATCGCGTGTTCCGTGATCCGGATCAGTTCGATCTCAACCGACAGGATCTCTATTTCGGCAAGGAGCTCAGGTACGGATATCACCAGGATGGGCGTGCAAGCCACGTGGGATTTGGGCTCGGTCCACATTTTTGCGTCGGCTATCAGCTGGCGCGGGCCGAGGCGGTGATCGGCACGCGCATGCTGATGGACGTGCTGCGGAATCCGCGTTTTCGCCCCGGTACCCGCCCGGGACCGATCGCTATCCGCATTGAACCCTGGCATCTCGAACTCGAGTTCGACGCGGCGTGAGCCGCGTCCTCGACTCAGATTTGCAGAAGCTGTTTGCCGAAGTTTTCGCCATTGAAAAGGCGCAACAGCGTGCGCGGAATGTTCTCGAACCCTTGCTGCAGATCCTCTTTGTAGCGCAGTTGCCCGTTCCTGAGCCAGGCGGACAGTCGTTCAAGGGCGATGGGAGCTTCCGCCATGTAGTCGGTGACCAGGAAGCCTTCCATGGTGGCGCGCTGGAATACCAGGTTCATGTAATTCGCCGGCCCCGGGGGCAGCTCCTCTGCCTGATAGCGTGAGATGCCGCCGCAAATGACGACCCGCGCGTTAAGCGCGATGCGCGCCAGCACGTCGTTCAGGATCGAGCCGCCGACGTTGTCGAAGAAGACGTTGACCCCGTTCGGACAGGTCTCCTTCAGGCGTTTCTTCACGACGTCGTTGCGGTAGTCGATGGCGTCGTCAAACCCGAGTTCGTTGACGAGCCAGTCACACTTGTCCGCGCCGCCAGCGATGCCGATGACGCGACACCCCATGATCTTACCAAGCTGTCCGACCACCGAGCCCGTCGCACCGGCGGCTCCGGAAACGACCAGCGTATCGCCCGGTTCGGGTCGCCCGTGGCGAACGAGTCCAAAGTAGGCGGTAAGACCCGTACCGCCAAGAGGGCCCAGGTGCGCGCGCAGGAGCTCATCGTTCGGGATCACCTCGACTGCGCCCGGCGCAATGTCTGCGAACTCCTGCCAGCCGAGCATGCCGATCACCTTGTCACCCACCCGGAGCCCGTCGGCGCGTGATTCGACCACGGTGCCGATACCGCGCGCGGTCATAACCTGACCGAGGCTCGTGGCTTTTGCGTAGCCGATGTTTTCCATCTGGCCTTTCTGACTCGGATCAAAGCCGAGAATCTCTGTGCGTACACGGGCTGCGCCGGCGGCGAGGGGCGGCACTTCAGCTTCGGTCAGCAGGAAGTCGCTTTCCCTGAGCGCCCGACCCCGGGGCTGCCCGTTGATCACCCATTGGCGTTGTGTTGTCACGATCGTTACCCCTTATCTCTGGTGCGGATCCGCACGATCAGTCCGCAAAGCGCGTGCGCAGGGCGAGCAGGCGCGCGCGGTGGTAAACGGTATCCTTGCGGCTCTGCTGCGAGGTCATCTCCGGCGGCCCTGAACGCATCCCTGTGGAGGCGGGCGAATCGATCCGTGTCCAGTCGGCGGTGCCAATGCGCGCTGCGATCTTCCAGCAGCCATCGCGCTTTTCCATGCGGTCCATGTAACGGCCGCCGACCCACCAGTCCATCTGCGTATCCCAAGCATTTGCGGGCGCGAGCTTGTCACCAATGGCGCGCATGCGATGGAACGCCGTGAAATAGGCTTCAGTGTAGGCGGTGACGCCATCGGGCTCCGGCTCGATGAAGATGTTGCCGAGCTGATGGTGCGTGTGTGTAAAGCCTGCCAGTACCTCGAGCGCGTAGGCGACGAAATCGCCCGGATGACCGGGACTCGAGGGGCGTGACGGATCGCTGCTCGGCCCCTCGAAGCCGTGGTGATGCATCGAATCGGGATGGAAGACGCTGCGGAGTAATGCTTCGTCACGATGATCGATGGCCCGACAGTAGGTCATCATCACTTCGGCGCAGGCCTGCTTGTCGAGCAGCACCTGCAGGTGCGGGTCAGCGACCGTGGCAACGCGGCCGGTATCGATCTTGATGCGGCTCATATGAGCTCCCCCTCTGTCGTTGGCTTCGGATGGCATCCATCCCCTAATGGATGCGCGGTGGCAGCCTAGCATTTTCCGGTTAGTCTTGCGGCTCCCGATATGGAGAGCGTTCATGTACGACGACCTCGCCCGCCTGCGTCTTCACGCCTCGACCATCGGTGACCTGTTGCTCACCACGGCGGACCGCTTTCCCGATCGCGACTGCCTGATATTCCCGCACCATCGTCATACCTGGTCCACGATGGCGGCGGCTGCGCGACGGCGGGCGTCCGCGTTGCACGCTCTGGGTGTGCGGTCCGGAGATCACGTCGGCGTATTGATGCCGAATTGTCCCGAGTACCTGGAGCTGGTCTACGGTTGCGCCTTGCTCGGGGCTGTCGCGGTGCTCATGAACGCGCGTTATAAGGCGAGTGAGCTTGCTTACGTCATCGAAAACGCCGACTTAAAGATTCTGATCACGACTGACCTCATTTCCGAGTACGCGGACTTCGCCGAGCTGCTGCACGCTGCGCTACCCGAGCTCTCCGCGCGGACGAAGGCAGAGGACCAGGTGCGAGAACCGCTCGCACTTTCGAGCGCGCCGGCGCTCAGGCACCTCGTTATGCTCGGCAGCTCGCGCCCAACGGGGTTTATTGACGCCACGGCGTTCGAAACGCTGGCGCGCACGGATGCTCCCATTGACGCGCTCCGTGCAGCGGTTCGCCTGAGTGCGCCAGCCATCATGATGTACACCTCGGGTACCACGGCGAATCCCAAGGGCTGTCCGCTGTCGCACGAGATCCTGGTGCGCAACGGCATCAACATGAACCGGCAGCGCTATTTTCTGACGGAGCAAGATGTGTTTTGGGCGCCGCTGCCCATGTTTCATATGGCCGCCATTCTCCCTGCGCTTGCGTGCATGGACTCGGGTGCAGCCTTGTTGACCAGTACGCACTTCGAGCCTGGCGAAGCGCTTCGGCTGCTTGAGGAGGAGCGAGTCACCATCGCGTTTCCGGCCTTTCCGACAGTCACAAACGCCCTGATCGACCACCCGGATTTCGCGTTGCGGAATCTCTCGCGTATCCGTCGGCTCAACAATGTGGCTCCCGTGGATATGTTGAAGCGATTTCAATCGGCCTTCCCGCAGGCGGTGCAAACGGGTGCCTATGGGATGACCGAACTCGGCGGCGTGATTTCGTTCAATCATCCCGCGGAAACCCTCGAGGAGCGCCTCGACGCGTGTGGGGTTCCGTTCCCCGGCATCGAAGCGCAGATCGTCGACCCCGAGTCGCTTCGACCGGTACCGCTGGGTGAGCAGGGCGAGATCTGGGTGCGCGGCTATGCGGTGTTCGATGGCTATTACAAGGCGCCCGACAAGAATGCGGAGTCATTCCACGCGGGTTGGTTCCGCACCGGCGATCTCGGCAGCCTCGATGCTCGTGGCGCGATCCGTTTTCATGGTCGCTTGAAAGACATGCTCAAGGTGGGCGGTGAAAACGTCGCCGCACTCGAGATCGAATCATTTCTGGCGCGACATCCTGCGGTTCGGCTGGCGCAGGTGGTGGGGGTGCCCGATGCGAAACTACTCGAGGTCCCCGTCGCGTTTGTGGAGCGTATGCCCGGTGTGGAGGTGACGGCTGATGAGCTGATCGCGTTTTGTCGCGGACAGCTCGCCAGCTTCAAGGTGCCGCGCGCCATTCACTTCGTTACCGATTGGCCGATGTCGAGCACCAAGGTGCAGAAGTTTCGACTGCGCGAGGCATTGCTTGCCGGTTGAGCTCAGCCGCCACGGGCGGCGGTGAGCGCGGCGTCCATGGCTGCAAGGGTCGGCGCCACGCAAGCGTCCTGTTGGATGCCGTGCCAGTAGTGGCTCATTGCCTCCGATAACAGGTCGTCGCGCGCAAATACCCGGGCGGCGAAGTTCACAACGAAGAAGAGAGCCGGCGCGAGCGACGCGTCCGCCAGCGAGAGTTGATCGCCGACGGCGTAGCGACCGGTTGCGCCAGCTGCGCCCCGCCAGGCATCGATATAGCCTAGCCCGCTCTTGAGCTCGCTGAGGCGCGCGTCGACAAAGGCCTGGTCTCGGGTTTTGCGGCTCGCGTGCCCTGTGGTCTGAAACATGGGTCCGCACACGTAGAGATCCGTTGCGCGGGCAATGGTGCGCGCCTGAGCGCGCGCAAGGAGATCCGTTGGCCAGAGCGAAGGGGATGGGAATTGGTCCTCGAGATAGTCACAAATCGTGAGCGATTCCGCGATGGCGACGCCGTCGACGACCAGGACGGGGATTTTGCCGGTCGGGTTCAGCGCGCGGAACTCTGTGCTCCCCGTGCCGCCCGGCGGCTTCTCGATCGCGATATCTTCGATGCCTTTGGCGCGCATCTGGATGCGCACGCGCGCGGCGAAGGGTGAAAGATCACTTTGATAGAAGGTCATGGACACGATGGATGTTCCGTGCGGCGAGGGGCGCTGTTGTACCACCCCTCCCCGGCATGTTTCTATTGCCGCGGGGTAAGGGGGATTGAAACGTGTGCATTTCGCATGATGTCAGCAACCATACGGAACGCGATGATCCGCGCGCGGGGTATCGTCGCGTCGAGGATTGGCCGCGTTATCCGGCTGGCATGCAGTTCGAGATGGGATCGGGCGTTGCGGTGGATGGCAAGGGCATCGTCTATCTCTTCACCCGCGACATCGAGCATTGGGCCGCACATCCTCTTGCCCTCAAGGACAAGATGGGTAAAAGCAGCATCTCCATGTTCACGCGCGAAGGAGATTACCTCGGCAAATGGGGGCCGTCCGATGAACGCGGCTTTGCCCTGGGTGCTCATACGCTCTACATCGAGCGCGACGGCATGTTCTGGACGACGGATCGCGATGGACACACGGTGCGGAAGTACTCGCCCGAAGGAGAACTGTTGCTGTCGCTCGGTACCTTTGCCGAGTGGGGTTGTGACGCGACCCACTTCAACGGCCCGACGGCGGTGCTGGTGCAGCAGAACGGCAACATCGTCGTGGCTGACGGTTACTGGAACTCGCGGCTTGTCTTCTTCACACCGGAAGGCGAATTCATTCGCTCTGTCGGTCAGTGGGGGCGAGGTCCGGGCGAGTTTTGCACGCCGCACGCAATCGCGCAGGATTCAAAGGGACGACTTTTGGTCGCTGATCTGTGTGGCGGCAATTTCCACGCGTACATGACGGTCCCGGGGCAGATTGCGCCCCATCGCCATGAACCGATTCCCGGCTGTCAGCACCGCATCCAGCGCCTTGATGCTGACGGTAACTACATCGACGAGTGGACACACATCATGCCGCTCAGTCTGGCTACCTACGGTAATCGGGTCTATGCGAGCGATCGCATGAGCAATCTCGCAGTGCTCGATGAAGACACGGGAGCCGTGCTTGAGCGTGTCGAAAACATCGCCATCTATATCCACCAGCTCGCTATGGACGCGCACGGCGATCTCTACACCGCGTCCGTATATCCCGAGCACGCGGGCGAGAAGCGGGGCGTCGAGGGGCCATCCCATCGTCGTTGGACTCGCACCGCCTGAGCCCTCAGCGGCGCTTCGCAGAATGATTCACCGGTTACGCAGACAGGAGGTTTGAAAAATGATCATCGTTGTTGCTGCTTTGGAGTTCGAAACCCAGGCGGATCGTGATCACGCGGTTGCGATCACCGCCGAATGCCAGCTGGCCACACGCGTGGAGGAAGCGGGCTGTCGTGATTATTGCTTTGCAGCTGATCCTTCGGTGCCGACGCGCATCCAGGTTTACGAGCTCTGGGATGACGGCCCGAGTCTCGTGGCACATTTCAAGCACCCGAACTACCACCGCATGGTCGAATTGCTGGCAAGCGCCAAGATCAAGCAGAGCATCAATCAGGCGTATCTGGTCGAGCGCGGCGAGCCGGTCTATGGACCCAACGGCGAGAAAAAGGAAGTGTTCTTCGCGGACTGAGACGCACGCTGCGTTGCAGTCGGTTGGCTTGGATTTAAGACAGGGGAGACAAGGTAATGGCACAGCGCACGTTGGTACTGCGCAATGCGCGAGTATTCACGGCTCTCGATCACTCCGTTTTGGATCGTGGCGCTGTAATCATCAAAGGTAACGCCATCGAGTGGGTCGGGCCCGAGTCAGCGCTGCCCCCCGTGCCGGACGCCGAGGTGAAAGATATTGGCGGGCGGTTTGTCATGCCGGGCATGACCGAGTGTCATGCCCATCTGTCTTTTTCAGACGCCAGCCCGTTCGCGATTGGTAATGTCGGGGTGGAGACTGCCACGATAACCGCGGTTCGCAACGCTGAACTCATGGTGCGCTCGGGTTTTACCTCGGCAGTCAGTTTTGGTTCCAATTATCGGATTGATGTTGCGATTCGCGAGGCGGTAAAGGCGCGTCGCATCAAAGGTCCTCGACTCCTCGCTGCAGGGCGCGATGTCGGCACGACCGCAAGCAATGTCGATTCTCCCGGCGGGCTCTCACAGATCGCCGATGGTCCTTGGGCTCTGCGTCAGGTGGTGCGCGAGCAGCGCAAGGCGCTGGTAGATGTGGTCAAGATCTTCGTCGATGGAGAGAACGTGAACCCCGTGGCGCCAGCGGGTGAACTCACTTTTCATGACGACGAAATCAACGCCATTGTGGATGAAGCCCATCGTCGCGGTCTCAAGGTCGCAACGCATTCGCGCTCGGCAGCCGCGGTCAAGCAGGCGCTGCGGGCGGGTGCCGACTTTATCGGTCACGCGAACTATCTCGATGACGAGGCCATCGACCTGTTGGCAGCGGCGCGGGATCGTGTCTTTGTTGGCCCTGCGCTCGCGTGGGAGGTGCGCTACCTCTCGGAGTGCGAATCTATCGGCATCAGTCGCGATACCGTCATTGCTCAGGGTTATGAGCGTGAGGTGGAAGTGACGCGCGTGACGATGCGCAAACTGCATGCGCGCGGCGTGCGTCTGGTGGTGGGCGGCGATTATGGTATTGGCATTGCCCCGCATGGCACTTACGCGCGGGACCTCGAGTACTTTGTAGACCTCTTCGACATGTCGCCCGCCGAGGCCATTATTTGTGCAACCCGAAACGGCGGGCTCATGTACGACGCAAGCGGTCGGATCGGCACCCTGGCCGCCGGGCATCTGGCGGATCTCGTGATCGTCGACGGAGACCCGATAGCCGACGTTCGGGTGCTGCAGGCGCGAGAGCGGCTTACCGTGATGCAGGACGGCGAGTGGATCTAGCGCCGGGGACTCACATTTTCTCTGGTCATTCACCTACAGCCGCGCCGCGCTGATCTGGCATCATGAGTTTGCGCCACCTGCTGAGGCCGGAAAGCGGGTCCGTTGTGGTGGGACGCCGGGAGAGACCGGATGCCAAGACCCGTTGGACGGTTCGTGGCTTTGCAGGCGCGTTTGTCGTTTTGGCAGCCATATTAATAGGCACGCCGACGCTCAACGCTTCGTCCGACAAGAGTGAGCGAGCCGACGATCTTCAGGCACCGATCGTCGGCATTGCGCGTGTCCAGGATGGCGACACGGTGCGCATCGGCAAGCATTGGATACGGCTCTTCGGCATCGATGCGCCGGAGCAAAAGCAGGGCTGCCGTGATCGACACGGCGTCGCTTATGCCTGCGGTAAACGCGCAAAACGCGCTCTCGTGTCCCTGATCGACAACCAGTCACTGCGCTGTTGGGTCAACGATATCGATCGCTACCAGCGCGCGGTGGCGGTTTGTTACCTGTCTGATTCCTCGTCCAGCACGCGCAGCAGCTCTGGTCGTGCGGATAACGCCTCCGGTGAATCAATCAACGCACGCATGGTTGAGTCGGGCTGGGCGCTCGCCTATCGACATTACTCGGACGACTTCGTGCCCGCCGAGGAACGTGCCCGCCAGGCCGGTCGCGGGGTCTGGCAGGGTGAGTTCGAGAAACCGTGGGTCTGGCGTCATGCGCGCGCGGCGGCAGCGAAGCGGGCGGCAGAGGCTCAGAGGGGGGCAACACTGCCAGACAGCGGGCAATGCCGCATCAAGGGCAACATTAACTCGCGCGGAGATCGCATCTACCATTTGCCGGGACAGTCGTCATACGCTCAAACGCGTATCTCCCCGGAAAAGGGTGAGCGCTTTTTTTGCACCGAGAGTGAAGCGAGGGCCGCCGGTTGGCGACCCTCGGAGTCACGCGACTAGCGAGTGATCAGGTACCGGTCCACTTCGGCGCGCGCTTTTCTGCGAAGGCGCGCGGGCCCTCTTTGGCATCGTTCGAGCTGAACACGCTGCGCGAGAGCGGTTCCTGCATCTTCCAGAGCGACTCTTCGTCGTGACCCTGGGCTGCCGCTCGCACAAGCGTCTTTGAGGCGGCAACCGCGAGCGGCGCGTTTTCTGCGATGCGGTTTGCCCAGTGAATGGCGGCGGCGAGCGCGCCACCGGGCTCGGTGAGTTCACTCAGCATCCCGCACTCGAGCGCTACCTCCGCCGTGATTGGCTCACCGGTGATCGCCATCTCCATGGCTTTGGTGTAGCCGACCCGCGCGGGCAGTCGGAACACGCCGCCGGCTGCCGCGAAGAGGCCGACTTTCACTTCGCGGATACCGATCTTCGAACCCTTGGAAGCAACCAGCAGGTCGCAGGTCAGCGCGATTTCACAGCCACCGGCCAGTGCAAAACCCTCGATGGCAGCGATCAGAGGCTTGCGGCTGCCCTGGCGGATGAACGTCGTTAGCGGTCCGATATCCTCGCCGCGGGCGAAGGCTTTCAGGTCCATGCCGGAGCAAAAGGCGCGCCCGTTGCCCGTGATGATCCCAGCCGTCAGCGTAGTGTCTTCGTCCAGCTCACGCACCGCATTCAGCAGACCGTGGGACAACGCGCCATTGATGGCGTTCATGGCTTCCGGGCGGTTCAGGGTAATGATCATGATGCGGTCGCGTCTTTCGACGAGAACGGCCTGTTCCTGGGCTGCGTCGGTCATGGGCTACTCCTTGTGTTACGTGGCGCATAGTTGATGCGCGATTGTAGGCTGCATCCCAGCGGACAAGCCATCCGGCTGCGTGCTGCCGTGAGGGTCGTTGAGATTGCTATGATTCGCGCTTGCAACCAGCGGAGGGTCATCATGGAACCCTTTCGAGTGCACGTCGCCGATGCCCTCATCCTCGATCTTCACGAGCGACTCGATCGCACCCGCTGGCCTGATCAGGTGGGTGATCCCTGGATCTACGGTACCGACGGCGACTACCTGCGCGAATTGTGTCACTACTGGCGCCACGGCTTCGATTGGCGGGGTCAGGAAGCGCGGCTCAACCGTTTCCCGCAGTGGATCGTGCCGCTCGGTGACCACCGGGTGCACTGTATTCACGCGCGGTCAACCCACGCCCATGCACAGCCGCTGCTGATCACCCACGGATGGCCGGGATCGATTGTCGAATTTCTGGGCATCATTGAGCGCCTGACTCAGCCGGAACGCTTCGGCGCCGACCCCGCGGATGCCTTTCATGTCGTGTGCCCTTCGATCCCGGGATATGGTTTTTCGAAGGCTCCGAGTCATCCGGGCTTTCAGCCGCGCGCGTGTGCTCAGTTGTTCGCACAGCTGATGTTGGCGCTCGGCTATGACCGTTATTTCGCTCAGGGCGGCGACGTGGGGTCTGCGGTCACGACTTGGCTTGGCGCGCTCGCGCCCGAGGCGCTGAAGGGTATTCACCTCAATCTGGTGTTCGCGCGGCCACCAAAGGAAGATCCGTTTGCTGGCGTGTCTGATGCGGAGCGCGAGCGCTTTGAGGCCCGGCGCGAGTACATGGCGGGCGAAGTGGGTTATCAGCATATTCAAGGGACAAAACCGCAGACCCTGGGCTACGGGCTTAACGACTCCCCGGCAGGACTGGCGGGCTGGATCATCGAGAAATTCCACCGCTGGGCGCAGCACGATGGGCGACTCGAGGAGGTAATCTCGCGTGACGATCTGCTGACCAATGTGAGCGTGTACTGGTTCACGCAGACCATCACGTCATCGGTGCGCATGTATTACGAGAGCCGTCATTACCAGGGTCGACCGTGGCCAGAACGGGTTCTGGTCCCCACGGCGGTGGCTAACTGCCCCGGCGAACTCGCGGCCCCTCCAAGGGCGTGGGTAGAGCGCCAGTTCAACCTGGTGCATTGGAGCCATCTGCCGCGCGGCGGGCACTTTGCTGCGCTCGAAGTACCCGATCTGCTGGCGGTCGATATTCGCGAGGCTTTTCGCCCTTTGCGCTAAGCCTGTTTTACTCTTCCAAGTCCTGGCCGATGGTCTTGCTCGCCTTCCAAAAACACCAGAACGCGGGTACAGCCAAGAATTGCGAGCCGATGAGTGCCCAGCGCACGCCCTCGGCCGGTCCCAGACCCAGGGGGCCAGCGAGCACGTCGCTCGCAATCCCCACGAAGAGTGGCCCGAGCCCCAGACCGATCAGGTTCGCGATGAACAGGAATACCGACGCGGCGGTCGCGCGCATCGTGAGCGGCGCGATGCCCTGCACGGTGGCATACACCGGCCCTTGCCATACCGACACCAGCACCGAGTTCACGGCGAGAATCGGCAGTATCGGCAGAAAGGTCGGCAGCAACATGGCGACGGTATAGACCGGTATGGAAAGTACGCAGGCGATGCCCGGAATACTCATGTAGGCGCTAGGGCTGCGTCCGCCGTAGCGATCCCCCATGAGTCCACCGAGGTAAACACCGAGCCCCGCCGCGGCCCCGAGAATGAGACCCAACGCCAGACCCACAAAACCAATGGGTCCAAGCCCGAACTGGGCTGCGAGAGTGTTGATCTCCTCGCCATGGACTCGCAGAAAAAACGAAGCGCCAAAAGGCGCATGACCGTAGCCGATGAACGCGACGATAGAAACGCCAAAGGCCATGTACCAGAACGTGGGCTTGTTTCTGAGAACGCGTATGACTTCGCGCAGGGGTATCTGCGGCGCGGCTGCGGCCTCTTTGCGTAACAGCTCCGTCGCCGCTTTCGTTCGCGGTTCAAAGAGCGTGAGCACCACCAGAATGGCAAGCAGAACTCCGGGCAGCCCAACCAGCATGAAGGCATAGCGCCACCCCAGCGCGTCGGCGACCAAGCCGCCGATGACGACGCCGAGTAGAGCGCCAATGGGATTGCCGAGCAGATAGACCGCCATGGCTGATGCACGTTCTTCTTTCGGCACATAGTCCGCGATCAGCGAGTGGGCAGGCGGCGAGCAGCCGGCTTCACCGATACCCACCCCAACTCTTGCGAGCACGAGTTGCCAGAAATTCTGCGCCATACCGCAGAGTGCGGTGAAGCCGCTCCACACGGCCAGTGACAAGCCGATGATCCATGGCCGGCTACGGCGCTCGGCAAGGCGGGCGATGGGAATGCCCAGGGTGCAGTAAAACACGGCGAAAGCCGTGCCGGTCATAAGCCCCAGCTGCCAGTCGGCGATTCCCAGATCACGTTTGATGGGCTCGGCGAGAATGGTGACTATCTGGCGGTCGAGAAAGTTGAAGACGTAAACCAGGAACAGTAGGCCGATCGCGTACCGGCGATATCCAATCGACACTGCCTGAACTGTGCCGACCGCGGGTGCGCCCGTTGAGACGGATGTGTTGTTCATTTTCGGTCCCCCCTGGCGCAGTCTAGGGGGACTGCTGCTGCAAGGTCGAGCCCTTGCAGCAGTGCGTCAGCACTCAGGGTCGGGCGGACAGCCGGTAAAGGTAGACCTGGTCGATATCCTCGTGTCGAGTCGAGACCCCGTATTTGTCTTCGTATGCGGAGCGGAATCGATCGAAGGTCGGTTGGTCTGTCACCCGCTCTGCGATGACTTCGATGATTGAAGTCTGATAGCCGACACGCGCCGAAGGGTCGACTTCAAGGTGCTGTATCCACGTGGTGTGATTGTCACCTGCGTGCACGTACAGATCATCATCCAGCGCGATCACCCAGAGATTGACCGAGTACGGGTCAGTTGGCTGCGTTTCAATCCGCACTACGTCCTCGCTGCCAGCGACAGGAATGCCTTCGCTGGCCGGTACGATCGTGCCCTCAAGCATGCCTCCAGAAAATGGAATCCAGTCTCCGGAACAGCCGCCGACGAGGGTTAACGTCAGAATGGCGACGAGGCGGCGCATCCGACACTCAATGGTCGTCATCATGGTCGCTACTCTCGGTTCAGCGGGCAGCCCAGCTCGGGCGAGACGCAAGGTCGGCACGATAGCGTGACAGATGCGGCAGCTCGAACGGCAGCTTGAGTTTGAGAGCCTGGAAGAAATCGAGCGCAACGCCGAAGGTGATGTCGGCGATGGAGAATGTGTCTCCCGCTAGAAATGCGTGGCTGGCCAGGTGTGCGTCGAAGAGCTTGACGGCGTCTGCCGTGGCGACTTCGCTGATCTCGCCCCATTCAGCGGAAACGCGCTCGCGATCCTTGAAGAAACCGGTGAGGTTGCGGAATGCCTGTGCGCCGGGCATGAGCACGTTGAGTTCGGCACGCCGGTTCCACATCTCGATGACGGCCATCTCGCGGGCATCGGTGCCGAAGAGACGGGGTTCGGGTTTTAGCGCGTCAAAGTAGCGGCAGATCGCCACGCTCTCGGCGATGCAGGTGCCATCGTCGAGCTCGAGCGTCGGCACACGGCCGAACGGATTCTTGGCGCGGTACTCGGCTCCCAGGTTTTCGCCGGCGCGCAGGTCGATGTTGACCGCCGGTACTTCGATGCCCTTTTCCGCCAGGAAGACGCGTACGCGCCGACCATTGGGTGTGCCCTTCGCCTCGATGATATGCATGTGCCGCTTCCTGCTGTTCTATGAGTGCTGCCATTGTCCGGGCTTGGGAATGTCCGCGGCAAGGGCGACCGCTCACCTGCTCTGCATGGATGTGGCTTCGAATCCGTGTGCTGGTGCTTGATTGTGCGCTATCGCCACAGGAAGATCGGGTGACAGAAGAGGGGGTATCCATGCAGTACATGAATCTCGGACGCACCGGCTTGAGCGTGTCGCGCCTGTGTCTCGGCATGATGACTTATGGTTCTCGCAGCTGGCGTGACTGGGTGCTCGAATACGATGAGTCGCTGCCCTTTATTCGCGCCGCGCTCGAAGCCGGCATCAATTTCTTCGACACCGCGGATGTCTATTCGAACGGCGTTTCCGAGGAGATTCTCGGGCGTGCGCTGCGCGCTCATGGAGTCGATCGCGAAGATGTGGTGATTGCCACCAAGTGCTTCAATGGAACGCACGACCGCAAGCGCAATCGCTGGGGGCTCTCACGCAAGCACATCATTGCCGCGTGCGACGCCTCGCTGCAGCGGCTCGGTATGGATTACATCGACCTGTACCAGATTCACCGTTTCGATTCGCGTACGCCGATCGAGGAAACCATCGATGCGCTGTCGCACCTGGTGAAGGTCGGCAAGGTGCGCTACCTCGGCGCATCGAGCATGTTCGCCTGGCAGATGGCGAAGTATCTCTACACCGCCGACGCGCTGGGCGGCGTGCGTTTCGTCAGCATGCAGAATCACTACAACCTGGTGTATCGCGAAGAAGAGCGCGAGATGAATCCGCTGTGCGTTGACCAAGGCGTTGGGCTCATTCCCTGGAGCCCCCTCGCGCGCGGTCTTCTGGCGCGACCGCCAGAGGCGCGACATGCCACGCTACGCGCTGAAACCGATGATTTCGCGAAGCAGCTCTACCGCCGTCCGGCGGATGATCGAGTCATTGCGGTGAACGCGGAGATCGCCGGGCGCCTCGGGCTCAAGCCTGCTCAGACCGCGCTGGCCTGGCTTCTTGGCAAGCCGGGCGTCGTGTCTCCGATCATTGGCGCATCGAAGCCCGGGCATCTCGAGGATGCGTTGGCAGCGCTCGAGGTTCGACTGTCGGCAGAGGATGTTCGGGCGCTCGAAGCACCCTATGAACCCGCGGCGATTGCCGGTCACGTCTGAGCTAAGCCGTCGACTAGCGTGACCGGTAGCCAGCGTCTCACCGCGTTGATGAGGAAGATTGTTTCGGCGCTTGCCAGGTCTTCTCGGGTCAGTACGCGCTCGGTGATGAGACCCTGGGATAGAAGCTCGGCGCGAAAGGTGCCGGGCAACAGGCCCGCGCAGAGCGGTGGCGTGACCCGTTCGCCAGCGATATCGAGCACCAGATTGCCAATACCAAACTCGGTCAGCTCGCCGCGCTCGTTGTAGTGCAGAATCTCTTCAACACCTTGCTGGCGCGGATCTTCGTACATCTGACGGACTGAGGTCTTGTGCCGAAGAAACGGATGGGAGGCGAGCACGGGGCGGTTAGCAAGCCGCGCGCGAAAGGGCATCTCAGTCTGGGTTAGCCGTACGGACTGACCGTGCAGACGGCCATCGGCGTCGAGTTGAATACGCACCCGACATGCCTCGTTTGCCTGCGCGACGAGCGCGTTCGCACAGGCGGTGAACGCTGCTGCGAAGGGTGTGTCCGCTGCCACAGGAAAGGCGAAATAGTGGGCGGAACGCAGCAGGCGCTCTATGTGCCGGTCAAGCAGAAACCAGCCGTCTTCGGGATCCCAGCGCAGCGTCTCGAACAAATGAAAGCTGCGTTCGAGAGGCTCGGTTAAGACGCGCGCTTTCAGCTGCGCTTCAGCGTACTCGGCTGCCGGTCGAGAGTCCCAGGTGATGCCGCCACCCACGCCATAGCGTGTGGCACCGCTGCGCTTGTCAACCACGGCGGTGCGAATCGCCACGTTGAACGCCGCGTTGCGACCGGGCCCGATCCACCCGATCGCGCCGGTATAGAGTTCGCGCGGCGATGTTTCCAGGCGTCGGATATGCCGCATGGCGCTCACCTTGGGCGCACCGGTGATGGACGCCGCTGGAAACAAGGCGGTCAACAGCTGGCTAACACAGGCCTCGGTGCGACAGGTGACCGTGGATGTCATTTGGTACAAGGTTGGATAGCGTTCAACCGCAAAGAGTGCGGGCACCTCCACGCTACCAGCCTGAGCCACGCGCCCAAGGTCGTTGCGCATCATGTCGGTAATCATGAGGTTTTCGGCTTGATCTTTTATCGAGGCTCGCAGAGCTGCGGCAAGGTCCGCGTCGCTTTGTTTGTCGATGCCGCGTGGGCCAGTGCCTTTCATCGGGCGGCAGGTGACCTTGTCTCCTTCCAGGGCAAAGAACAGCTCGTGTGACCCCGAGCAGATACTCCACTCGGGCAGGTCGAGAAAGGCAGCATGGCGATGCTGATGTCGGGCGAGTCGATGGAAGAGGTGTATCGGCGCCGCGTTGAGAGCGCTCTCGTAGCGAGCGGTGTAATTGACCTGATAGGTGTGACCCCGTGCGATCTGAGCGCGAATATCGGTGATGGCGTTACGGTACTGGGTCGCATCGACATCGAGCGCCCAGGTCATGGCAGGGAGCGCGTCGGGCCACGGAAACACGTCCTCTGGGCTGCGTGGTGCGCGACGGGCGCAGAGTGCGAACCAGAGCAGTGGAAAATCGGTAGGAGCGTGCGTTTCCAACGCGGGGTCAAAGGCGGGGGCAGCCTCGTAGCTCAAAAATCCAACCGCATACCAGCCGTGGTTCTGAACCGCTTCCTCCACCGTCCGTAGCGCGCGCGTCACCTCGTTCAGGTGGCGCGTCGTGACCACATAGCGACAGTCCTCGAAGGCGTGCCAGCCGTCGTCGGTGTGGAGCAAAAAACGGTCGGGCATGTGCAGGCAAGATCGGTGGGACAGCGCATGGTGCCTGACGCCCTGTCGGCGTCGCGTTCAGCGCATCTGCGAGCCATGGGTCGGTCGAGTTAAGGTAGAGTCGGTAGCGTGGTGCGCGGAGGCGTAAGGAACTCTGATGGCTGATGCGATTGACTCACTGTTTCTGGCGCGGGCGCGCGCCCAGCATCTGGTTCCTGTGCTCACGCTCGGTGACGCGGACATCGTCGTGCCCCTGCTCGATGCGCTTGTGGCGGCGGGCGTTGCGTGCGTGGAGGTGACCTTGCGCGATGCGGAAGACGCGCTGCATCTGCGTCTGATTGCCGAGCATTTCCCGACGCTTCTCGTGGCGGCGGGTGGCGTAACGAACGAAACCCAGTGGAAGGCGGCGCAGGCGGCCCAAGTGAGCTGCATAACGTCGCCGGGCGCCACGCCGCTTTTGTATGAACTGTCGGCCTCGACGACGACACCCTGGCTACCCGGCGTGCAGACGCCAACCGAGATTGCAACAGCGCTTGCGGCGGGCTATCGCGTGCAACGCTTGTTTCCCGCTCCGCTCGGTGGCGCGCGTGCGATCAGGATACTGACGTCCGCCTTTCCTGAGGCGCGGTTTCTGCCGATGGGTGTGATCGACGCCGAGCAGTGGCCGGATTATCTCGCCCTCCCAGCGGTCACCGCGCTGGCCGTGACTGCCCTCACACCGCCCGCGCTGGTGGTGTCAGGACAGTGGATGGAGATCACCCGGCGCGCCCGCAGCGTGCTCGAGAATGTTCAGCGGGAAGCGGTGGTTCCGGTCAGTCTTTGATTTGGTGCGCGACCCGATTCCCGTTAATCTGCCCATGCCATTACACATCACCGGCTGACACTGTCGGCCAGCACAGGAGAGAGACGGCATGTTCAGTCACATCATGGTCGGCGCAAACGATTTGGACGCCTCGAAGAAGTTCTACGACGCCGTGCTGGGCGCTCTGGGTCACGCCCCGGGTCGGCTCGACGGTCGCGGTCGCTGTTTCTATTTCACCCCGGCGGGCACCTTCGCGCTGTCGCTGCCGATCAACGGCGAACCGGCATCCGGCGCTAACGGCGGCACCGTGGGCTTTGCGGCAGCGACCCCAGCGGAAGCGGATGCCTGGCACGCGGCGGGTGTGGCAAACGGCGGAGTGACCTGCGAAGACCCGCCTGGCGAGCGCCCTGGCTCCGGGCTGTACCTGGCGTACCTGCGCGACCCGTCAGGCAACAAGATTTGTGCGCTGCATCGGATCGCCAAGTAAGTCGATCGTCGCGGAGTCATTGAGCACCGCGACATCTTTGCGGCGGGCGCTCAGCTCATGTGCGCGCCGCCGTCCACATTCAGTGTTTGCCCGGTGATGAACGCACTTTCGTCGCTGGCGAGGAAAGCCACGCTCGCCGCCAGTTCTTCTGGCCGACCCTGACGTCGTAGCAGGGCCGCGGAGCGAATAGCGGCTGTGATTTGCTCGGTGTTGGCGCCGACCCGGTTTGCAGTTCGGCCGATGGTGCCATCCATCATGTCGGTGGGATGCGACCCAGGGGCGACGCAATTCACCCGAATATTGTGCCGTCCGAGTTCCGTTGCGAGTTGCTGGGTCATGCCGACCACGCCGAACTTGGTGGCGCAATAGGCGCCATAATCTGGTAGCCCGCGCCGCCCGGCGGTGGACGAGATGTTGATGATCGATCCGCCCTGATCGCGATCGCGCATGGCGCGACCTACCCATTTGGTGACGAGATAGACGCCGGTGAGGTTGACCGCAACGGTGTCGTTCCACATCGCGTCATCCATGTCGAGCAAGGGCGCGGCTCCTGCGCCGGAAGGGACGCCTGCGTTGTTTACCAGAATATCGATGTGCCCCATTGCGGCTAGCGCGTCTGCGATGGCGGACTCCACGGCGGCAGGGTTCGTGACATCGAACTCGAGCCCCAGGGCGCGTCGACCCATGGCCTCGATCTCCTCGGCAAGAGAATGGACGCCGCGCCAGCCCATGGCCCGCTCGGACTCCGTGACCGAGGATTGGGCAGCCGGACGACCCGTCACGATGACGTCGGCGCCGTCCGCGGCGAGCCGCAGCGCCATCGCCCGTCCAAGCCCCCGATAGCGGGCCGCGCCCGTCACCAATGCCACCTTCCCGTCCAGATTTCCCATGACGCTCCCCCTTCTCCAAGAATCAACATGAACAGCCCAACGCGGGCATGGGCTCAAGTGTACTGCGCCCGCTGACTCTTCAGCGCACGCGGATGACGCCTTCCTGCGTGACGCTCGCGATGCGAGCACCCGCTCGGTCATAGATCGCTCCGTGGGCAAGTCCGCGTCCACCGGTCGCCGCGGGGCTTGTGGTCGCGTAGAGCAACCAGTCGTCAAAGCGGGGCATGCGATGAAACCAGACAGCATGGTCGAGGCTCGCGCTTTCGAGTCGACCGCGATCGGCGTGGGGACGAAAGGCGGTGTCGAGCAGGCTGCGATCGCTCGCGTAGACGAGCAGTGCCGCGTGCAGCATCGGATGGTCAGGCAGCGGTCCGTTGGCACGTAGCCAGACGTGCTGATGGGGTGGCAGGGCCGCATCGGCGGTAATCGGTGTTCCCATGCGCACGTCGATTGGCTGGTCAGCCCAGTCGCTGCGTCCGCGCAGTTGGTCACGGTTGGGCAGCGTTTCGGGAGCGGCCACGGCGGGCATCGGGTCCGCATGCTCGACCCCGGACTCGGGCACCTGAAAACTGGCAATGAGCTGAAAAATACGGGTATCGGACTGCCACGCGCTCACTTCGCGCGCGTGGAAGTTGCGTCCCTCCTTGGTCCGGGTCACGCGAAATTCGATGTCCGCGTTGGCTCGCCCGGGCGCGAGGAAGTAGCCGTGCAGCGAGTGGGGCTGCAAGGTCTCCACGGTGCGCGCTGCGGCGACGAAGGCTTGTGCCACGACCAGCCCACCGAACAAGCGCCCCGCACTGCCGATACCGCCGGCGCCCGCGCTGCCACGAAATACGTCGGCGGACACGGGCGTCAGATCAAGGCGGTGTAGCAACCGCTCAAGTCGGTTCATGCCGCGTGTGACGGCGCGCCGCTCAACGCGCTGCGGCTCCGCGCGGATCGTCCCGTCGACCGCGCAGCAGCTGGCCCGGCAGGGCGCCCGTGAGCACGTTCTCGCGGCAGATCACAGCGCCGGACTTGATCGTCGCCTCGATGCCGTTTGCATGCTGCAGGAAGCGGCGGCCGCCAGCCGGCAGATCGGCAACGATGTGTGGCGTCCGCAGTGCAAGGCGGTCGAAATCGATCACGTTCAGGTCCGCCGCCATGCCGGGTGCCACGATGCCGCGATCGAGGAGCGAATAGAGCTCAGCCGGCTGGCGCGTCAGCATGTGAATGGCGGTGGAGAGATCCAGCTCGCGCTTTTCCTTGACCCACTTGGTCAGCACGTAGACGTTCGCGCTGGTATCGCAAATCGAGCCGACGTGGGCGCCGCCGTCGCCGAGTGCCGCTACCGTGTGCTGGTGTCGGAGCAGGGTCGGAATGTTCGCGGTGAAATTGGTCGCCGGAATGTAGACCAGGTTCGCCCCGTCGTTGCCGAGGAAATAGTCGTATAGCCATTCCTGCGGATCCCGTCCGGCTGCCTGAGCCAGCGCGGCGACGGAATGCTCCGGCGCTGGCAGATAGTTGATCGGCTCTTCGAGCGGGTACAGCGCGTCGTAACGCTTTTCGAAGATGCGCACGAACATGTGCGGATTCAGGTTCTGCTCCGACAGGATTTGCGCACGAATCTCTGGATCTCGAAGCGCCGCCATGCGCTCGGCGTGGGGCAGTGACTGCAGCTTGAGGAAGGTGGGTCGACGCGAGAAGGCGCTCATCGAAGCCGGGTGGCCCATGAGCATGCCGACAGGACGGGAGAGCACCTGCCCGCGAATGTCGAGCCCCTCTGACTGCGCCGCCTCGATATTGCGCAAATGGTGCTGCCAGAGCGGCGTGCCGTTTGGCGCCGTGGTGCCCAGGTCGAGCAGGGTGAACGTGCCCTTGGCGCCGGTGGCGCGGCTGGTGGCGCGCAGGATGTCAAACTCAGCGTCCGGATCTTCCCAGTCGGAGATCAGCTGGAAGACGTGGCCGGCAGCGCCGGACAGTACTTGCCCGAGCTGCTTCAACTCTTCCGTGGCGGCGCGATACGTGGGGATGTAGTCACCGCGACTGCTGCGGTGTACCAGCGTGCGCGAAGTCGACAGACCGACCCCGCCCGCGGCGAGCGCCGCCTTGATGATACGCTGCATGGACGCGATGTCCTCGGGCGTTGCGCTCTCGCGCGCTACCCCTCGTTCGCCCATGACAAATACGCGCACCGGGCCGTGCGGTACCAGCGCCGCAACGTCGATATCCCGAGCGCGGGCGTCGATCGCGTCCAGATAGTCGGGGAAGCTCTCCCAGTTCCAGGGCAGCCCTTCCGCGAGCGCGGTGCCCGGGATTTCCTCCACGCCTTCCATGAGTTCGATCAGGGTCTCGTGATCGCTATCGCGGCAGGGGGCAAAACCAACGCCGCAGTTGCCCATGACCACGGTGGTGGTGCCTAGGTTGGAGGAGGGTGCCATGTGGGCATCCCACGTCGCCTGTCCGTCGTAGTGGGTATGCACGTCCACAAAACCCGGGGTGACTACCTTGCCGCGGGCATTGATTTCTTCGGTTGCGCGGGCGTGAACCCCGGGATCGAGGCTGGCGATGCGGCCATTACGAATGGCCACATCACAGTCTCTGGGCGCTCCGCCCGTGCCGTCGATCAGCGTGCCGCCGCGAATGATGAGATCGTAGTCCGACATGATGTTCCCCCCGGTCGAGTGCCGCGCAGACGTCTGCCCTGACTATACACGCAGGGGGCGGCGTGTCGCAGGGGTCGGGGGGCGGTTTCCGTTGCTGGTCAGGGGCAGTATTCTTCGGGCTTCTGCGGCGCGAACTGCGTTGTGCCGCGCGGAGTTCGGATTTTTCTGTAGTAAGAGAGGGAGAGGGCCGTGACCACGATGACTATTCCGGGCACTGATGCCGACCTGGACCGCGCGCTAGCCGACGTGAACTTACCGACGCTGCTGATGGTGATGACGCAGCTGGTGGGCGACAACCGTTACCTGACAGAGCGCTATCGCCCCAAGCCGATCGAAACACCTGAGGGCAGCATGTTTCCGGACGACAGCGGACGGTTTGCCCCCGAGGTCGCGGCGGAGATTCGAGCAGCGGCGCGCGCGCTGCTGCTCGACATTCGTTCCCGCGGCGGAGAGCTGCCGCCTGCCCCGACCGCAGCCCGATTGCAGGAAATGATGACGTTCTCAACCGCAGAGCCGGTGTCCGATACCTTCTGCGAGATGCTGTTGGAAGAAACCGGTTTCGTAAACCGTGACCGGCAATGGCAGGAGCAGATCTCTCAGGTGCTGGCCGGCAAGGCACCGGAAGGCTTCAGCGTCATCGTGGTGGGGGCTGGCATGTCGGGCCTCTGCAGCGGTATCAAGCTCAAGGCCGCCGGTATCCCGTTCGTGATTCTCGAGAAAAATCCAGAAGTTGGCGGCACATGGTACGAGAACTCTTATCCCGACTGCGGCGTCGACACGCCGAACCATTTCTATTCCTTCTCGTTCGATCGCAACCCGGACTGGTCGGGGTATTTCTCGAAGCGTGACGAACTGTTCGCCTATTTCGACCGCTGTGCTGACAAGTACGGGCTGCGCGACTCGGTGCAGTTCAATACCGAAGTTACCGCAATGCGGTATGACGCCGAGGCGTGTGTCTGGCACGTGGACGTGCGCCGTGCGGATGGTCGTTCAGAAACCTTGACGGCGAACGCGGTGATTAGCGCCGTCGGGCAGCTCAATCGTCCCTCCACGCCGGATTTCCCCGGGCTTTCCAGTTTCAGCGGGGCGGCGTTTCACTCCGCACGCTGGCGCCACGATGTGGACGTGACCGGCAAGCGCGTCGCTGTGATTGGCACCGGCTGCAGCGCGGTGCAGCTGTTGCCGAAGACGGCGGCGAAGGCAGCGCAGGTCTACGTCTTTCAGCGTTCGCCGCATTGGCTGTCGCCGAACCGCGACTACTACCGACCCGTAGAGCCGGGGCTCAAGTGGGCGCTCAAGCACATCCCGTGCTACGCCGAGTGGCATCGTGCGCGCATGATCTTCAGCTTCGCGGATCGCAACTGGGGCGCGGTGCCTGCGGATCCGAACTGGCCGCATCCAGAGCGTTCGACCAACGAGGCGAACGAAGGCATGCGCAACGCGCTCATCGCCTACATCAGCGAGCAGCTTGGCGATCGTCAGGACCTGCTGCCGAAAGTGGTGCCGGACTTCCCGGTGTTCGGCAAGCGGTTGATCGTGGATAACAACTGGTACCCGACGCTTGCCCGCGACAACGTCGAGCTAGTCACGGATGAAATTCGTTGCGTCCACCCGAACGCCATCGAAACGGCGGACGGTGCGCTGCGTGAGATCGATGTGATCATCTTCGCTACGGGTTTCAACACCAACCATTTCCTGTGGCCGATGGACGTGGTGGGCCGGTCCGGGCAGACGCTTGAAAACCGGTGGGGCGACTATCCTCGGGCGTACAAAGGCATTCTGGTACCGGACTATCCGAACTTGTTCTGTCTGTACGGACCGAACACCAATATCGTCCACGGCGGCAGCATCATCTACACAATCGAGTGCCAGGTGCATTACATGATGCAGTGCCTTGCGCTCATGCTGGAGCGTCAGGCGCGGGAGCTCGAAGTCACAGCCGCTGCCAATGATGCGTACAACGAGGAAGTGCAGGCGATCAGCCGCACGCTCGCTTGGGGGCACCCGGGTGTGCAGAGCTGGTACAAGAACTCGGCGGGTAAGGTGGTCAACAATTCGCCGTTCCCCAATCTCGAGTACTGGCGCCGCACGCACGATGCGGAACCTGACCTGTACGCGCTGCGCTGAGCCGTGTCCACGCTCTTCGCGGGTCTTCGGGTGATCGACGCGGCCTCGTTTTTAGCGGGGCCGTGCGCCGCCACGATTCTCGCCGACTACGGCGCGGAGGTGATCAAGATTGAGCCGCCGGGCGGCGATCGGCATCGGTCCATCGCTGCGGGTCATCCGAGTGAGTGGTCCTGGCAGCTCACCGACCGCAACCGGCGCGGGCTGGGTCTCGATATCACGCAGCCGCACGGCCGCGCGGTTCTCGACCGGCTGCTGCAGACGGCGGATGTGTTCGTGGTGAACTTCAGCGCCGGGCAACTGCGCCGCCACGGGCTCGAATGGGAGCGTGTCAGCGCGACCAACCCGCGATTAGTGATGGCGCAGATCTGTGCGTATGGGTACGCGGGCGCTGAAGCCGATCGTCCGGCCTTCGATTTGACCGGCTGGTTCGCGCGCACCGGTATTCTCGACATGATGCATGAGAAGGACGTGGCGCCTACGGTCCCAGCGGGTGGGGTGGGTGACCACGCCACAGCCATGACGCTCTTCGCCGGTATTATGATGGCGCTCTACCGACGTGATCGCACCGGCAAGGGCGGGCTGGTATCTACGTCGCTTGCGGCGACCGGCACTTGGGCTAATGGCCTGAACCTGCAGGCGGTTCTTGCGGGCGTCGATAATGCCGCGCGGCGCGATCAGGAAGGCTGGTCGAATCCGGTTCAGAACGTCTACGCCACGCGCGATGGCCGTTATGTGCTGCTTGCGGTGCAGAATATACCGCGCGACTGGCCACGCCTTGTTGACGCGCTGTCAGCCGAGGCCTGGCAGGATGATCCGCGCATGCAGCCAGTGAAGCCTCTCTTTTCGAATCGGTTTTATGCGCGCGCCGAACTAGCCCGCGTCATCGGACAGTTCGACGCGGACGATCTGTGCCGTCGTCTGGACCGTAGTGGGATTGTCTACAGCCTTGTTGCTCGCAATGCCGATGTGATTGACGATCCGCAGCTCATTGCCAATGACGTGTTCGTTCCGGCAGCGCCGGGCATTCCCCAGATGGATCGGACGCTGGCGTCACCTATGACGCTCGATGGCGAACGCCAGGTGCCGCCGGCGCGCGCGCCACGGGTCGGCGAACATTCCCGAGCTATTCTCGCCGAGTACGGCTATAGCGCCGATGAAATAGACGCGCTGTGTGCCGCTAACGTGGGGGTCGACGGTGCGTAACAGCACACAGATTATGGGTCGGGGGCTTACCGCGCGGTGGTGGGGAGAGGTCGATGGAATCTGATGTCGGTATGGGTTCAGAACGTTCGGACCAACAAAAGAACATTGTCATCGTCGGCGGCGGCTTTGCCGGGGTCACGCTGGCGCGCGCGCTAGAGCGGCGACTGCCGACTGGCTATGACATTTTTCTCCTCAGTCAGACTGACTACATCACGTTCAATCCTTTGTTGCCTGAAGTGGTCGGCGCTTCGGTATTGCCAAGCCACGTTGTCGTACCGCTGCGGCGACTGCTGCGGCGCACCCGAATACGCATGGTCGAGGTGACTGGAATCGATCTTGAAGCGCGCCGAATCTCCTATTCGCAGCCGATCAGAGATTCGATTCCGTTCGAACACCTCGTGTTGGCGGCTGGACTCGACGCGAATGTGCACGCAGTGCCCGGTATCGACGTGCACGGGCTGCCGCTCAAAACGCTGGGTGACGCCATGCACCTGCGCAATCGTGTGATCGGTTGTCTCGAGGAGGCGACGCTAACCTATGATGTTGAAAAGAGTCGGCGGCTGACCAGTTTCGCGGTGGTGGGTGGGGGATTCAGCGGCGTTGAGGTGGCGGGAGAGATTCATGATCTTCTGCGGGAAGCAGCGCCACTCTTCAAACGGGTGCGGCCAGACGACTGTCAGGTGCACATTCTGCACGCGATGCCGCACCTGCTGCCCGAGGTCTCGGAATCACTTGGGCGCTACACCGAGCGTGTGATGTCGAAGCGTGGCGTGCGCGTGCACCTGAATGCGCAGGTAGAGGCCGTGGACGCGACCGGCGTGGTCATGAAAGACGGAACCCGGATCGAGGCTGCCACGGTGGTGAGCACCGTGGGCACCCAGGCGCACGCGTTTATCGCCAGTCTGCCCTTTGCCGACGCGCGCGGCCGTATTCCGGTGGACGGGTCACTTGCGGTGCCCGGACAGGACCGAGTGTGGGCCCTTGGCGACTGTGCAGTGGTGCCAAACGCTCGCACCGGCAAGCCCAGTCCGACCACCGCTCAGTTTGCTGTGCCCCAGGCGCAGGTGCTTGCGGCAAACCTGGTTGCGAGTCTGGCGGGCAAGCCGCTCAAAAACTTCAGCTTCATCTCTCGTGGTCAGCTCGCGGCGGTCGGTCATCGCAAGGCGGTGGCAGAAGTTTTCGGACTGCGTTTAGGCGGAATGCCGGCGTGGCTCCTTTGGCGCGCGTTTTACCTGGCTCGCATACCGACCATTGCCTGGAAGGTCCGCCTGTTCCTTGAGTGGTCGTGGACGACCCTATTCAAGAAGGACATATCCCTCGTGGATTTCGAGCGATCGCGCACCCACAGCGCGCATCCGCCGGTCTAGTGTGCGCGCATTGCGCGGCGATGGAGCGAGTGCGAAGAGCCCCTGATACTTGACCCTCAGACCTTCGCCCGCCAAGGTACGAATCGTAGACGTCAATGAATGGGGAGCGAGTGATGTCCAATGGTTCTGAGTTTCTAACCCGAGCGCGAGTGGTGCTCTGGATAGTGGTTGGTTTGATGCTCACGTCGGCCGCTGCCGCGCAAAAGCCCCCGGAGGTCAGTCACGATGGTCTGCACCTCGTGCATGACACGGAACTGCAACTGGTCTATCTGAAACCGGGTGTCGACTTCGACCAGTACACGAGCGTCAAGCTGCTCGATTGCACCGTGTCGTTTCGTCGTAATTGGCAGCGTGACCAGAGTCGCATGGGTTCTTCGCGCGTGACCAAGATGGATATGGACGATATCAGCCGAGCGCTATCGAAGATGTTCGGCAACGTCATGCGGGAAGAGATTCAAACCAGCGGCAAGCTGCAGTGGGTAGAAGAGGTCGATGAATCTACGCTCATCCTTCGCCCCGCGATCATCAATCTGGATATCACCGTGCCGGATGCATCCATGGGTCCGGGTCAAAAAGGCGCGTTCTCCACCTCGGCGGGCTCGATGACTCTGTATCTCGAAATCTTTGATGGCTTGACGGGCGAAATCTTGGCGCGTGTCGCCGATCGTCAAACGGAGCGCAGTAGTCGTATGACCTGGCATGACTCGGTTACCAATACCGCGGATGCCAAGCGCGTGATCAAGGCCTGGGCTGTCTCGCTGCGTGAAGGCATGCAGCAGGTGCGCCAGCTGTCGGCGCCTGCGGTGGCGCCTGAGGCGACGTCAACAGAATAACCCTCCAGTTGTTACGCTCAGCGCTCGTCCGCCCAATAGGGCGGGTCGAGCGCGCGGTTTCCGGTTAGCTGCTCGTTCAGCGTCCGCGCCTCGAGCAGGCGACCGTTCTGAATGATCCACTCGATATCGTCGGTCACGCGGATGTCGCTGAGCGGGTTACCGTTCAGCACGACGATGTCGGCGAGTTTGCCGGCTTCGATGCTGCCCAGGTCCCGGTCAAGCCCCAGGTAGCGTGCCGGCTCCGTGGTCGCGCTGCGCAGCGCCTCCAGCGGCGACATGCCGCCCAACACAAACGTCCACATTTCCCAGTGTGCGGCGAGACCTTCGCGCTGTCCGTGCGCTCCAATACTGACCGGGATGCCGCGCCGTGCAAGCGCGGCGGCGTTAGCGGCACTATCGATGACCGGCTGATAATCGCTATCTGGCGCCATGATACGGCGCACCGCGCGGGGCTCGAGGATGTGGGGTGGTACGAACCGGGATAGCAGCGGATGGCGCCACACCTCATCACGCTG
>JBMTYG010000018.1:0-35369 GCA_049454295.1 Pseudomonadales bacterium
ACCATCGGGGCTTCTGGCAATGGGTGGATCTATGCGACAACGGCGGCGTGGACTCCATCTGGCAAAGCGACCGCATTATCAGCACCGATCCGCAGCTCGAAGCGATGTCGGTCATGGCTGCGCTTGCAGGCGGGTCAAGGCGACTCAAGTTTGGCATGAACGTCGCGAGTCTCGGCCTGCGCGACCCCGTGATCACGGCAAAAGCCTGCGCATCAATCGATGTTATGAGCGGCGGTCGCCTGCTGCCCGCTTTCGGACTGGGCAGCGCGCAGTCGCGCGACTATGTGGCAACCGGTACACCCACCCGAGGCCGCGGCAAGCGCGCCGACGAGGGGCTCGAGATCATGAGTCGACTGTGGTCGGAGGAGCACGTCACGTTCACCGGCGAACACTACCGTCTGGACGACGCAACCATTTCGCCGCGACCCATTCAGCAGCCGCTGCCGCTCTGGATCGGCGGATCTGCGCAACAGGCAATCGAACGTACCGCGCGCTGGGGCACTGGCTGGCAGGCAGGAATCGAGTCCCCAGAGCAGGTCGCGCCGGTGATCGCTGGGATCAAAGATCGTCTGGCGGCACTCGGTCGCAGCATTGATGAAGATCACTATGGCGCAGGCTTCGCGTTTCGCTTTGGTCGTGCCGATGAACCCGTGGTTGCCCGTTATCACGACCTGCTCGCCAAGCGTCTGGGGCGCGCGCCGGAGGGCTTCATGGCCGTCGGCGATACCGAGGATCTGCTCGCATTACTCGAGCGTTTTCGCGCCGCGGGCGTCCACAAGTTCATCTTGAGACCCATCGCCGTGGACGGTGACGATGTGATCGCACAGACGCGACTGTTCATTGATCGGCTGCTGCCGCGGGTCAAGTCCATGAACCGGAAGAGCGCTTGATTCCGGATCCCTATCTTTGGATTCCGATCACGCTGTTCGCAGCGCTGGCGCAAACCATCCGCAACGCCGCCCAGCGGAAGCTGACATCGAGTCTCGGCACGGTTGGCGCTACCTGGGTGCGGTTTCTTTACGGACTACCCTTCGCACTTGCGTGGCTAGCCGTGGTGCTCGTGGTCACCGGGTCAGCATTGCCGATTCCTGACCTGCGCTTTCTGCTTTTCGTGAGCGCTGGCGCCCTCGCCCAGGTGCTTGCCACAGCACTGCTGCTGCGCGTCATGGCAGCCAGCAACTTCGCTCTTGGTGTCGCCTACTCGAAGACCGAGGCCATGCAGGTCGCGGTCTTCGGGCTGCTCTTTCTGGGCGACCCCATTACCTCCTTCATGGTGGTGGCGATCATGATCGGCACGGTTGGCGTGCTGCTGATCTCGCCGAGCGACCCCGAGCGTCCCTTTGCGGCGCTGGTAACGAACTGGACCCAACCGATTGCTCTGCTCGGTCTCGCGTCCGGCGCCTTGTTCGGGCTGGCCGCAGTGGGCTATCGCGCCAGCGCGCTCGCGCTGGGGGATACCCCGTTTGTGCTTGCCGCCGCGTTTGGACTTGTTGTGGCGCAGTCGTTGCAGACCGTTGTCATGGGCGCCTGGATGCTGCATCAACAGCCTGAGGCCATCATGCCGGTGTTTCGCGCCTGGCGCGCGTCACTGCTCGCCGGCGGCATGGGTGCCGCTGCGTCTGCGGGCTGGTTCACCGCGATGGCAATCGAATCCGTGGCCCGCGTACGGACCCTTGCTCTGGCAGAGCTCCTGTTCGCAGGCCTGATATCGCTGCGCTATTTCGACGAGCGCCTGACGCCAAGAGAGATCCTGGGTATCGCCCTGCTCGGCACAGGGCTTGTCGCCGTTACGCTCGGCTGACGTCCACACGCGGCTGCAAACGCGGCCACTCCGTCGCCGCTTGATCACGGCGCCGGGTGCGAGGACCGCACCTGAGACACGTAGCCGCGGTTCCACGTGGGGCTCACCGTGATCTCGTTGATGCAGACGTGCTTCGGCAATGTCGCGATAAACGCGATGATGGCGCCGCAGTCTTCGGGCTGCACCATGCGCGCGCGATCCTCCGCAGAGACCGGCACCGGGCGCTTGTCGAGAATCGGAGTCGATACCTCGCCCGGGCATACCGCACAGGCGCGGACTCCATGCACGCCGTTTTCCATGTTGATGCTCTCGGTCATCGCGTTCATGGCGTGCTTCGCCGCCGAGTACGCAGGACCGGTGGCCACCGAGACAAATCGACCCGCCCATGAGGAAACGTTGACGATGAGCCCGTCACCCTGCGCTTTCATGATCGGCAGCACGGCGTGACAACAGTAGAACGCACCGTCGAGATCCACCCGAATAACCGTGTCCCAGTCATCCGTGGTCAGCACGGGCCAGTTGCGATCGCGGATGTTCAGTCCGGCGCTCGCCACGAGCACGTCGATGCGTCCATGGCGCGCCATGATCGTATCGACCGCGAGGCGCACCGCTGACTTGTCCGCCACATCGAGCGCCAACACCTCCGCGGCTGCGCCGATCTCCGCAGCGACCTCCTGCAGCTGACTCTCGCGGCGCCCAGACAGCACCACGTGCATTCCTTCAGCCGCCAGCGCGAGCGCAGCGGCCGCACCGATCCCGCTGCCGGCCCCGGTGATCCAGGCTACGCCACCGGTGAGGTTTCTGGGTCGGAACGGATTCATCACCCCGCTCCGCGCACGCTGGACAGGAACTCCAGGGTGCGCTCAAACGCGCCGTCTTCCACGGCCGCAATCGCCGCGTTGAAGTGCGTGACACCGATCTCTTCGAGTCGACGCAGTTCCCCCCGCAGGAGATTCTCATCACCGGCAATCGCGATATCCGCGGGACCCGCAACACCCTCGCGATCCAGCATCGCGCGATAGCTCGGCAGCTGTCCGTAGATGGTCAGCTGCTGCGCGATCTGCGCACGGGCTGCATCGGGCTTATTGGTCAGAATGATCGGAAAGCCGCCGACGATGCTGGGGGCCGGTCGCCCAGCTCCCGCTGCGGCCTCGCGAATGCGCTTCACGATGTGACTTTCCATCGTGCGCGGGCCCACCATCCAGGTGTTGGTGCCATCAGCTAGTTCACCCGCGATGCGCAGCATCGCCGGCCCCAGCGCCGCGACCACCACGGGCAGACGGGTCGCACCCGGCACGTCCAGTGCGACGTTGGCTACGCGATACTCCTCACCGCTGAAGTTTGCCGCTTCGCCGCGCGCCAGTGGCATCAGCACATTCAGATATTCCTTCATGTGCCGCGCTGGATGGGCATAAGACAGGCCGAACATGTTCTCAATCACGAGCTGATGTGACAGACCAATGCCAAGCGTGAATCGGTTGCCAGACGCCGCTGCGGTGGTGAGCGCCTGCTGCGCAATGGCAACCGGGTGGCGGGGATAGGTCGGCGTGACCGCCGTGCCAAGACCGATCCGCGGCACTTCGCGGCCCACCAGCATGAGCGTTGAGATGGCATCAAAAGAAAAGATGTTCGCCATCCAGACATCGTCAAGCCCAGCCGCCTCTACCTGTCGCGCAATTCCGATGACATCGTCAATGGTGTGCTGCCGACCATCGCCGCCGATCATGACGCCAATCCGCATTGTTCAACTCCTCGCTTGGCGCCCGGCATGGACGCGCCACCGACGATAACCCACCCGCCGCACGGCGACCACGTTTGCGAGCACTGCCGGGCTACCCTTCACGGGCGTGTTGCTTGTCTGACCGCTTCGCGACGTGGGAACATGGGGGCATGAGCGCGCGATCGATTCAGGCAGCAGAGCGACTCTGCGCAGACCGGGGACTGATCTTCACGACCCTGCGCCGACAGGTGTACGCACTCATCGCTGCCTGCGATAAGCCGGTCGGAGCCTACGACCTGCTGGAACAGCTCAAGGCGGAGCGCGCGCGCCCAGCGCCCGTGACCGTTTACCGAGCACTCGACTTCCTGCTCGAGGCCGGGCTGATCCATCGTATCGACGCGCTACAGGCCTACGCAGCCTGCGAGATCGAAAGCCCCGGCCACGAGCACAGCCATGGCGGTATCGTGCTCGTCTGCAGTCAGTGCAAACGTCTCACCGAATTCGAAGACGCTGCGCTCGAGGCGCTGATCGCGAAGAGCGCCGCACGTCATGGTTTTGCTGTCGCCCATCGGCTGATTGAGATCCGAGGCACTTGCGATCACTGTCCGGTACCCGAATGAGAAAAACATTAGCTCCCCTGCTGCTTGGTCTTGCCCTTGCTACCGGCTGCGCTCAAACGGGAGGCCCGGACCACGCTGAGAGGGCACGCGATCTTGCCCGCGACCTCATCATCGTCGACACGCATATCGACGTGCCTTACCGTCTGATCGAAGCGCCGGCGGATATCGCAGCCCGCACGGCAACCGGCGACTTCGACTGGCCGCGCGCGCGTGCCGGCGGGCTCGACGGCGCCTTCATGTCGATCTACATCCCCGCGGAAACCGATGCGCGAGGCGAAGCGTCTGTGCTTGCCGACACGCTGATCGACAACGTCGAAGCCATCGCCGCCGCGCAACCTGACAAGTTCGTCATCGCAACCTGCCCGGCGGACGTGCGCGCAGCAGCGGCGAGCGGGCGCGTGGCGCTACCTCTCGGTATGGAGAACGGCGGTCCGATTGCCGGGGATATCGCGCGCCTGGATCACTACCGGGATCGCGGCATCGCCTACGTAGGGCTTACCCACAGCAAGAGCAACCACATCTCCGACTCGTCCTACGATAGCAACGAACCATGGGGCGGGTTGTCGCCCTTCGGGCGCACCCTGGTGCCCGAATTGCAGGCGCGCGGGATCATGGTGGATGTCTCCCATGTGTCCGATCGCGCGTTCTGGCAGATTGTCGAACTGGCGCAGGCACCGATCATTGCGAGTCACTCGTCCCTGCGTCACTTCACCCCGGGCTTCGCCCGCAATCTCGATGACGCCATGGTGCAGGCTATTGCTGGCACGGGCGGCGTGGTGCAGATCGCGTTTGGATCGGGTTTCCTGACGCGCCCGGCACGCGCCTGGGGCGATGCGCAGCGTGCCGCCATCACCACGTATGTCACTGCCGAAAAGCTGACCACAGACGACCCGGCTATCGAAGCCTTCGTCGCCGGGTGGCGCAAAGACAATCCCTATCCCTACGCCAGCATTGATGACCTGCTCGACCATATCGACCGGGCGGTAAAGCTCGCGGGAATCGATCATGTGGGTATCGGGTCCGACTTCGACGGCGTGGGTGATACGCTCCCCGTGGGGCTCAAGGACGGGAGCGCCTTTCCGGCGCTGGTCGAGGGGCTTCTGCGTCGGGGCTACAGCGAGGCAGATATCGAGAAGATTCTCGGCGGCAACCTGCTGCGGGTGTGGTCCACCGTGCGCGATTACGGCGCCTCCAAGGCGGGCACGGTCGCCTGCCGCGGCTGAGGCCTGACCACTCGCAGACTCAGCGCGAGAGCTGCTCGATGAGTCGACGCTGAAACTCGATCCCCGCCGCAAACTGCTCGGCGGTGATGTATTCATCCGGCTGGTGCGCCTGGGCGATCTCGCCCGGTCCACAGACCACGACACTCAATCCCGCCGCGCTGAACTGTCCCGCCTCGGCGGCATAGGAAACGGACTCCGTCCCGTTCTGACCGGTCAGCTGCTGCGCCAGCAAAACCGCAGGTTCGGTCACACCCGCGGCAAACCCGGGCACGTCGGCCAGCACGTCAAAGCGGATGTGACAGCTGGGCTCTACTGCCTGCATCTCGGGCTCGAGCTCTTCGCGACAGAATCGTTCGAAGGCGCGGAAATGGTCTTCGGCCCGCTCCGTGGGCAGAGCACGAATGTCGGTGAGGAAGTAACAATCCCGCGCCGTAATGTTGGACGCCGTACCGCCGTCAATGCGGCCGCAATGCACCGTCGTGTAGCCGGGGGCAAACGCTGAGGACGGCTGGGCGCGCAGACGGTTCTGGCGCTGGCGTTCGCCGAGCCAGGCCAGCATGCGGCCGGCAAACATGATCGCCGACACGCCGTCATCCTGCAGACTCGAGTGCACTTCAAACCCACGCACGTGCGTCGCAAAGAGAAAGATGCTCTTGTGGGCTGTCACCACGCGCATTCCGGTCGGCTCACCGACGATCACCGCTGCGGGGCGCGGGACCGTGCTCAGCAACGATTGAATGAGCGTCGGCGCGCCAAGGCAGCCGATCTCTTCGTCGTAACTGAGCGCGAGATGAATGGGACGCTTGAGAGCGGCCATCTCCGGCACCAGCGCAAGCGCGATGGCGAGGAATGATTTCATGTCCGCTGTGCCGCGTCCGTAGAGTCGCTCGTCGCGCGCCGTGACCAGGAACGGATCGCTCGACCAGGTCTGACCATCCACGGGGACAACGTCGGTGTGCCCGGAGAGTACGACACCCCCCTCGCGCTGCGGGCCAATGCTTGCATGCAGATTAGCCTTGCGTCCGCAGGGGCTCGCTGTGCGTACTGCGGTCACGCCATGCGCCGTGAGGTAGTCTTCAACGAAATCGATGAGTTCGAGATTGGAGTCCCGGGAAACGGTCGGGAACGCGACCAGACGGTCAAGCATGGCTCGTGGTGTGTAACCGGACGACATACGGCAACTCCGCAACGGTAACGCGTGACCTATGCACGACCCGCGACGCGCAGACGTCGAAGTGTATGCTAGCCTCGCACCCTTTCCCACGGAGCAGGCACAGAACCATGACCGACTACCATCTCCTTATCAACGGCGCATTGGTCGCTGGTGACAGCACCATGCCGGTCCTGAACCCCGCTAACGAATCCGTGCTCGCCACATGCCCGCGCGCTTCTGAGGCACAGCTCAACGCCGCCGTCGCCGCCGCAAAGGCCGCGTTCCCGGCCTGGAGCGCCACGTCGATCGATGAGCGCAAGCGCGTGGTCAACGCGATAGCCGACGTCATTCAAGCCAATGCGAGCGAACTCGCGCAGCTGCTCACCCAGGAACAGGGCAAGCCGATCGGCGACGCAACCGGCGAGGTCTACGGTACAGCCGCGTTCTTCCGCTATTTCACCTCGCTCGATCTGCCGGTCGAGGTGCTGGACGACAGCCCTGGGCGCCGCGTCGAGGCACACCGCAAGCCGCTCGGCGTGGTCGGTGCCATCGTGCCGTGGAACTTCCCGATGATTCTGATGGCGTTCAAGGTGCCGCCCGCTCTGATCGCCGGCAACACCATCGTGCTGAAGCCCGCGCCAACCACCCCTCTCACGACCCTGCGCCTTGGCGAGCTGATCCGCGACCTGCTACCCGCCGGCGTGCTCAACATCATCACCGACGCAAACGATCTCGGCGCCGCGCTGACCGCGCATCCCGACGTGCGCAAGGTCTCGTTCACCGGTTCGACCGCCACGGGCAGCAAAGTCATGGCGGGCGCAGCGGGACTGCTGAAGCGCATCACCCTCGAGCTCGGTGGCAACGACGCCGGGATTGTGCTGGATGACGTCGATCCCGCGGTCACCGCACCGAAACTATTCCAGAGCGCGTTCCAGAACAGCGGCCAGGTCTGCATCGCAATGAAGCGCCTGTACGTGCATGAATCGATCTACGATGAAATGTGCGAGGCACTGGCAAAGATTGCCGAGCAGACCATCGTGGGTGACGGCCTCGAACAAGGCACTCAGCTTGGACCACTGCAGAACAGGATGCAGTTCGAGCGCGTGCAAGAGCTTCTCGAGGACGCGCGCCAGCACGGCAATGTCATCGCCGGCGGCACGCGGCCCGATCAGCCGGGGTATTTCCTGCGCCCGACCATCGTTCGCGACATCACCGATGGCACACGCCTGGTGGACGAGGAGCAGTTCGGCCCCGTGCTGCCGGTGATCAAGTATTCCGATCCGGAAGACGCGGTCGCGCGCGCGAACGCCTCACCCTGGGGGCTTGGTGGTTCGGTCTGGTCCGGCGATACCGAGCGCGCCTATGCGCTGGCAGAGAAGCTTGAGGCCGGTACCGTTTGGATCAACAAACACGCTGAACTGGATCCGACCCTTCCGTTCGGGGGCGCCAAGCAGTCCGGGATCGGCACCGAACTGGGACAGGAAGGGCTGCGCGAATTCACCCAGCTGAAAGTCATCAACATGGCACGGTAACCGTGCGCGAGCGTCGAGCCTCCCGTCAGGCCTGAATCGTTCATGACCGACGCGCCAGCGCCATCACTGATCGATCAGCTCGTGAGCTCCTACCTGGAACGCCCGGTGGAGCTCACGTGGGCGCGAGCGTCCGGGCTGCCGTTCCCGGACCAGTTCGACGAAGCGCGCATGACCTTCCAGGGCTTCGCCACCGCGTGGCTCGATCTCGACGAAGTGGTTTGGCGGGCGGCGCACGTGCGCTTTACGCCGGGACTGCCGGCACGCATCGCGCTGGGTGAGCCAAGGCTTGAAATTACCGTTGGTCAGAAGGCTGTCGACCGGTGGCTCGGACGTTTCGAGCTGCCGTTTCGACTTGAGTTGGGCGATGACGCGCTGGTGGTACACACCGAGCTCGCCGGTCTTCCGCTCGCTCGCCTGGAGGCGCGCCTTGGCGTGGACAACGGCTGGTTCATCCTCAAGCCGCAGCGTGCCTCTTTTCTCGGGGTGCCGAACTACATTGCCACGCTGTTTCGCACGTACCTGCCGCTGCCACCGCTCGCAGGCAATACGCGCCTCGAGTCGGTGCGACATCGGAGCGGGCAGTTCACCCTCTGCTTCGCGCTGGAGGATTTCGAAGAGACCATCACGCCTGGACTTTTGTCCAGACTCACAACGCGGCTGGTGCCGGTGATCGAGAGTCCCCTCAGGGGTATTTTCAAGCCGGGGTCGACAACTCCACCCCAGCCGCCTGACTGAGATCAAACCAGCTCGCGTCCAAGCAATCAGCGAAAAAATCCGGATCCGGCATGATGTCACGGCAGGCATTAACCGCGATGTTGACCGCACCGCAGTAGCTGAATACCGGCAACATAAGCCCCATACCATCATAGATTGGCCCGAGACCGTAATGGCTGACCAGGCGCGCGCCGGCTGAATACAGCGGCACCTGGGGGCCGGGCACATTGGTCACCACGCAGTTGAACGGCAGTCGGGCGGGGTTGTCCCGAGCAAATTCCGTGAACAGGCGCGCGCCGGCAGCCGACATTGCAGCGGGCACAAACCGCGCAAAATCCGTCAACTGGCGCGCACCCACAGCATCAGCGATCGCCTTGGAGTGCCGGGATGACGCGTGCACGCCGGCTAGCCGCTCGAGCGGATTCTCGCAGTCGGATCCGATCGCAACGTTCATCGCCGCCACACGGTTGCCAAGATCCTGCGCGCCGCCGCGCACGGAAATAGGCACCATAGCCACCAGCGAGCTGTCCGGCAGCTCGTTCTTGGCTGCCAGATAGCGGCGCAGCGCTCCGCCGCAAATCGCCAGGATGACATCATTGAGCGTCGCGCCCGGCACCTGCCGTCGCACCGTGCGTATCGCCGATACCGGAAATTGACGCGCTTCCATGACGCGGTGCGGACTGACCGCCCGCCCAAAACGCGTGTGCGGCACAGGCTGGGGCGTCGGTGCGCCACGGGTTTCCCCGTCAGACCTGCGCGGACTGGGACGCGCGCCCGCGCGCAGCAACGCCTCCGCAAACCGTAACGGCTCGCTGAACCCCTTCATCTGTGCGCGAAACAAGAGCTCCCCGGGGCTGGGCGGCGTTTCGCCGTACCACGTGCGCGCGGGCGGCGGGATAGAATCGGGATAAGGCTCAAGACCATGCAGCGCTTGCACCAGGTCAACACCAGACACCCCGTCCACCGCCGCGTGATGCACTTTGCTGACCACGGCATAGCTCCCCGTCGGCAGGCCGGGCACCGCATCAAGCCCTTCGATCACCGTGAATTCCCACAGCGGCTTGCTCACATCAAGCGGTCGCGCATGCAGACGCGCCACCTGGATACAGAGCTGGCGCCAGTCGCCGGGCTCAGGCAGACGGATATGACGAACGTGGTATTCGAGATCAAAGTCTCGATCCTCGATCCACCAGGGGTGATCGAGATCAAGCGGCACGCGGACCAGTTTCTGGCGAAACGTGCGCGCGAGGTGTAGACGCTCTTCGATAAACGCGAGGATATCGGTAAATCGCTGCCGCCCGCCCCGCACGGTGCTGGGGTCGTACACCATGACACCGCCGATGTGCATCGGCGTGCGCGGACCTTCGAAATAGAGGAACGAGGCGTCCTGAGCCGACAACTGCTGCATGGGGGCATCCGCGGCAACCTGCTGACCGATTATGCGCGCTGACCCGATCGCGTCCAAGCCTGCAGCCAATGCACGCATGGCCGAGGCTGGAACCGGTTCACCCAGGCGGTTTCTCGCCTATCCAGCCAACGCGGTCGCCAGCGCCGGGTACTTCGGCTGGTCGATCGCAAGCTGGTTGATCACCGTTGCGCGCAGGTGCTCGGCGAGACCCGGGCGGTCGAGGGCAATGGAGCCATCGCGCAGGCCGTGGGTCAAACGCCAGCGCAGCGTCGAAAGATCCTCATCGACTGCAAACAGCGCCTTGAGCCGGGCATGCTCAGCCGAGCGCGCCGCTTCGCCGCGCTCCAGATCGCGCAGCACGATATCGAGACTGTTACCGGCTACCCGCGAAAGGAAATTGAGCCGGCCGGTGGTGGCCGACATGACATCGTTACGCAGAAAATCACGCACCGATACCAGCAGCTCATCGAGGCGCGGCATGTCGTCATCGGTACGCACATCCCGTGCGGTAACCAGGGCTACCGGACCAGGAATGAGCAGGTTGACGCAGTCGGCTTGGCACTCGGACGAACGGCGACCAATCCCCGGACGCTCCACGGTCTGATCGGGACCGACGCGGTAATGCTCGGCCATACCTAAACAGCCGATGGCCCACCAGAAGGCCCCGAATACTTCCCAGAATTTGACCGCGGCGGGATCAACGATAATACCGGACTGATCCTCGTAGCCTCGAAACAGGTCGCGGTATTCCCCGAAGCCTCCGACCGGCGCCGCCGCGTTGCCGAAGCGCCAGGAATTCGTGCAGATCCAGCCGAGATCGCGCATCGGATCGCCGATATGCGCGACCTCCCAGTCGAGCACCGCGACAATTCCATCGGCGTTCACCATGAAATTGCCGTTGCGGAAATCGTTATGCACGAGCGCCATGCGCGGCGCGGCTGGCAGGTTGGCGAGCAACCACTGCGCCGCGTAGTCGATCATCGGCTGCGGCGTGTGGAAGAGCTGGTAGCGCTCCCAGGTCTGGCGCACGTACTGCTCAGGGGTGATGGTCCGCAGTTTGCTGGCAAGCCCCGTGGACTCGAGATCGATACTGTGGATCTGAGCCAGCACGCGTCCACATTCGTAGGCGAGACGCGGCCGCAAGGCTTCAAACTCGGGAGCGCGCACGATGCGCGCCCCCAGGGCTTCCCCTTCGAGCCACTCCATGATGAAGCCTTCGCCCAGGTCATCCGCCGCCTCAAGCACGTGGTAGACCTCAGGCTCCGGCACACCGACGGCGCGCGCAGCGCGCATCAGCTCGGCTTCCACTGCAAGCCCCGGATTGACCCGGTCTTCCGGTGCGATCGGCACGCCCCCACCGGGCGCGCGCCGCATGCAGAGCGTGCGTTCGCCGGCAGCAGTGGCGATCAGGATGCGGTAGGTCTCCTGACTCGCGCCGCCAGACAGGCGCTCTGCACGAATAAGCCCTTCACAACCCGGGATGCGACGGCGCAGTACCGCCGCGAGTCGGGCATCGAACCCCTCCTGCGCCTCTGCCATCGGCGTCAGTCCGCCTGCACGCCCTTCGGCGCCTTCTGCTTCATATAGCCGAACATGTAGCCCGCCACACGGCGCATCTGGATTTCCTCGGCACCCTCGGTGATGCGATAGCGGCGATGGTGGCGATAAATATGCTCGAAGGGCTTGTGCCGGGAATAACCCATACCGCCGTGAATCTGCATGGCGCGGTCGGCGGCCTCGCAGCACAGACGGTTCGCCCAGTAATTGCACATGGACACCTTGTCAGATGCCATGAACGCGCCCTGGTTATCCATGATCCACGCGGTCTTGTGAATCAGCGCACGGAGCATCTCACATTGGGTCTGCAGTTCGACCAGCGGAAACTGGATGCCCTGATTCGTGGACAGGGGCTTGCCGAAGGGCTTGCGCTGCATCGCCCACTTCACCGATTCGTTGATGCAGTACTGCGCAGCGCCCAAGCTGGAGGCTGCCTGACGGATGCGGTTTTCGTTGAAGAAATGCTGCACCACCTGCAGACCACGACCCTCCCCGCCGAAAATGCTCGCATGCGGCACGCGCACGTTCTTGAACGAAACGCGACCGTGGTCGGTCGGCATGTTGAAGGTCCAGAGCATTTCCTCGATCTTGACCCCCTCCGCCTTCATCGGCGTGAGGAAAGCGGTTATGCCCTCACCATCGCCCGGCTTGCCGCTGGTGCGCGCCATCACCATGTCGTATTGGGCTTTGTGAATGCCCGTGTTTCATGTCTTTTCGCCGTTGATTACCCACTCGTCACCGTCGCGGACGGCGAACGTCTCCATGTGCGTGGCGTCAGAACCGTGATTGGGCTCCGTGATACCAAAGGCAAAGCCGCGCCGACCTTCAGCCAGGTCATCGACCCACTCCGCTTTCTGCTCATCTGTGCCGTACTCGAGCATGAGCAGCAAACCCACGTTGTTGCCAACGATCGAGTGCTCGTTCTGCAAGTCGTTGTGGAGCCCTAAACCTTTGGCAGCAAGGTGCTCGCGGATGATCGCCATGCCGAGGTTGGTGCCATCCATGCCGCCCCATTTTTTCGCCAGCGGATAGCGGTAAAAACCCGCTTCATCCGCCAGCCGCTTGGCGCGATGCAGCAGCTGTTCCCATTCTTCGTTCGGCAGACCGCCACGATGCCAGTCGGTGCGGGCGTCTTCCCGGCGATGATCGAAAAAACGGATGTTGTCGTCGGTCTGTTCGATCGGCTTGATGACGTCGTCGATGAATTTATCGAGCCGGTCGAGCAAATTCTGAATGTCCTGCGGAATATTGAAGTCCATGGTTCCCCCTCACGATGACCTGTTCGGGGCTCACTCAGGCGCCCCCGACTGCCCCAATTAAACACGTTTCACCGAACACGCTCCAGCGCCCGCGCCGGCCCGAACGGCAGGGGGCGGGAACCCTGCAAACGCCGGCTCCCCGCCGCCGCGCCCGTGTATTAGTATCCCGTCCTCGCCGGAGGAAGACGCGATGACCATGTACGACGAACTGCACCAGGTATGGAAAGAACTGACCAGCCCGGGCGCACCCTTTGAGATCCGCAAGACGACCGTGCGCGGCATTCCGCTCAACACCTTCGCGACGGCGCCCAACAGCCTGCGCGAAGTCTGGCTCACGTCCTCCGCCTTCGCCGACCGCGACTACCTGGTCTACGAAGACACGCGCATTACCTACGCGGACGCCCACCGTAAGGTCGCCTCGGTCGCGAACTGGCTGATTGCAGAGGGCGTCGGGTCGGGCGATCGCGTCGCAATTGCCATGCGCAACTACCCCGAGTGGCTCCTCGCCTACTGGGCGACAATGTCCATTGGCGCCGTCGTCGTGGGCGTCAACGCATGGTGGGTAGGGCCCGAGCTGGTGTATGGGCTCAACGACTCGAAGCCCAAGGTGCTGATCTGCGATCAGGAACGCCTCAACCGTGTACTTGAACATCGTAGCGAGATGCCGCCGATGACCATCGTTGGCGTGCGTGTTCCCGCGCTGGCTGATGGCATCATTCCCTGGTCTGCGCTCGAAGCTGTTGGCGGTGAGCTGCCGAATGCCGAGATCGATACCGACAGCGACGCCTGCATTTTCTATACCTCCGGCACTACCGGGCACCCAAAGGGCGCGCAGCAGACCCATCGTGGCTGCGTTTCCAACATCATGAACATGGCGTTCTGGGGCACCTGCGTGACGCTGGTTGGACAACGTCTGGGTAAGCTGCCGGTGCCGCCTCCCGGCGCGACGCCGCCGCCGGCGGCATCGCTCCTGACCACGCCGCTGTTCCACGTGACGGCGAACAACTGCGTCAGCCATGCCGCCACCCTCAACGGCGGCAAGCTGGTGTTCATGTACAAATGGGATCCGACAGAGGCGCTCAAGCTCGTCGAGCGCGAACGTATCACGGCGCTCACCGGCGTACCCGTCATGTCGCGAGAACTCATCACCCATCCCGACTTTGCGCGCTACGACACATCCTCACTGCTCGCAGTCGGTGGCGGTGGTGCGCAACTGCAGCCAGACCTCGTGGGCAAGATCGATAGTTCGGTCAAGACCGCGCGTCCCAGCACCGGCTACGGAATGACCGAAACCTGCGGCATCATCACCTCGATCTCCGGCGATTTCTTTGTTGACCGCCCCGCGAGCTGCGGTCCTGCCATGCCCTCGTTCGAGACCCGCGTGGTCGATGCCGATGGCAATGACGTCTCCGCCGGACAGCCCGGTGAACTGTGGGTTCGAGGCGCGCCGGTGATCCGCGGTTATCTGAACCGCCCCGAGGCCACCGCTGACACCATCACCGACGGCTGGCTGCATACCGGTGACATCGCGCGTATCGATACCGACGGGTTCATCTACATCGTGGACCGCGCCAAGGACATGGTGCTGCGCGGCGGCGAAAACGTGTACTGTGCCGAGGTCGAGACGGCCTTGTACGAGCATGCCGGCATCGCGGAAACGACCGTGTTCGGCGTGCCCGACGATCGACTGGGTGAGGAGGTTGGTGCCGCGGTCTACCTGAAGCCGGGCGTCACGGCAAGCGCGGATGACATTCGCGCGCACTGCCGTGAACGCATCTCGGCACATAAGGTGCCACGCTATATCTGGTTCATGGATGCCCCCCTGCCGCGCAACGCCAACGGCAAATTCCTGAAGCGGGAGCTACGCACCACGCTCAAAACCACGGACGCCGCCTGAGTGCGGTGGCGCGAGACGCAACGGCACCGCCTGACCGCCTGTTGGGGTAACGTCGGCGCCAGGCGTCGATCATGGGCTTCCTGAACGAGGCTCTGATTTTCTTCGTGGCGGCACTGATCGTGGTGCCGCTCTGCAAACGTCTGGGACTCAGCCCCGTGCTCGGCTACCTGGGCGCCGGTCTGTTAATTGGCCCCCCCGGCCTCGCACTCATCGGTGGCGCGGGGGACGTTTTGCGGTTCGCCGAAGTGGGCGTGGCGCTATTCCTGTTTCTCGTGGGTCTCGAACTGCAGCCACGGCGCCTGTGGGTGATGCGCCGCGCCGTGTTTGGGTTCGGCACATTGCAGCTCATGCTCACAACCGCCGTGCTCGGCGTTCTGCTCGCAGCACTGGCGCTCGACGGTCTGGTCACGATCATCGTGGCATTCGCACTCGCTCTGTCGAGCACCGCCTTCGTATTACAGCTGCTCGGCGAGCAGCGCCGATTGCAACAACCCCACGGACGCGCCTCGTTCGGGGTACTGCTGCTGCAGGATATAGCAGTCGTGCCAGCCATGATTTTGATCGGATTCGCGGCAGGGCGCGCGAGTGATGCAGGCACCGTGCTCAACCTGCCCGCGGCGGCCATCGTTGTAGGCGGCTGCGTCGCCGCACGCTTTCTCCTGCGACCCGCGCTGCGCTGGATCGCACAGTCAGGCATCCATGAACTCTTCACCGCCGCTGGACTTACGCTCGCGATCGGCGCAGCGCTCGCCATGCATAGCGTTGGCCTCAGCATGGCGCTTGGCGCCTTCATTGCCGGACTGATGGTGGCCGACTCACCCTATCGGCATCAGCTCGAGACCGACATCAATCCGTTCAAGGGGCTGCTACTCGGCCTCTTTTTTATGGCCGTGGGCATGTCCGTCGACCTCGCCCTGCTCCGCAGTGCTCCCTTGACCGTGCTGGGTCTGACGATTGCACTCATGGCGGTGAAATCCGCGCTCATCTATCCGCTCGGGCGATGGCACGGGCTGCCACCCGGAGAGTCCTTACGTGCCGCGCTGGTGCTCGCGCAAGGCGGAGAATTCGCATTCGTGCTGCTGTCCGCGGCGGCAGCGGGCGCGCTGATCGATCAGTCCATCGCTGGCTACGCGGTCCTGGTCGTGACGTTATCCATGGCGTTGACCCCCGCTCTGGTCAGCCTTGGCGAACGCCTGCTCGACCGGAACGACAAAACACGTCCCTACGACATCGTCGAGGGACAGGATAACGCTGTCGTTATCGCCGGCTTCGGTCGCGTGGGTCAGATTGTCGCGCGCGTGTTGACCATGCGACATATTCCCTTCACCGGGCTCGAGATCGATCCCGGCCGGGTCGACTTCATGCGCCGCTATGGACACCGCCTCTACTATGGTGATGCGACGCGTCTGGATCTATTGAAGACAGCGCACGTCGCCTCCGCACGCGCGCTCATCGTCGCTGTGGGCAATATGGAGGCCTCAGTGCGGATTGTGGAGCAGGTGCGCGCAACCTGTCCCGGGGTCGCCATCCTGGCGCGAGCAGTTTCACGCGATCACGAACTGCGGCTGCGTGAGATTGGCGTCGACTTCGTCATCCGAGACACCTTTCTCTCCAGTCTCGCCCTCGCCATCGCACTGCTGGAAAAACTCGGGCTCTCCAGCGCCGGCGCAGAGATTGCGGTCGAGCAGTTCCGCCAGCATGACATCGCCACGCTTGATCGCCAGTTCGCGGTGTTTCGCGATGACGACGCCATGCACCGCACCACGCTCGACGCGCAGGAAGAGCTGAAACTGCTGTTCTCCGAGGACGACGCGGCGGGCGAAGAGATTTCGCCGAAACAGGTTTGAGCGCTCAGGAACTGCAGGAGAGCATCGAGCAACCCACGCGCGTGCGTGCCCAGTCTGGGCGCAGTCCAGCAAGATCCGCCTGTTCGGGCTGCTCGTCGTAGGGGTGTTCGAGCACCCGCTGCAGCCGATTGAGGAGCGTCGGATCTCCTGCCTCGAGGCCGTCAATGGCGATCTGAGCCAGGTAGTTTCTAAGCACGTAACGCGGATTGACCGCGTGCATCGCCGCCCGGCGAGCCGAATCGTCACGCGCTTGCCCACGCACACGGGCGAGATAGCGGTCCAACCAGACCTGCCACTCAGCAACCAACGCCGGCTTTAGCGCATCGGGCCGATAGAACGCGGGCAGTATGCGCTCAAACGCCATGGGCGCCGAATCCGTCTGCTGCACGTCGGCAAGGGAGCGATACGCAATGGTCATATCTGCCTCTGAGTCGGCCAGGAGCCGCTCAAGCTCATTCACCAGCGAGTCATCCCCCGGTGTCCACTCAGACAACCCCAGCTTTGCCGCCATCGCCCGTTGTCGATAAGCCTGGTACTGCTCCGGGTAGGCATTGAGAATGGCTTCGAGCGGCGCTGCCTCACCGACCAACGGGAACAGCGCGTTCGCGAGCTGGAGCAGGTTCCAGTGCGCAACACCTGGCTGATTGGCATAACGATAACGCCGTCCCTCGCCATCCGTCGTGTTCGGGGTCCAATCGGGATCGAAGTTCTCGAGCCAGCCATAGGGGCCATAATCAATCGTCAAACCGAGGATGGACATGTTGTCTGTGTTCATCACCCCATGCACAAACCCGACCCGCATCCATTCGGACATCAGAAAAGCGGTGCGCTCGGTGATTTCGGCAAACAGCGCGAGCCAGGCATCCTTACCACCCTGCGGGAACCGCGCGTGCAGCGCCGGAAACTGTGTCTCGACCGTGAAGCCCAGCAGCTGCTCAAGCAGCCCCAAATCGCGCCGAGCGGCCAAAATTTCGAAATGTCCAAAGCGCAGGAAAGAGGGAGCGACCCGACACACCACAGCGCCAGGCTCTAGCGCCGGATGCCCGTCATAAAGCATGTCTCGCATGACCGACTCGCCAGTGGCGGCGAGAGACAACGCTCTCGTGGTCGGCACGCCGAGGTGGTGCATTGCTTCGCTGCAGAGAAACTCACGAACGGACGAACGCAGGACCGCGAGCCCATCGGCAGTGCGCGAGTAGGGAGTCGCCCCTGCACCTTTGAGCTGAAGCATCAGCCGTCCGCACGGCGCCACGACTTCACCCAGATTAATCGCGCGCCCGTCCCCAAGCTGATGGGCCCAATTGCCAAACTGATGCCCCCCGTAACAGGTGGCATGGGGATCCATCCCCGCGAGCACGCTGTTCCCGGCAACGACTGCGGCGAATTCGGGGCGCCGCAGCTCATCGGGGTCAAGCCCGATCAGCGCCGCGACGTTCTCTGCCGCAGCGAGCAGCCTCGGCTCCCGTACCGGCGTTGGCTGCACGCGTGAGAAAATCGCTCCCTGCACCTGACGCCGGTGCGACCCGGTCTCCGGATCCGCCGGCAGGCTGCGCGTGAAGTGATTGTCGAATGTGAGCGCTTCTAGCGTCGCCATTACGCAGCGCCGCTGGCGCCAAGCGGCGAGAGCGCCTCTTCTGCCAGCGCTGCGAGGGCAGCATCGAGCCCAAGCACCGTCTGCGCGCTGCCACCCAGGCGTCGGATTGCGACCGTACGCTCCTCCGACTCGCGCCGACCTACGACAAGCAGCACGGGCACCTTGGTCACGCTGTGCTCGCGCACCTTGTAGGAAATCTTCTCGTTACGCAGATCGAGCTCAACGCGCAGACCGGCATTGCGGGCTGCCGCCGCGACCTCGTGCGCATAATCATCGGCATCGTTGGTTATCGTCGCGACAACCACCTGCAGCGGCGCAAGCCACAGGGGGAAATGCCCGGCATGGTGCTCAATCAAAATGCCACAGAAGCGCTCAAGCGAACCAAACATGGCGCGATGGATCATCACCGGGTGTTTGCGTGAGCCATCCGCGTCCACATAGGTGGCGCCGAGACGTTCTGGCATATTGAGATCGACCTGAACAGTTCCGCACTGCCAGTGCCGACCGATGGCGTCGCGCAGGGTGAACTCGAGCTTTGGCCCGTAGAACGCCCCTTCCCCCTTATTCAGTGTCCATTCAACACCCAGTACGGCAAGGGCAGTCCTGAGCGCCGCTTCCGCATGGTCCCACACCTCATCGCTGCCGACGCGCTTCTCTGGACGATCGGAAAACTTGATATCAATCTGTTCGAAACCGAAATCGCGATAGATCTCATAGATAAGCCGTGATGCTTTGACGCACTCCGCGGTGATCTGTTCTTCGGTGCAGAAAATATGCGCGTCATCCTGCGTAAACGCGCGCACGCGCATGATTCCGTGCAGGGCACCCGAGGGCTCATAGCGGTGCACTTTGCCGAATTCCGCGAGGTATAGCGGCAGGTCGCGGTAGCTGCGAATTCCCTGGCGGAATACCTGAATGTGTCCCGGGCAGTTCATCGGCTTGATCGCGTAGACACGCTCGTCGGGAGTCTGGGTGAGATACATGTTCTCGCCGAACTTTTCCGCGTGCCCGGACTTGAGCCAGAGCGAGTGGTCGAGAATTTCCGGCGTGTTTACCTCCTGATAGCCTGCGCGACCCTGCTTTTCGCGCATGTAGCTGATCATGGTCTGAAACAGCGTCCAGCCCTTGGGATGCCAGAACACGGCGCCGGGGCCTTCCTCCTGCATATGAAAGAGATCCATCTCACGACCCAAACGACGGTGGTCGCGCCGTTCTGCTTCTTCGAGACGTTTGAGATGCGCGTCGAGTTCCTCCTGAGTCGCCCAGGCGGTGCCGTAAATCCTCTGCAGCATCTCGTTACGCGAATCACCGCGCCAGTACGCCCCCGCGAGCGACATGAGCTTGAACGCCGTTCCCAATCGCCCGGTGGAAGGCAGGTGTGGCCCGCGGCATAGATCGATGAACTGACCCTGGCGATACAGCCCCACTTCCTCATGCGCCGGAATGCTCGCGATGATCTCAGCCTTGTAGTGCTCACCAATCCCCTTGAAAAAGTCGACCGCCTGGTCGCGCGACCACACCTCCCGGCGAATGGGCTCGTCGCGTTTCACAATCTCGCGCATGCGCGCCTCGATGCGGCCGAGGTCCTCGGGCGTGAACGCGTCCGCGCGAGAAAAGTCGTAGAAGAAGCCGTTCTCGATGGTCGGCCCTATGGTCACCTGAGTTTCGGGAAAGAGTTCCTTGACTGCTTCCGCGAGCACGTGCGCCGCGTCGTGACGCAATAGGTCAAGCCCGTCTGCCGTGTCCCGAGTGATAATCTCGAGGGTGGCGTCATGCTCAATCGGCAGGTAGACATCCTTCAGCTGCCCGTTGACCCGCACGGCCAGCGCCGCGCGCGCCAAGGACTTGGAGATCGCAGCGGCGACGTCAAGCCCGCTGACCGGACCCTCAAATTGCCGTACCGCACCGTCCGGAAGCGTGATCGCGACCATGCTTAACACCGCCCGAGAAGAATTCGCTAGTGTGCCAAATGCGGCAGTCCCGCGCCAAATCGGATCGCAGATCCCGCAGGGCGCGATATCGCGTCCGCGCGCGCGCTGATAGGCTGGGAAGTCCGGTTGAGGAAAGCACTGATGAACACAGCTGAGAGACGCCCAACCAGCATCGCCTACACAGAGCCTGACAGCGGCTACTTCGCGAAACGTCGCCTGCGGCGCCATGCCGGCGTCTGGTCACTCTGGGCGCTGGCCGTTGGCGCTGTGATCTCAGGTCATTTTTCTGGCTGGAACATTGGCCTGGCGACAAGCGGCTGGGGCGGCATGTTCATCGCTACCGTGCTGATCGCGATCATGTACCTCGGACTCACGTTCTCGATTGCGGAGATGTCGCCTGCGCTGCCTCATACGGGTGGGGCTTACTCCTTTGCCCGCACAGCGATGGGTCCCTGGGGCGGCTTTCTCACCGGTGTCGCGGAGAATGTTGAGTTCGTACTTGTGCCCGGCGTGATCGTCTTCTTCATCGGCACCTACCTGACCGGCATCTTCGGCACGCCTGAGGCGTGGCAGCCGCTCTGGTGGATTGGAGGCTATGCGGTCTTCGTTACGCTCAACTCGGTGGGGGTAGAGCTAACGTTTCGTCTCACCATCGTCGTCACACTGCTGGCGCTCGCGTGCCTGCTCGCGTTCTGGGTGACCGCATTGCCGCATATCGATTTCTCGCGCTGGGCTCTGAATGTCGGGCCGGGCGGAGTAGAACTTGCGCAGGGTAACGGACCGTTCCTGCCATCCGGAATTCAGGGCGTCTTCGCTGCACTGCCGTTCGCGGTATGGCTGTTCTTAGGCATCGAGCAACTGCCCCTCGCGGCGGAGGAAAGCAGGACGCCGCAATCTGATATGCCGATCGGCATACTCGGCGCCATGGCGACGCTCACTGTGTCGGCGTTCATGATCCTGTGGCTTAACCCGTCCGTCGCGGGCATGGGCAGTTTCGCGCTCGCGAGCTCGGGCGAGCCGCTGCTTGATGCCTGGCGAGCCATTCACGGCGACACCGTCGCCAGAATTCTCGCGCTCATCGCCGTGATCGGGCTGGTTGCCTCCTTCCACGCCATCATCTTCGCGAAGGGGCGCCAGATCTATTCCCTGTCTCGCGCTGGGTACTTCCCGACCGCCCTTTCAGTTACTCATGGACAACGCCAGACCCCGCATGTCGCCATGATCACAGGCGCGGCCATTGCTCTCAGCGTCATGCTCACGCTGTGGCTGCTGCTCGGTGTCGAGGCGGGCGCTGCAGTCATCGGCGGCACCCTTCTCAACATGGCCGTGTTCGCCGCCATGTTTTCCTACATCATGCAGTCCATCGCCTTCATCGTGCTGCGCCGAAGGCTGCCGGATCTGCCGCGACCTTTTCGCAGCCCGCTCGGGATTGTCGGCCCCATACTCACCATCGCCATCGGTCTGACCACGCTCTGGTTTCAGCTGAGCGACGCAACTTATCGCCAAGGTGTCATCGGCGTGATCATTTGGTTCGCCGTTTGTATCGCCTACTTCGCTCTGATCGGGCGACACCGCCTGATTCTTTCGCCCGAGGAATCGTTCGCGCTCGAACACGCAACCCGCAGGAAGGACTCGCATGACGTCACAACCCCCCCGCGATAACCCGACTGGCGCCTTGTCGCTGGAAACGCTGCGCCAGTCGGTCGCCGCTGGCACCATCGACACCGTCGTGGTCGGCTTCACTGACCAATTCGGGCGCCTCCTCGGCAAACGGTTCCATGCTCAGCATTTCGTCGATAGCGCCTGGGAAGAGACCCACGCGTGCAACTACCTGCTCGCTAACGACATCGACATGGAGCCGGTCCCCGGCTATCAAGCCGCCAACTGGAACCGCGGTTACGGCGATTTCGTGGTCAAACCAGATCTATCGACTCTGCGTGTAACGCCCTGGTTCGAGAACACCGCGCTGGTGCTGGCTGATGTCCAGGATCATCACGGTGTCGATCTGCCGCACAGTCCGCGAGCAATTCTGAAACGCCAGCTTGCACGACTCGAACACATGCGCATGCAAGCGTTTTTCGCGTCCGAGCTCGAGTTCTATCTGTTTCGAGAGACCTACGAGAGTGCGCGTGACAAGCACTGGGACGGGCTTCGCACCGCTAACCCGTTTATCGAGGACTACTACCTGCTCTCGACGGGCAAGGAAGAGGATTTTCTGCGTAGCGTGCGTAATCAGCTGCACGATGCAGGCATTCCGGTTGAGAACACGAAGGGCGAGTGGGGTCCAGGTCAACAGGAACTCAACGTGCGCTATGCCGACGCGCTGACCATGGCCGATCGACACGTGGTGATGAAGGACGCGGTTAAGCATATCGCGGTAAGCATGGGGCGCGCCGTAACCTTCATGGCAAAGTGGCGCTACGATCAGGCGGGCTCGTCCTGCCACGTGCATGCCTCTCTCTGGGATCCCAGCGGTCGCAAGAGCCTGTTCCACGACGATCAGCAGCCACTTGGCATCAGCCCGCTCATGGCACAATTCATGGCCGGGCAGCTCAAGTACGCGCGTGACATTACCTGGTTTCTCGCGCCCTACGTGAACTCGTACAAACGCTACCAGCAGACCGGCACGTTTGCGCCCACGCGCATCGTTTGGTCAGACGACAATCGCACTGCTGGCTTTCGACTCTGCGGCGCGGGCACACGAGCCATACGCAGCGAATGCCGTATCGGCGGCGCGGATCTCAACCCTTACCTCGCCTTCGCTGGGCTGCTTGCCGCCGGTCTTGCCGGTATCGAAGAACAACTGGAACTCCCGCCAGCGTTCAGCGGCGATGCTTACGGGGCAGCCGCGCTGCCAGAAATTCCGAAAACGCTGCGCGAGGCGACCGCATATCTGGACAACTCGGCAATGCTGCGGGCTGCGCTGGGCGACGACGTGATCGATCATTACGTGCACACAGCCCGGTGGGAACAGGCGGAGTACGACCGGCGTATCACCGACTGGGAACTCATGCGCGGGTTCGAGCGCTACTGATCAACCGAATTGCAGGGCGGATGATGTCGACGATGGCCAACTGGAACTATCCCACGGGCGTCTGGTTCGGCGCCGGCCGTATCGCGGAATTGCCACAAGCCTGTCGCGCCCTCCGCATGGAGCGACCGCTGGTAGTCACGGATCGCGGGCTGGCAGACGCCGGCATCACGCAGCAACTCCTGCGTGTTCTTTCTGACGCGGGCATTCCGGCCGTTCTCTGCAGCGAGGCGCAGCCCAATCCGGTGCTGGAAAACCTTGAGCGCGCCCTGGCCGTATTCCGATTGGGCAATCACGACGGCGTCATTGCCTTCGGCGGAGGCAGCGGCCTCGATCTCGGTAAACTGGTCGCGTTCATGGCTGGACAGACGCTGCCGGTTTGGGATTTTGAGGACGTGGGCGACGCCTGGACTAAAGCGCAGACCGACACTATCGCCCCCATCATTGCCGTACCAACCACCGCAGGCACCGGGTCCGAGGTCGGGCGAGCGGGCGTCCTGACAGACGCCACCACGCAGACCAAGAAAGTCATTTTTCATCCACGCATGCTGCCGGGAATTGTGATCTGCGACCCTGCGCTGACGATCGGTCTTCCTCCGATAATCACCGCGGGGACGGGCATGGATGCACTGGCCCACTGTCTCGAAGCCTACTGCGCACCCGGGTATCACCCGATGGCGGACGGGATCGCGGTCGAGGGCATTCGCCTCGTCTTTGACAACCTGCCACGCGTAATGAAAGACGGTGCAGATATTGCCGCGCGTGGACACATGATGACCGCGGCCGCCATGGGCGCGACGGCATTCCAGAAGGGGCTCGGTGGCATGCACGCACTTGCACACCCTATCGGTGCCATCTACAACACGCACCACGGCATGACGAACGCAGTCGTTATGCCCTATGTGCTCCGATTCAACCGCCCTGCGATCGAGCCGCGCATCGAACGTCTCGCGCGTTGGCTAGGAATCGACGGCGGTTACGATGGTTTCCTGGCGGCGGTCGTGCGTCTCAGGGCACAGGTCGGCATACCGCGCGCACTCGCCGACCTGGGAGTCACTGATCAAGAAACAGCGCGTATCGCTCTCATGGCGGTCAACGACCCAACGGCAGCAGGCAATCCGGTGCCGCTCAGGCCAGGGGACGCGGCGGCGCTCTTCGGCGCCGCGCTGCGGGGAGACTCAATCTAGCGGCGGCAGATCGGCAAACTCAGGCTCATCACCGGCTGCCTTAGCCTTGAAATAGGCGGCGATCTCGTCGCCCTGACTGACCGCGCCCATCCAGACTTGTTGGTAGGCGAGAGTATCCGCCACGCTATGCTCTCGACCGTAGTTAAGCAGGTGCTTTGTGCTGGTGACGGCAAGCGGGGATTTCCTGGCGATTTCTGCCGCGATCGCGCGAACGCCCTCAAGCATCTCGGCTTGGGTCGCAAACACCTGATTGACAAGCCCTCGGGACAGCGCCTCCGCCGCCGGCATGCGGCGACCGGTATAAGCGAGCTCGCGCATGAGCCCATCCGGCAGCAGCTTGGGCAGGCGCTGCAGAGTTCCCACATCCGCCGCGAGGCCGATATTGATTTCCTGGATACAGAAGAACGCGTCCGCGGTGCAGTAGCGCACGTCGCACGCCGCGATCATATCCACGCCGCCGCCAATACAGCCACCCTGCACCGCGGCAAGGACCGGCATGCGCAGTGACTCGAGTCGCGAAAACACCCGCTGTAGCCGGTCCAGATGACGCCGCGACGCTTCTCCCGCGCGGCCACGGTCCCAGCGCGCCTGACGCTCCCCCGTGAAAGCAGACACGTCCATGCCCGCGGTGAAGTGTCGACCGGTCGAGGAAATGATCAGCGCACGGACATCGCCGCGGCGATCAAGCTCTTCCAGCGCTGATGGAAACTCGGTCCAGAATGCGGGTGGCATTCGATTCAGCTCATCCGGCACCGATAGCTCAATGTGTCCGATACGATCCGACACTGAGACGTTGAGACGCGTATACGTCATGGTCATTCTCCAGAAAGGTCAGGGCTGCAGAGATCAGCCGGTGAACATGCCGCCGTTGGGGTAAATGGTGTGCCCAGTGGTATAAGACGACTCATCGCACGCCAGATAGAGCGCGGCATTCGCCATCTCGCGAGGCGTACCTAAACGCCCCATCGGCGTCATGCCGAGCATCACGGCGCGCCCTTGCGGATCATCCCGCATCGACTGGGTCATGGGTGTTTCAATGTATCCGGGACCAATAGCGTTGACACGGATGTTGTGGGCCATGAGCTCTGCGGCCAACACCTGCGTCAGCATGACCACCCCTGCCTTGGACACGCAATAGTCCGCAGCGCCAGTGAGCGCAATCCGCGCTGCGCTCGACGCGATGTTCACGATCGTTCCCGGGCGACCGGCTGCAATCATCCGACGAGCGACCGCTCGATCGGTGAGCATGACTCCCGTCAGATTCACGTCGAGCACGCGCTGCCAGTCCGCCATCGGCAGATGAATGAGTTGGCGTGACGCCGGATCGGGGCGCTCTGCATTCGGCGCACCGCTCACATACCCTGCGCTTGAAATTCCTGCGGCGGCGAGCAGGGTGTCGATTGCACCGAGTTCATTGAAGGCGGTGTCCACCATCGACTCCACGCTGTTCTCGTCAGCAACATCCACCGGAACGAAGAGCACACGGGCGTTCGTTTGCGCACGTAACGCCGAGGCCGCCTCGGCGCCTCGAACCGCGTCGCGATCGGCGAGCACGATATGCGCGCCCTCTTCCGCGTAGCGCTCCGCGCAGGCACGGCCGATACCGCTCGAACCACCGGTGATGAGGGCTACACGACCGGCAAGCCGGCCGCTCTGATCGTGGTTACTCATAGGATGTATCCATCTCCCGACGCGCGAACGGTAATGTCGCCAATGGCGATGCCCCAAGGTTGATTGATCGCATAGACGATCTGCTCGGCGAGCCACTCGGGCGCGAGCGCCACGTAGGTGATGCTGTCGGGATCGCTGTCCGACGCGGGCAACTGACCCGCGGCGAGCGCCTGCATCTTCGCCCCGTAGGACGTCATGTTGTGACCGAGGATGCCCACCACCGCAGCCGGATTCACCACGCCACCCGACAGCCCAGTCGCCGGAACGCCGGTGGGCTTCACTATGGTCACTTTGATCCGGCCCTGGGACTCCATGCGCAGAGATTCCGAAAGCACGTTAACCGCGGCTTTCGTCGCGCCGTAAACGCCTGCGCCGACCACCGGATAATTGCCATAAATAGATGACACATTGATCACGTGACCACGCCCTTCTGCAAGCATGGCGTCATGCACGGCGAGCATCCCGTACAGCACGCCTTTGATGTTGATATCGATGCATCGCTCCCAAGCCTCCCGTGCCGCGGCGTGGTCGGCGAAAAACGCGAGCGGCATTGTGCCTGCATTGTTCAACATCACATCGACGCGACCAAAGCGCTCGAGCGCAAGCGCCACCAGCGCTTGCTGATCGGCATAGCGCGTCACATCAGTCACACGGGTAACAATGCGTCCACCGCTTGCTTCCACCCGGTGCGCGGTCTCCATCAGAGCCGCCTCGTTGATATCGCCCGCCACAATCGCTGCGCCCAGCGCCGCCGTTTTCTCGCTGACCAGCCGACCAAAGCCGCTGCCCGCACCGGTAACGATAATGACCTTGTCGGCGACGTGATTGGGTATTTCGATGGATGTGGCCATAGTAGTTTCCTAATTTAGCTGGATCGCTCAGCCAGCTGGCGCGAAGCGCAGCAGCGTGACCCTGTCAGCCACCGGGTCGAATACGGGTCGAAGTTTCATGCCAATGCGGATCGCGTGATCAGCCACGTTGACCAGAGTGGTGGTCATACGCACACCCTCGTCCAGCTCGATGATCGCAATACGCTGCGGCACTTCGTCAGCGAACATGGGTGCCGTGGCCTGTCGCGCGATGGTGAAGCTCACGAGCGTGGCTACACCGCTCACCTTGTGCCACTCGAGCCGATCTGACAAACAGCGGTTGCAGTGGCTGCGGGGATAGAACACCCACGCGCCGCATTCGTTGCATTTCTGCAGGCGGATCTCGCCCTCAGCCAGTCCTTCCCAGAACGGGCGCGTGATCGGAGTCGGATGTGGCAACGGTTTGCTCATGTCCATGGGTCAGCCTCCCTGCAGCACCAGCGCGCTCTGTTCGCTCATTACGCCTCCGGTGCCAGACACATAGACCGTGTCGCATCCGGCAACCTGACGCACATCCGACCGTCCCATGATCTGACGCGCGGCCTCGACCACCTGCGTCATGCCGCCGGCGGCGCCTGCCTGTCCCATGCCGAGCTGCCCACCATGGGTGTTTACCGGGAAGTCCCCTGCATAGGTCAGGTCATGATCGCGCAGGAAACGCATGCCCTCGCCCTTCGCACAGAAACCGGCATCCTCGAGGGTGAGCAGCACGGTGATGGTGTAGCAGTCGTAGATTTGCGCGGCGTCTATCGCCTCTTTAGAAACGCCTGCCATGGCAAACGCCTGTCGCGACGCCGGTCCGACGGGGGTTCGCAGCAGATCTTGTGCATAGGTCGGAGTCTTGATGGTGAGATGCTCGCCGAAGCCTTTGACGAACGCCGGTCTATGCCTGCAGCGCGCAGCGACCTCTGCGCTCGCAACGACGACTGCACCCCCGCCCGCCACCGGCATGACAATCTCCAGCATGTGCAGTGGGTCCGCGATCATTTTGCTGTCGAGCACGTCGTCCTCGGTCACCGGCTGCCCATAGAACGCGGCCAGGGGATTGTGCGCGCCGCTGCGACGCTGATGCGCAACTAGCCGTGCCATCGCTCGCGGGTCATAACTGAACTCCGCCGCGTAGCGCTGCGCGATGGTCGCGTAGCCGCAATTCTGCGCGAGGTTGCCGTAGGGAATATCGAACTCCGCCTGAGGTGAGCCCCAGTTTGCGCTTGAAGACTGGTACCAGACAGCCGGGTTGAACGCCCGCGGCAGCGGGTTAGAGGGGATCGGCAGCGCGGGCAGCGCACAGATCACCACATCACAAATCCCAAGTTCGATCGCTGCCGCCGCACGCCAGATCATGCCAACGGCAGTTGCCCCCCCAAGATCGATGCGTTCGGCGAAATTGACTGGTTGACCCAGATACTCGACCACCGTCGCCGGCGTGAACATGTCCGCTTCGCGAATATCGGAACAGACGATGCCGTTGATGTCCGACGCCCGTAGCCCCGCATCATCAAGCGCCATGCGGGTCAGCTCCGCCCATTGGCTGAGCGTGAATTTGCGTGGACCCTCGTAGCGACGCTGATGCGGATATTCGGCAATACCGACGATCGCCGCGGTTCCCTTCAGACCCATGCTGCCCCCTGAAACTCATTCCCCCAGCGCTGACTGTTACCCATGCATTCGCGGATGGCAACCCAACCTCGTCACGCGCATCATCCACTCCAAAACCTTCAATTGGGCGCGGGCATGTCACTCGAGATATGGGAACTCCTGAGCTATGTCGTCACGGTCTTCGGCCTGCCACTCGCTATCTACGTATTCCTGTTCGAGCAGCGCAAGGAGCGCGAAAACGAGGAGGAAGCGGTCTATGTGCAGCTATCAGACAACTATCAGGACTTCCTGCGCGTCGCCCTGGAACACCCCGACTTGCAGCTGTTTCTGCCGGAAGAGACACCGGAGATGACCCCCGAGCAACGCGAGCGCATGCTGATCATTTTCACCATGCTGGTCTCACTGTTCGAGCGCGCCTACCTGCTGCTTTGGGAGCCCGACATGTCGCCGCGCCAGGCGCGGCGCTGGTCGTCGTGGGAAGACTATATGCGCGAGTGGCTGCGCCGAGCAGATTTTCGTGGATCCTTGCCCCAGCTCCTGCGCGGTGAAGATCCCGCGTTCGTCGCCATGTTGGAGGCGCTGGCGCGAGAAGACGGCGCGTCAGGCTGACTGTGATTTCGCTGGCTGTTGTTACCTTGACCATCGTTACGCGGCATGAGGCGCTCGAATACGGGCGTCTCCTGGAACGGAATCCGCTGTTTCATCGAGCGTTCGATGTCGCGCAGTAGCGGCGCCTCATCGGCAGCCACCAGTGACACAGCCGCCCCGCTTGCGCCCGCGCGCGCGGTGCGGCCGATACGGTGCACGTAGTCTTCGGGCACGTTCGGCAGTTCGTAGTTCACAACCTGCGGCAGTTCGCGGATATCAAGCCCGCGCGAAGCCACTTCTGTCGCAACGAGTGCCGTTATCGCTCCCGATTTGAAATCAGCGAGCGCCTTGACGCGTGCCGACTGACTCTTGTTGCCGTGAATTGCCGCCGCGGCGATGCCCGCCCCGTTCAACTGTTCAGCCAGCCGATTCGCTCCGTGTTTGGTGCGAGTGAACACCAGTGCCTGACTCCACGACCCTTCGCCGGCCGCGCCATGCCGAAAGAGGTGCACGAGCAAATGGCGCTTGTCCTCCTTTTCGGCACGGAAGGCGATTTGCTCCACACGCTCGGCGGTTTTATTGCGCGGCGCTACATCGATGTTGACCGGATCCCGCAAAAATCCTGCGGCAAGCGAGCGAATCTCAGGCGTATAGGTCGCAGAGAAGAGCAGGTTCTGACGCGTACGCGGCAGACGCTCAAGCACGCGCCTGATGGCATGAATAAACCCCATGTCGAGCATGCGGTCCGCTTCGTCGAGCACAAAATGCCGCACCGACTTTAAATCGCAGTATCCCTGACCACACAAATCGAGCAGCCGCCCCGGGGTGGCGATCAGAAGATCGCAGCCGCGACGCAGCGCCTCGATCTGCGGTCGCTCGCCCACGCCGCCGAAGATGACCTCGGTGCGGAGCTGTTTGTCGGCACCGTAGGCGCGCACGTTGTCCGCGATTTGGGCGGCTAGCTCCCGGGTCGGGGTCAGGACCAGCGCGCGCGGCGCACGGCCCTCGGGCTTGCCGAGTTGTTGCAGCAGCGGCAGCACAAATGCCGCGGTCTTGCCTGTTCCGGTCTGGGCTCCGGCGAGCACGTCGTGCCCTGCGAGGCAGGCTGGAATGGCGGCCTGCTGAATGGGTGTCGGCTCGGCATAACCCTTCGACGAAATAGCGCGAAGGAGCTCGGGCTCGAGCCCGAGTTCGGAAAATAACATCGGCATGCTTCCTTGGATAAGAGGGGAAAGACGCCACCGGACCAGAACGGCCGGTGGCGCAGGCGAATCAGCGCTTTTGATCGAGCACGGCGTTCCATTGGGCAAGAGACGCTGCCTGGGCAGCGCGCAGCGAATCGACATCGCCGGTTACGGCGATCGATGTGATGACATCGCCACCGGCGATCGCATCTACCACCGCCTGATCCCCAGCACCCACGACCGTGCCAAAAATCGTGTGCGCGTCATCAAGCCAGGGCGTCGGCACGTGTGTGATGAAGAATTGCGAGCCATTCGTGCCCGGTCCCGCGTTTGCCATAGACAGTCGTCCGGGACGGTCGTGACGCAATGAGGCGTCGAATTCATCCTTGAAGCGGTACCCAGGACCCCCGGTGCCGGTGCCCAGGGGACACCCCCCTTGAATCATGAAATCCGCAATCACACGGTGGAATCGCAGGCCATCATAGAACCCGCGCTGCGCCAGATTGACAAAATTAGCCACGGTGATCGGGGCTGCCTCCGGATGAAGGTTGATAACGATATCGCCCTTGTTGGTGGTGATCGTGGCCTGAATATCAGACATATGCCGTGCTCCTAGGTGCTGCTCTTCTGTTGTTCGGTGCGCAGGTCCGGAGCATTGTGCCCAGGCATCGCCTGAGCCGCAGCCCCCTCTTTCAGGGCACGCGTGGCCCCTTCATGTGACAAAATCTTGGCCATGACCGCCTGTCCGGCGCGCTCGAAAGATTCACGATGCTCGATGAGATGTTGCTGAGAGGCGCGAAAGCCGACGGTCAACCGATTGATCTCTGGGATCACGTACCTCGCGACGAGTTCCCAACTGTCGAGCGTGTGCTGACGATTCGCCCAGTCATGCACAAAGCCGACCACGGTACCGAATCCGCCGGTGACGGACTGGAGATCGCGAATGGCCTTGACCAGATCATCAGGCGTGCCGATCACACTGCCACCACCCGCAGCGGACAAATTCTCGACCGCCTCGTCAGCTGTGGCGAACTTGACCGCGCCGGGACGCTGTAAGGTTTCGACCGTGTATTCGTTGTGCCAGCGCATGAGACCGTGAGCAGCCTGGTGCCGGGCTTCCTCCCGAGTCTCTGCGATATGGAAACTCATGAGTACGCGCCAGTTCGCTCGACTCACAGTTGCGCCAACGCGGGCGGCGGCGTCCTCGGCAAAAGCCCACTGGGTTGGCAGCGCCTGCAGACCCGCGGTGGAATTAGAGCCAATGGAAATAACCCCGACACCGTACTTGCCGGCCAAGGTCATGCCCGACGGGCTCACCGACGATGCCACCACAACGGGTAAGTTTTCCTGCAAGGGGAGCAACTGCAGAGCGGCGTCGCGTAGCGTGAACCAATCGCTCTCGTAGGAGAAACGGGGTTCGCCACGCAACAATCTTAATATCACACCCAGCGCTTCGTCCTGACGGTCGCGCTGCACCATCGGATCGATACCCAACATGTAGGCATCTGAAGGCAGCGCACCCGGACCGGTGCCGAGTATGGCTCTACCCCGTGTCATGTGGTCGAGCTGAACGATCCGCTGCGCCACATTAAACGGATGATGATAGGGCAGCGACACGACCCCCGTACCGAGACGAATGGTGTGTGTGCGTTCACCCGCGGCAGCGAGAAAAAGCTCCGGCGACGCAATGGTTTCCCATCCCGACGAGTGGTGCTCGCCGCACCAGAACTCATCGAACCCCAGCCGATCTAAGTGCGCCGCCAGATCCAGGTCCCGCCGGAACTGGAGCGTGGGGTGTTCCCCGATCGGGTGATGCGGCGCCAGGAAAGCGCCAAACCGGATTCTATTCACGCGTGCGATCTCCCAAAGACTCGAACAACGCCAGTGCAGGGGCGCGTGACGCGCCAGTGCTCATAAAAGCGGCATAGATTGAAGCGGCGCGGAAGAGCCATAGTCATAGCGCGCATTGTCGCACTCCCGAGGTTCGCGCGCACGCGACCCGGTCACACAACTTGCTCCAAGGCGATCGACCAACGCACCGTGTACCGGGCTGGCATGAGCGCGATACATTGTCCAGCATGGGAGCTCGCTCACATTGAGGAGGTATTCCGTGCCCTACCGCTCCGGTTTCCGACCCGGTCTCTTCGACGGTCAGAGCATACTGATCCCAGGCGGTGGCGGCGGACTCGGCCGCTGTATCGCGCACGAGCTCGCTGCCCTCGGTGCACGTGTGATTCTGGTCGGCCGCACGATGGAAAAGCTCGATCGCACCGCGGACGAAATCGAACAGGACGGCGGCGAGGTTCTCGGCTGTTACACGCTCGAGCTGCGCGACGAGAGCGAGGTCACGGAACTCGTTACGCTTGTGCTCGATCGCCACGGCCCCGTTGACGCGCTGGTTAACGCTGCCGGCGGTCAGTTTCCTGCACCCCTCGAAGAGCTCAGCCTGCGCGGCTGGAATGCCGTGCTGCACAACAACCTCACAAGCTACTTTCTCACCGCGCGCGAGGTCTATCGCCAGTGCATGTCCCGACTAGGCGGCAATATCGTGCATATCGGCGCCGACTACCATCGCGGTATGGCGGGCATGGGGCACAACGGTGCTGCGCGGGCCGGGCTTGCAAATCTCACCATGACAAGCGCAGCGGAGTGGGCCGCTGCGGGAGTGCGGGTGAACTGCATCATTCCCGGTTTCATCGCAACCACCGGGCTTGATCGCTATCCCGAGTCGGCGCAAGAAGCTCTGCGCCACGTAAGCAACGATGTTCCTCTGAAACGCCACGGTACCGCCGCAGAAGTTTCCGCAGCCACCGTGTTCTTGTTGTCTGACATGGCTGCCTACGTGACCGGCATCGAACTGCGGGTCGACGGCGGGGCACATATCGGCGCGCGAAGCTTTCTTTTTGATCCCCCGCCGCCCCGCAACCAACAGATTTTCGATGGGTTTCATCGCGAAGAGCGAGCGCGCCTGCTTGCCGACCGCAGCTGGGACTGAGGATATTTCCCCCTACCCTTCGCCAATTTCAGCGAGCGCAGCACGCACCCGTGCCGCGTGCTCCGCGAGCAGCGCACCCGGAGCCATATCCCGCGCGTGCATACGGAATTCCGCACCGGCATATCGTGGCAGAATGTGGAAATGCACGTGAAAAACCGTCTGTCCGGCCGCGGCCCCCGACAGCTGCGCCACCATGAGGCCGGGCGCCGCGAACGCACGCCGCACCGCGCGACCAATCCGCTGCGTGGTGAGCAATGTGTGACCCAAAAGCTCTGGCGGCAGATCGAACAGATCCTGTGCCGGGAATTTCGGTATCACCAGCGTGTGTCCATCGACCTGGGGCATGATGTCCATGAACGCAAGCGTATGCTCGTCCTCGAACACCCTGTGTGCGGGCAGCTCGCCGCGCAAAATGCGCGCGAACACGTTGTCGTCACGATAGTCGGTCATGGCATGAAACCTCCGAACTGGCGCGATCAGCGCTCTTCGGTTGCAGTCTGTGTGAGGTTGGCAAGGACGCCCTCTGAGCGCATTCGTTCCGTGAAATCCGGGTCGTAGGCCCGCTCTGGTTCTGCGCGGACCATCTGATCCAACCGCTTTGCATCCTCGCCCACAAGAATGCGCCAGCGATCTTCCCGGACGCCGTCCAGGATGATCTTTGCGGCAGCGGCAGCCGTGAGCGGTGCCTTGTCGCGAAAATCAACGCCCATCTGGTGCATCGCTGCGCGAATGTGGTCATCCGGCAGGTTATCGACTGGCAGTCCGCGCGCCGCCATGCGCGCACGCGCAGAGGCAACTTCGTCCGCAGACATTTCCAGCGCCCCTCGACCACGCAGAACCTTGTTCGTGTTCAGGGCGATCGATGTGCCGATGTGACCAGGCATCACGAGTGACACCTTGACGTGCGGCGCATGCAGGCGACAGTCGTTGATGAGCGCTTCGGTGAAGCCCTTCACCGCAAATTTGGCCGCACTGTACGCCGTGTGGGCTGTCGCCGGGCCGAGGCTCGCCCAAAACCCGTTGACGCTCGATGTATTGACTATATGGGCTTCGGGCGCAGACTGAATGAGCGGCAGAAATGCCCGCGAGCAGTAGTAGACCCCAAACCAGCACACACCGAAGGTGCGCTCCCATTCATTGCGATCGTCGAGGAAGAAGCTGCCACCGCCACCGATTCCGGCGTTGTTAAACAGCAGATGCACGCAGTTCGTTTCGTGGGCAGCCACGACCGCATCACGAAATGACAGAACATCCGCCTCATTCGATACGTCGCACGAGTGCGTGCTGACACGCAGATCCACAGGCCCGATCGACAGACATTGTGATCGAGTCTCCTCAAGCGCCGTCAGAGAGATATCGCAGAGACCGAGATGACACCCCTCAGCCGCGAGCGCCCGCGCGAGTTCTCGCCCCATCCCGCTCCCGGCCCCGGTAATGATGGCCAGTTTTCCATTGAAGTCGCGCATGATCCCCCCTGTGTTTTTCCAATGATGTATCGGCAACGTCCTGCGCGTTTTCAAGTCACCACTCGCGGCGGAGTCCCAGCACGACGCGATACTGGCTTAAATCCTTGATGCCGAAGACCGATTCGAGGTTGACGAACGGGAGCCAGCCGTTCGGTAGAACACCGGTAACACCCGCGGCCAGCACCGTTTGATTGTGATCGACCGGCTCGCCGGAAAACTCAAATAACGTCGCCGAGGGATCGAGAATGAACGACGCGGCACCCGCGGTGCGATCGGATTCTAGCGTGAGCTGATGCTCAAGCCTCAGCTGAGGCAAAAGAACGCCGCCCGCGAACGGTACGCTGCGGCTGAGGGCCAGACCCACATGCCCGAAGACTGCATCCTGATCCACGTCGTCAAACCGCATGGCGAGCCCGCTGCTGCTCTTATCACGTTCGGCAAAGCCGTCCACCGTGACTCGCGTGGCGGTAAGACCCGCGAAATAACCGAGACCGGCTAGCAGATCGCGCCAGCGCCAGACTTC
>JBMTYG010000019.1:0-34829 GCA_049454295.1 Pseudomonadales bacterium
CCATTTTTCCCGCGCGCGAAGTACAGCGGCAAAATTCCCGGACGATCCCGCACGAGCAGCAGCCGCCGACGTTTGCGATCCCACAGCGCAATCGCGAACTGTCCATTCAGCTGATGCGCAAACTCATCACCGTACTCCTCATACAGATGAACGATGACCTCGGTATCAGAACGGGTTGAGAACTGGTGGCCACGGTCTTCAAGTAGTCTGCGCAGTTCAACATAGTTGAAGATCTCGCCGTTAAATGAGACCCAGACGGAACGATCTTCATTAGCCAGAGGCTGGGCTCCGGTTTCGATATCGATGATGCTGAGTCGCGCATGGCCAAGACCCACTCCAGGCTCCGCGTGATAGCCCTCGCCGTCAGGACCCCGATCACGCAATCGCCCGACCATCCGCTTGAGCAGGTCTTGTGCCACCGGCGCCGAGGGGTCGTCCGCTACAAAGCCCGCAATACCGCACATGTCAGGTGCTTTCCCGCCGGAGCGAGACGACCTCGCCGACAATCGTGATCGTGGGGCCTGAGAGCTCAGCTGCAGAAACTCGCTCTGCAAGCGTCAAGAGTGTCCCTTGGATGACCCGCTGGGTTGTCAGCGTCGCGTTAGCCACCAGCGCCGCGGGCATCGATTCCGGCATGCCATGATCGACTAGCTGTTGCAGGATCTCGCCGAGCCCGCCACGCCCCATGTAGATCACGAGAGTCTGTCCCGGTTTCGCAAGTTCAGGCCAGTCCAGATTGATGCGGTCTTCCACCCGATGCCCGGTCACGAACCGCACGGACTGCGACAGCTCACGGTGGGTGAGCGGTATGCCGGCATAACTTGCCGCGCCTAGCGCTGCCGTGATGCCCGGCACAACAATACACGGAATGCCCTCAGCAACGACCGCTTCAAGCTCTTCTCCCCCGCGAGCAAAGATGTACGGGTCTCCGCCCTTGAGCCGCACAACCTGACGACCCGCCCGCGCCTCGAGAATCAAGCGCTCATGGATTCCCTTCTGACCAATGCCATGGTCGGTCCGACGTTTCCCGACATAAATACGCTCGGCATCTCGCCTTGCCAGATCGACGATGCGCCGGTCGACCAGATTGTCGTACAACACCACGTCCGCCTGCTGCAGCAGCCTGTGCGCTTTGAGGGTGAGTAACTCCGGATCTCCTGGGCCCGCGCCCAGCAGATAGACCGCGCCCCGGCTGGAGCCAGGTTTATCGAAACCTCGAACCATGGCCTTCGTTAAGGTGTCGAGCTCGCGATCGGCGCCAGCTTCATCGCCCTGATACACGAGATCGGGGCCGACACCCGCCAGGAAACGTCCCCACAGAACCTGGCGTTCGGCAACCCCTGCGACCGCTGCCTTCACGCTTGATCGACGCGCACCAATGAATGCAGCAAGCGCCCCAAGTCCCGGGGGCAGCCGTGCCTCAATCCATCCGCGCACCGTGCGCGCAAGCGTCGGCGAGGAGCCCCCCGTCGAGACCGAAACAATGACCGGCGAGCGATCGATAATCGCTGGGAAAATACAGTTCGACAACGTGGGTTGATCAACACTGTTCACAAGCTGATTGCGCGCATTAGCCAGTTCGAACACACGACGATTCACCTCAGCGGAGTCGGTGGCAGCCACCACGAGAAGCTGATCCTCAAGATCCCCTGGCTCGAACGCCCTCTGCACGAGCGCGAGATCATGGTCGCGAGCAAGAGCCCGCACCCGGGCGTTGAGGTCGGGAGCCACCACAGTGACCGACGCGTCGGCAGCGAGCAGCAGCTCGAGCTTTCGCGCGGCGATCTCGCCACCCCCTACGATGAGGCAACGCCTGCCCCTTAGATCGATATTTAGCGGGAGATAATCCATGAATCGCAGATCAATCCGAGTGCAGCGCGATTCGCTCAGCGCCACCCATATAGCCACGCAGCGCATCGGGGATTGCCACCTGGCCGCCCGCTTCCTGAAAATTCTCGAGAAGCGCGACCAGGGTTCGTCCCACTGCCAGCCCGGACCCGTTGAGGGTGTGCAGCAGCTCGGGCTTTCCAGTCTCGCGATCGCGATATCGCGCCTGCATGCGGCGCGCCTGGAAATCGCGAAAATTACTGCAGGATGAGATCTCGCGGTACGTCTGCTGAGCAGGCAACCATACTTCCAGGTCGATTGTGCGCGCGGCGGAAAACCCAAGATCTCCGCCACACAAAGCGACCGATCGGTACGGGAGTTCGAGCTTCTCAAGAATAATTTCAGCGTGACGTGTTAGCTCCTCCAACGCATCGGACGAGTCCGACGGTTCGACCAACTGCACGAGCTCTACCTTTTCAAACTGATGCTGACGAATCATGCCCCGCGTATCACGCCCATAGCTGCCGGCTTCACGGCGGAAACAGGGTGTATGGCAAACGTGACGAATCGGCAGACGCTGGGCGGGGAGGATTTCATCCCGATAGAGATTGGTGACCGGGACTTCAGCCGTGGGGATCAAAAAATAGCTCTCATCGCCCGCTAATCGAAACTGGTCGTCCAAGAACTTTGGCAGCTGCCCGGTTCCATGCAGCGAATCAGCGTTCACAATGTAAGGGACATAGACTTCTTCGTACCCGTGCTCGGTGACGTGCGTGTTCAGCATGAACTGAGTCAGTGCGCGATGCAGACGGGCAAGATCGCCATATAGAACAACAAACCTTGTGCCAGTGATCTTTGTCGCACGCTCGAAGTCCATCGCTCTCGCGCCCGCAACGGCGACATGATCCGACGCTTCCTCCTCGAAGTGGCGCGGCGTACCAACCCGTCTGAGCTCAACGTTGGCGGACTCATCACGCCCTTGCGGGACGTCAGCATCGGGCACATTCGGAATCTGCGCTAGAAAGGCCTGATAACGAAGCTGGGATTCGGCAAAGCGAGCCTTGGCCACATCGAGCCTCTGTCCCAGATCGCCTACCTCAGCCAGGATGGCTGAAACGTCCTCTCCGCGCGACTTGGCCCGGCCTATGTTCTTGGAAGCGACGTTGCGGGCGTTCTGTAATTGCTCCGTCTCCTCCTGAAGAAGCCGCCGTTCACGCTCAAGTGCCTCAAAACCCGCCACGTCCAGGACAAACTTTTTGCGCGCGAGCTGCGCAGCGATGCCCGCCGCATCCTGCCGCAAGAGTTTTACATCAAGCATCTGATATATCCGATAACTTATTGTTCAGAAAGCCTAAGACCGGCCCAAGCAGCACCGAGGCATAGCAGCACACTAACGCTTGCGTACAGCACCGCTAACCCGTTCCTGCCACTGTCTGCCAACGCAACTGCCTCGAGCGAAAACGCGGAAAACGTCGTGAACCCGCCAAGCAGACCGGTGACGATCAGATACCTGCCCCATTCCTGATACCACGCATGAGGCTGACCCAACCCCGCTACCACACCAATCGCCAGCGAACCGGTCACATTGACGAGCAGTGTAGCCCATGGACAGTTTCCCGGGCCGGACAGGCTCCACGAGACGAGCCAGCGCAGCGCGGCACCGATACCGCCGCCGAGAAACACGCAAAAAAGGGGGAAACTCATCGGCGTCTCACTGAGCACCACCTTCATTAAGCGAACGCAAACGTTTCAATCTATCCAGGATTTTCGTCTCAAGACCCCGCGGAACCGGCTCGTAGAACCGCTCGGGCGGCAGGTTCTCGGGCCAGTAGCTCTCCCCTGCCGCAAATGCCCCGGATTCATCATGGGCGTACCGATACCCAGCGCCGTGACCGAGTTCCTGCATCAATCGGGTGGGCGCGTTGCGCAAATGCATTGGCACTGGTGCCGAACCATGCTGAGACACGAATACAGCTGCTTTCTTGAAGGCCGCATAGGCGGCGTTGCTCTTGGGAACGCTCGCGAGATACAACACGACCTGCGCGAGCGCGAGTTCTCCTTCCGGAGAGCCGAGCCGCTCGAAGGTATCCCAAGCAGCCAACGCCAGTGTGAGCGCCCTTGGATCGGCGTTGCCAATATCTTCTGAAGCCATTCGCACCAGGCGTCGGGCGACATACTGCGGCTCGCAGCCGCCATCGAGCATGCGACACAACCAGTACAACGCGGCATCAGGATCGCTGCCTCGCACCGCTTTGTGAAGTGCTGATATCTGGTCATAAAACGCATCGCCACCCTTGTCGAATCGTCGGTAGCGATTGCCGGACGCTGTCATGACGGTTTCCACCGTCACCACACCGTTGTCTGCGATCTGCGCGACCAGGTCAGCGAGACTCAACAGGCGCCTGGCATCACCATCGGCAAGCTCAACGAGCAAGCTGCGGGCCTCGGGAGATAGCACCAATCCTGGGAGAGCGGCTTCAGCACGCACGAGCACGGCGCTCAGTTCCTCTTTCGAAAGCGCCTTTAAAACATAAACGCGCGCGCGGGAAAGCAGCGCCGCGTTGCCCTCGAAGGAAGGATTCTCCGTCGTAGCCCCAATCAGCGTCAGGGTTCCCTGCTCTACGTGAGGCAGAAAAGCGTCCTGCTGAGCCTTGTTGAATCGATGCACCTCGTCGACAAAGACGACCGTCGAGAGCCCTTGAGAGCGCGCTCTTTCCGCGCTTGCCACCGCCGCGCGAATGTCTTTGACTCCGGCCAGCACGGCGGACAGATTCTCCATTCGTGCACCCGCGGCGTCCGCCAAGAGCCGCGCGAGCGTCGTTTTACCCGTGCCGGGCGGTCCCCAAAGGACCATCGAGTGAATGCGCCGGGTCTCAGCCATACGAGCAAACGGCTTACCGTGCTCCAGAAGATGGCGTTGGCCGATCACCTCTGCCAGCGTTTTGGGTCGAAGCCGCTCAGCCAGCGGAATGTCATCCCGACCCTCACTCGCCGACAATGTCCGTACCCTCGGGCAACTCAAGAACGAACTCAGACGGATCCACGTCGGTCGGTTGATCAGCGTGCTCGAAACGGATCTCCGTGCGCTGACCCAGCTGGTCAACGATATCGAGACCGATAAGCCCTGCGGCACCGCTCGCGTTCTTTGCAAAAGTAAGGATGATCTGTCGGTACAGCGAATCCTCAGATCGAGGACCAAGCAAAAAACGTTCTCCCTCGGGTTCCGTCACGCGAGCCACTGAGAAATCCTGACCCAGCACAACATCATCTCGCGTCAGGAGTGCCACTGGCGTATCACTCAGCGCTTCATCCAAGGGTCTCATGGTGACCTGCTCGAGATCCGGATCGTAGATCTGTATTCGATTACCCGAAGTCACGATGATCTGCGGGTAGGGGGCTGCCACCACCCACTTGAAGTCCGGGCGCCTGAGCCGGACATAACCTTCTGATTCCTCGAGAACTTCTCCACTGGAACCATAGACGCTCTGGACAAAGTTGGCAGCATAGACCCGAAGCTCCGCCAATCTTTCCCGCAGCAGCGCCCGATCCGCGAGGTCAGTCGACGCCGTATACGGAATTCCCTCCACCAGAACCGGATCGGATACCGAAGCCGCCCTAGCGCTGGTCACGCCAACCTGGAACAAGAGACCCGCTATACCCATGAGACAGAACCACACGCAGCGCTTTTGACCGATGCTGGTTTCAATCACGTTTTGGCACCAGTACTTCTCGACTGCCGTTGCTATTCATCGCGCTCACGACACCCGCAGCCTCCATGGCCTCAATGAGCCGCGCGGCACGGTTGTAACCTATGCGCAGCTTCCGCTGCACGCTGGATATCGAAGGACGCCGCGATTCGATGACAAAATTAACTGCCTCGTCGTATAACGCGTCGTCCTGCTCGCCTGAACCGCCGCCATCGAACGCAATCGAGGGGTCGTCTCCGCCCTCCGAGAGGATGTCTGTTGAATAATCAGGCTCTCCACGCGCCTTCCAATCTGCGACGACACGGTGCACCTCTTCGTCGCTGACGAATGCACCGTGAACTCTGACCGGCATAGCCGTTCCAGGCGGCAAATAGAGCATGTCCCCATGGCCTAGAAGCTGCTCCGCGCCGCCCTGATCCAGGATGGTTCTGGAATCAATCTTCGAGGAGACCTGAAAACTGATCCGTGTGGGGATGTTGGCTTTGATAAGCCCGGTAATGACGTCGACGGACGGTCTCTGCGTCGCGAGAAGGAGATGAATACCCGCAGCCCGCGCCTTCTGGGCGATGCGAGCAATGAGTGTTTCAACCTTTTTGCCGACAATCATCATCATGTCGGCAAACTCGTCAATGACCACGACGATGATGGGCAGACGGACCAATGCCGGCGGCTCGTCGCTGCGATCCGATCGCCACAGCGGGTCGAGCAGCGGTGCGCCCTGTTTTTCCGCTTCCTGCACCTGACGATTGAACCCAGCCAGATTGCGCACGCCCAGCGCTGCCATCAGACGATAGCGCCGATCCATCTCGGCTACGCACCAGTTGAGTGCTTGCGCCGCCTCGCGCATGTCCGTCACGACCGGCGTTAGCAAGTGTGGCACCCCCTCGTACACGGAGAGCTCCAACATCTTCGGATCCACCAGGATCAGTCGCACATCGGCCGGGGTCGCCTTGTAAAGAATGCTCAGGATCATCGCATTCACACCCACCGATTTCCCTGAACCCGTGGTGCCAGCGACCAGCAGATGCGGCATGCGGGCGACATCCGCCACCATGGGCTCGCCCGCAATATCCTTGCCAAGGGCGAGCGTCACCGCCGATTTGGAATCCTGAAAGGCACTGCTTGAAAGTATTTCCTTCAAACGCACGACCGCTCGGTCTTCGTTAGGTATCTCGATTCCCACGTAGGGCTTGTTTGGAATGACCTCGACGATCCGCACGCTGATGACCGCCAGGGACCGCGCCAGATCCTTGGCGAGCGAGCTGATTTTCTGCACCTTGACCCCGGGCGCGGGCTGGAGCTCAAACCTCGTCACGACCGGACCCGGTAACACGGATACCACTTCGGCCTCGACACCGAAGTCGCGAAGCTTGCTTTCGAGGAGCTGAGACAGCTTCTCGAGCGACGCATCAGAAAACCCGCCACCATCCTCGGGACGAGGTTCGTCCAACAAGTCGAGATCGGGCATTTCACCAACGACCCGGGTGTTGAACAGCCGTTTCTGAACGGCGGTTTTGCGCTGCGTCGCAGGGGCCGGCGCCTGAATCTCTGGAGGCTTGCGCTGCTCGCGCTTGCGCTGATGCTCAGCCCGCCGCCGTTGTCGGGATTCGCGCGCCTGCTCAGCCTGGGTTTCGGTCTCGATCGCCGCTTCTCGAAGCGTCACTCTGCGCTCGCGCTCATTCAGCAACCACAGTACGGATTGATGCAGTCCACGGCCGGTACGTTCAGCGATGGCTAGCCAAGAGAACAAAAAGCTCGACTGCGCACCAACCACCAGCGCAAATAACGCGAGCAAGGTCAGTCCGAGCGGACCGAACACCGGCAGGGCGGCGTTGACGAGCCAATCACCGAGAATGCCAGCCGAGCCAGCGGGCAAACCGTTGTCCGGCGCAAAATGCATCTGCAGCAGCACGCCGGACGAGAGAAGCAAGACCACCCATCCCGATGTGCGCCAGGCGATCGGGGGCCAGGTCAACGGTTCATCACGACGCGAGAAAAGGCGCAATCCAGCCACGGCAAAGGCACAGGGCAAGAGCCAAGCCGGTCGTCCAAAAAGCGATAAGGCCAGATCTGCAAACCAGGCGCCGCTCTGTCCAACGAGGTTGTGCACCTCGCCCCCAGTCGCGGCAACATTATAACCGACGTCATCAGAATGGTATGACGCGAGTGCGAGAATGGTGAAGAGCGCTGCGACCAGCAGCGCAATAAATCCGATCTCGCGGGCAGGAATGAGTGTCGGTGTCGACAAGGGCGTCCTCCGTGACGCCCCCATTCTACCTTGCTCGCCGACCAGCATGCTCACGTGCGCCCGAATGCCCCCGGAGATATCATGTCTCTCGCGCACGACAGGAGCACGACCATGGCCACTCGCCCGGACAAAAAAGAAGTCATCGACGAAATCTGGGATGAGGCGCGCATTGACGACTTTATCCACAAAGCGCCGCTTGCGCCGGGGGAGGACCCGGATTTCAGCGCCCTGGTCTATGCCTATCGCAGCATGCGACCCGCTGACTTTACGCGCTTCATGACGCGATTCGTTGCAGCGGGCAGGAACCCCTCCGCTCGCGGTCGTCAGGGACAGACATTGCGCACGGTGATCACCCCACATCGACAGGCCGCGCCATTCCTCGAGGTTCTGTCCGCCCACGGCGCCTGACATAGGATCAACGCGTGCGCGACACAGATCGATGAGCATCCCGCTACTGTCGACACGGTTACCGCGCTTTCCTGATCCAGAGACTGCCCTGAAGGAGCCGAGCGGGCTGCTCGCCGCCGGCGGAAGCCTTACGCTGGAATGGCTGCTGACCGCCTACGTCAATGGCATCTTTCCTTGGTTTAACGACGACGACGGCCCCATTCTTTGGTGGAGCCCAGATCCTCGCGGCGTGCTCGTACCCGACGAGCTTCGCGTCTCGCGCAGCCTGCGCAAGCGCCTGCGGCACGGTGGATTCCGACTGACCGCTGACACCTGCTTTGACGAGGTGATCGAGAACTGCTCTAGACCGCGCCAGTTCGGTGGAGAAATCGTCAGTGGGACCTGGATCACCCCACGCATGAGAAACGCCTATCGCGCCCTGCACACAGCGGGCTACGCGCACTCGATTGAGACCTGGCTCGACAACGAACTCGTAGGCGGCTTGTATGGCGTCTCTACCGGTCGGCTGTTCTTTGGCGAGAGCATGTTCACGCGGGTATCCGATGCATCCAAAGTTGCGCTATTCGGGCTCTGCCAGCAGGTCAGCCGCTGGGGTTTCCCGATGATTGACTGCCAGATGGTCAACGATCATCTGGACACCCTCGGCATCAAAGAATATTCGCGCACACGCTTCGTAAGCCTGGTGCATACCTTTGGTCGCGCGGCGACGCGCCTGGGACCGTGGCAACTCGATACCGATATCGCTGCATTGGCTGTCAGCTGAAAGCCTGTCAGCTGAAAAGCTAGGATTTAGACGTGGACAAAGACAGCGCGCGTTTCAACTTTTACCTGACTCCGTCGCACGACTGCAGTTATCTCCCGGGCGAAAAGGCACGAACAGTTTTCCTCGATCCCAAAGCCGTGATCACCACGACAGCCTACACCCGGCTTATGGCCCAAGGCTTTCGCCGCAGCGGAGGTCATCTGTACCGACCACATTGCGGTGCCTGCCAAGCCTGCATTCCCACCCGGGTTCCAACGGCCACATTTATTCCACGTCGCAGCCAGCGTCGGGTGCTCCGAGCGAATGAAGACCTGCGCATCAGCATCGAAACGGCACACTATGACGACAGCATCTATGCCCTGTATGCGCGGTATGTCGGTGCGCGGCATGACGATGGCGACATGTATCCGCCAACACCGGATCAGTTTAGAAACTTTCTTTTACCCTCCTGGGGCGACACGGAGTTCCTAACCTTGTGGAAGGGCGAGGAGAGGCTCTGCATCGCGGTGACCGATCGCCTTGGGGACGGGCTTTCCGCCGTATACACCTTCTTCGATCCTGCGTACGACGAACGCAGCTTGGGGGTACGCGCCATCCTCGGGCAGATCGACCTCGCCCGGGAACGCGAATTGGACTGGCTTTATCTCGGCTACTGGATCAAAGACTGTCGGAAGATGCGTTACAAGATCGACTATCGTCCCATCGAGATGTTCGTCAACGGAGTTTGGGTACGCGTGCCCTAACGGGTCTACCGATCGAGCGAATCCGGCTCAGTTGATGAGCATCCGATCACTTGGGTCCGTTCCTTTGGGCTCGATCATTGCCGCCAACTGGCTTTGCTTTGGCGGTGGCATCGGGCAGAATGCCGTCCGCAATCAATTGACCCGGGTCTCATGGCCAAAGAAGAACAGATAGAGATGGACGGCACGGTGATAGACACCCTGCCTAATACGATGTTTAGAGTGCAGCTCGACAATGGTCACGTCGTGACAGCGCACATCTCCGGAAAGATGAGAAAGCACTACATCCGGATTCTCACCGGCGACAAGGTCAAGGTAGAGCTCACGCCCTATGACCTGACCAAGGGTCGTATCACCTTCCGCAAGTGATTGAGAGGGGTTCCTCGCCTGAACGAGGACCCTCCTCTGCTACGAGTTCCCGTTTAACTCTCGGCTGACATCTCAGCCGACGCAGCCTCTCTCGCTTCGCAGGTGACGTGGAGTTCGCCGTCCTTGACCGTCACGTGCACGGTTCCGCCATTACGCGAGAGATTGCCAAAGAGCACTTCCTCCGCCAACTCGCGCTTGATCTTCTCCTGGATGAGGCGCTGCATCGGGCGCGCCCCCATCTTGGGATCGTAGCCGTGCTCGGCGAGCCACAGCCGAGCATCCTCATCGACATCCAGCTGCACTTTCTTCGCATCAAGCTGCGCTTGGAGCTCGGTGAGAAACTTATCAACCACGGTCTTGATGATATCGACGCCGAGCGGTTCAAACTGAATGATCCCGTCTAGACGATTGCGGAACTCCGGCGTGAACAGTCGCTTGATGGCTTCCATGCCATCTGCCGCGTGGCTTTGCTCGACAAAACCCATGGACGCACGGGACATCTCCTGAGCCCCGGCGTTGGTGGTCATGATGAGCACGACGTTGCGAAAATCGGCTTTGCGACCGTTGTTGTCCGTTAGCGTGCCGTGGTCCATGACCTGCAGCAACAGGTTGAACACCTCCGGGTGCGCCTTCTCGATTTCATCGAGCAGAACAACACAATGCGGATGTTTGGAGACGGCTTCCGTCAGCAACCCACCCTGATCAAAGCCGATATAGCCGGGCGGCGCACCAATCAACCGCGACACCGTATGCCGTTCCATGTACTCCGACATGTCATAGCGCAACAGCTCGACACCCATGATGTTGGCGAGCTGCCGACTGACCTCGGTTTTCCCGACGCCTGTAGGACCGGCGAAGAGGAACGAGCCAATGGGTTTTTCTCCCGACTTCAGTCCGGCACGCGAGAGTTTGATGGCAGCCGCCAACGCATCAATGGCTGCGTCTTGTCCAAACACTACCATCTTCAATTTGCGATCAAGATCTCGCAGCGCTTCCTTATCCGAAGAGCTTACTTGGGCGGAAGGAATGCGAGCGATCTTGGCGACCACAAGTTCCACGTCCTGCGGCGTGATAGTTTTCTTGCGTCGGCTCGAGGGCAGTAGCTGCTGCGCCGCGCCAGCCTCATCAATCACGTCGATAGCCTTGTCAGGCATGAAGCGGTCCGTAATGTACTTGCTCGCCAGTTCTGCCGCCGCGCGTAACGCGCGATCGGTGTAACGCAAGCCATAATGATCCTCAAACCTGGACTTCAGCCCCTTAAGAATCTTGTAGGTATCCTCGACGTCCGGCTCAACGACATCGATCTTCTGAAAGCGTCTTGAAAGCGCCCGGTCTTTGTCGAAGATGCCGCGAAACTCCTGATAGGTTGTCGACCCCATTACGCGAATATCGCCGGACGTCAACAGCGGCTTAAGCAGGTTGGAGGCGTCCATGACACCGCCGGAGGCCGCGCCAGCGCCGATGATCGTGTGCACTTCATCGATGAAGAGGATGGATCCCTCGCATTTCTTCAACTCTCCGAGAACCGCCTTAAAGCGCTTCTCAAAATCGCCCCGGTACTTGGTGCCCGCAAGCAGTGCGCCAAGGTCGAGCGAGAAGATCGTGCTGGATGCCATCACTTCGGGAACGTCGCCGTCCACGATACGCTTGGCCAACCCTTCCGCGATCGCGGTTTTGCCCACGCCCGACTCGCCGACCAGCAGCGGATTGTTCTTGCGTCGCCGACAGAGCACCTGAATCACGCGCTCGAGTTCATGCTCGCGACCGACGAGCGGATCGATGCGCCCAGCCCGCGCCTGATCGTTTAAGTTGCTGGCAAAGGATTCGAGCGCGCTCTGCGCTGCACCTTCACCTTGCGCAGACTCTTCTTCTTGCTCCTGCGCACCGCCTGTGCCCTCGCTTTCGCCTCCGACTTTGGAGATTCCGTGAGCGATGTAGTTAACAACGTCGATGCGCGCGATGTTTTGTTGTTTCAGGAAAAAGACCGCCTGGCTCTCCTGCTCGCTAAAGATCGCGACCAGGACATTAGCCCCCGTCACCTCCTTGCGCCCTGAAGACTGCACGTGGAACACGGCGCGCTGCAGCACACGCTGAAAACCGAGCGTCGGCTGAGTCTCGCGACCACTGTCGCCCGCTGGGATCAACGGGGTGGTGGAATCGATGAATTCTGTCAGGTCGGTCCTCAACTTCTCCAGGTTCGCACCGACCTTGCGCAGAACCTCGAGCGCAGCCGCATTATCCATGAGAGCGAGCAGCAGGTGCTCAACGGTCATGAACTCGTGCCGTTTGGCCTTCGCTTCCCGGAAGGCGCCATTCAGAGTGACCTCAAGATCCTTGCTGAGCATGTTTCGCCTTCAATCTGTCATTTCGATGGTGGAGACGAGCGGGTGTTGATTCTCACGAGAATACTGATTCACCTGCTCCGACTTGGTTTCTGCGATATCACGCGGAAAGATTCCCACAACTGCCCGCCCCTGCGTGTGAACGGCCAGCATTACCTGTGTCGCCTTCTCTCGGTTCATGCCGAAAAAGACCTCGAGGACATGGACGACGAACTCCATCGGCGTGTAGTCGTCGTTGAGCAGAATGACCTTGTACTTGGGCGTCCGCTTCAGCGCCGGCTTTGCGGCTGCTGTGGCGAGCCCACCCTCATGCTCTCGATCAGACGACTCGTCGCTACCTTGGCAGCGAATCAACGGCGTTACAGAAGGACTATTCATCTCAGGAAAGGCGTACTCGAGACCTAGACAAGACAGGCGAAACCCGATTCGCGACACACCGCAGCGCTATGCGTGCTCTCCGTCGCAATCCAGTATGTGGGGACCACTGTGAAATTTCCAACAGCGAACGATTCCTCGGGCCCCTAATCGCGGCTGACTTGACCGACTCGGGCTCAGGCTTCACGCCAGATGTGGGTCTGCAGCCAAAGAATACGCGCGACGACTTGACTCCGGGCAGGAATATCGCGACATTTCGATTGGGGGATTCTGCTGGCGATGACGCACATCGTCGTCGTTGTGGTGCAGCAATCACTGCTGTCTACAAGCCATCAGAGCACCGGGGGTTTAATGGCAACTGGCAAGGTCAAGTGGTTCAACAACGCCAAAGGGTACGGCTTCGTATTGCCGGACCACGGCGGCGAGGACCTGTTCGCTCACTACTCGACGATTCAAATGGACGGATACAAGACGCTTCGCGCGGGTCAGGATGTCACTTTTGACATCGAAGCCGGTCCGAAGGGCTTGCACGCCGTTAACATCCGAACCGCAGACGCGGCGATTCCCGTTCGCGCGGAAGCACCACCATCGCCTGCGCGCTCATCCGCACGGCTCGCGGAAGAAGAAGAAACAGAGATCGCCTGACGCTCCGGCCTATTCCGAGCGCCAGACGCGGTCCTTCATGCAGCTCAGCGACGTCGCTGGGCGTTTCCACGGGATGGCATACGACGTAGACGGCTGGGGTGAACTGTAGCGCGCCCGACCCTCGGGCTGGAATGTGCGGGCGACCGTGCCGTTGCAGCACAGACGCCCGCCAACACTCACATGTTGTCGATCATCGCCTGACCGAACGCGGAGCACTTCAGCAGCGTTGCTCCGGTCATAAGCCGCTCAAAGTCATAGGTCACGCTCTTCTTGCCGATCGCGCCTTCCATGCCCTTGATCACGAGATCAGCTGCCTCCCGCCACCCGAGATAACGCAGCATCATCTCAGCCGACAAAATCAGTGAACCCGGATTCACCTTGTCTTGACCCGCGTACTTGGGTGCCGTGCCATGGGTGGCTTCAAAGACGGCTACGTCGTCCCCAATATTTGCCCCCGGGGCGATACCAATACCACCCACCTGTGCCGCCAGCGCGTCGGAGAGGTAGTCACCATTCAGATTGAGCGTCGCGATCACGTCATACTCGTCAGGACGCGTCAGGACCTGCTGCAGCATGGCATCGGCGATCACATCCTTGATGATGATTTCCTTGCCCGTCTTGGGGTTAGTAAGCCGGTGCCACGGCCCGCCATCAAGGGGGGTTGCCCCAAATTCCTGCACGGCAAGCTCGTAGCCCCAGTCTTTGAAGGCACCTTCGGTGAACTTCATGATGTTGCCTTTGTGCACGAACGTGAGCGACTCACGATTTTCATCAATGCAGTACTGCAAGGCGCGACGGATCAGACGCTTGCTCCCCTCTTCAGACACCGGCTTGATACCGATGCCACAGCGCTGCGGGAAGCGAATCTTATTGACCCCCATTTCTTGTTGTAAGAAGGCGATCACCTTGTCAGCTGCCGCAGAGCCAGCGGACCATTCCACACCTGCGTAGATGTCTTCCGTATTCTCGCGGAAAATAACCATGTCGGTCTTTTCCGGGTGCACCACAGGACTCGGCACCCCTTGGAACCAGCGCACCGGCCGCAAGCACACGTAAAGGTCCAATTCCTGTCGCAACGCAACGTTAAGTGAGCGGATACCGCCCCCGACGGGCGTGGTCATTGGACCCTTGATACCCACTACGAACTCACGCAGCGCAGCGAGCGTCTCGCCCGGCAGCCATTGATCTTCGCCGTAGACTTCCAGCGACTTCTCACCTGAATAGACTTCCATCCAGTGGATCTTGCGCTTGCCTGCGTAGGCTTTCTCGACAGCCGCGTCCACTACGTTGATCATGACGGGAGTGATATCCACCCCAATACCGTCGCCTTCGATAAACGGAATGATCGGGTTATCGGGGACATTGAGCGCGCCATCTGCGCCAACGGTGATTCGGGCGCCGCCGCTGGGCACTTGAATGTGCTGATAGGCCATCGAATACTCCCTCAACAAGTAGCTCGGTCCATAACGGGCCGAGTATAGCACCACAATCTTCCGCGCATATCCGCCGTGCTCATCCGCTACAACAAACCCTACGGCGTGCTCAGCCAATTTCGCGATCGTGAAGGACGCCCAACGCTCGCCGGGCACATCGACGTGCCGGGAGTCCATGCCGCGGGTCGTCTCGATCTGGACTCAGAAGGACTGCTATTGCTCACCGACAGGGGGCCTCTGCAGGCGCGCATCGCTGAGCCCCGCTTCAAGCTGCCCAAACACTACCTCGCGCAGGTAGAGGGAAGGCCGGACGCCGAGGCGTTGCGGGATCTCGATAGCGCGGTCAAGCGCGGCGTGTTGTTGCGCGACGGCCCTGCCCGAGCGCTGCGGCTGCAGGCGGTCTCTCCTCCGCCACTTCCGCCAAGGCATCCACCGGTCACGCCGCATCGGGCAGCACGCAGCGCCTGGATCGAGATCGTGCTCACGGAGGGCCGCAACCGCCAGGTACGACGGATGCTGGCGGCACTGGGACTGCCGGTTTTGCGTCTGATACGAACCCAGATCGGACCCATCACGCTCGACGGACTCGCACCGGGCGCATGGGAAAGGATTCCGGTTCCCTCAGCATGGGCACCCGCGGACGTTGATCAACGCGCCCGCCCTATGAGTTCTCCCAATCGCTGATGCGCTGATGATCGCTGCCCGTTGCCTCGATCCAGCGGCTGCCAGAGGGACTCTGCTCCCGTTTCCAGAACACTGCGCGCGTCTTCAGGTAATCCATGATGAATTCGCAGGCCGCAAATGCTTCTCCACGATGCCCGGCAGCCACTTGCACGAAGACGATTTGCTCGCTTGCCCCAAGCTCACCTACCCGGTGAATGACGACCACATCTAGCAGGCGCCAGCGTCGTTCCGCCTCGGCCACGATGTCACCTAGGCTGCGCTCAGTCATGCCGGGGTAGTGCTCGAGGTACAAGCTCTTGACCTGATCGTCATCGGACTGATCGCGCACCAGCCCGACAAATGAAGCCACGGCACCCATGCGACCAGCCAGACGGGCACGCAGCGACGCATACTCGTCAGCACAGGAAAAATCAGCATACTGGACGCGAATCGTGATGTGCATTGGCTTCTCTGGGACTTATCCTTAACCCCCGGTTACCGGCGGCATGAAGGCCACTTCGTCCCCCGAAGCAAGCGCCGGTAGCGACTCATACAGCGACTGGTTCACCGCCACACGAACACGCCGATCCAGCAGCGTCTCCATCACCCCAGCACCAAAGCGGGCGGACAGCGCCTGCATGAGCGCCTCTGACCGGCCGGCGTCGAGCACAAGCGTGCACTGACCCACACCCGTGGCATCCCGCAGCGAGCCAAAAAATCGAACCGTCACCTCGATCATTCGAGACGGCTCCACTCGCCTGTGCGACCGCCCGCTTTATGTTCGAGCTGGATCGCCTCGATCACCATGCCCCGATCAAGCGCTTTGCACATGTCGTACACGGTCAACGCGGCCACACTCGCCGCCGTGAGCGCTTCCATCTCCACCCCGGTCTTACCCGTCACACGGCACGTGGTCTCGATTCCAAGCAGACCAGGCGCAAGCGTCGAGAACGACACCGTGACCTGGCTCACCGGGAGCGGATGACACAGCGGAATCAAATCCGAGCACCGCTTGGCGCCCTGAATGCCCGCTATCCGGGCCACGGCCAGCACATCGCCCTTTGGCACCGTTCCTGCAATGATCTCGCGTAACGTCTCTGGGCTCATGCGCAGCCGAGCACTCGCAGTCGCGTCACGCACCGTGTCGGCCTTTGCTGATACGTCAACCATCTGCGCCTCACCGGCCGCATTCAGGTGGGAAAACGTGGCCATACTGCTCACCTCGAACCCGTCGAAACGTCGGCAGTCGCGACCCATTGCCGCCCTGCGAGCACGCAGTATAAGAGATGCCTCGCGCCATCGCCGAGCGGACCGCTAAAATGCGCCGGTTGACGCCTGATCCACACCTAAAGAAACCCATGACAGCCCTTTCACGCCTCGATTCAGCCGACCCGCCCGGCACGCCGGTGATCGTCGGTATTTCAGGGGGAGTCGATTCCGCTGTCGCGGCGCTGTTGCTGAAGCGCGCGGGTTACCAGGTGCGCGGAGTCTTCATGAAGAACTGGGACGACGATGACGGCACGGAGTACTGCACCGCCGCCACTGACCTGCTTGACGCTGAGCGCGTCTGCCACCAGATCGGTATCGATCTCGAGGTCGTCAGTTTCTCTGCAGCGTACCGGGAAGCGGTCTTTGCGCACTTCCTGACCGAATACGCTGCCGGGCGCACCCCCAACCCCGACGTGCTCTGCAACCGTGAGATCAAGTTCAAGGAATTTGCGGATCACGCAGCGGCGCTTGGCGCTGAGATGATCGCGACCGGGCACTACGCACGGGGTCTGTGGTCAGCCGGTAGCAGCGTAGTGGCGGCGCTTTTGGCAGACCCGGATGCAAACGGCTTTCGTCTCCTGAAAGGATCCGACCCAGAGAAGGATCAGACCTATTTTTTGCAAGCGGTGCCCCGCCGCGAACTCGCGCGCTGTCTGTTTCCTTTGGGGGCATTGCAAAAAACGACGGTTCGCAGCCTCGCCCAAGATGCCGGACTGCATAACCATCGACGCAAGGACAGCACAGGTATTTGCTTCATCGGCGAGCGTCGGTTTCGGGATTTTCTGATGCGCTATCTGCCGACGACGCCAGGACCCATCGTGAACGTCGACGGAAAAACCATTGGCGAGCACATCGGCGTCGCCTATTACACACTCGGCCAGCGCCAGGGTCTCGGCATCGGTGGTGTGCGCGGCAGCGCAGAAGCCCCTTGGTATGTCGTGAGCAAGGTGCAGGACGCGAATACACTGATCGTGTCCCAGAATCCCAGGGATCTGGAGACCGACTGGCTTATTGCGACCGAAGCCAACTGGCTCGTATCGCCCACTCGGCGCACCTTTGACTGCACCATCAGAGTCAGATATCGACAGCGTGATCAGGAGGCTCGAGTCGAGTCCTTCGCTGACCAGGGTCGAGGCCGTACACGAGTTCACTTCACGATTCCTCAGCGCGCGGTGACCCCAGGTCAATACGTCGCCTTCTATGCAGGTGACACGTGTCTCGGCGGCGCGCTGATTGAGTCGACTGGAAAAGGGACGCCACCATGACACAACCAGAGGGAAACGGGTCATCGGCCGGAGCACCGCCACCAAGCCCCTCGACGTCGGCGTCTGGTGGCGCATCGCGAAGCGGTATCGCGCTTGCCGGTGTAACGCTCGCGGCGCTGCTGGTTGATCGAACCGCCAACGGCAAGCCGGTGGATGACCGGACCCGACATGCCTTGCTGCGATCGGTGACAACCCACCGCGCGACCCGCATGGAAGAGATCGTTCCCGATACGGCGTTCCTGCGCGAAGGGGCACGTAGCGCCATGGATTCCCTGAGCGGTCGAACTCGGTCCCCGGACGTCGTGCGCTATGCGGTGCAGCTGATTGAGCTCGCCCATCTGCTGAAGCAGGTACCACAGATCGTCGAGAAATTGGGCCGCCTGCTCGACGCTTTGGATCCTGAACTGGCGAGCGATGCGGAGCTCGCCAAAGTCTACCGCGAGACGATTAGCACCCTGGGCAAACGCATACAGGTCAGCGGCAATCCTGAGATTCTTCAGCAGGAGGCAACCGCTGACCAGATCCGCGCATTGCTGCTTGCAGGCGTTCGCATGGCCTGGCTATGGGAACAATCCGGCGGACGCCGCTGGCACCTACTCCTGCGCCGGGGCGCGATCAACGCGACCCTCGCGCCCTTGGCCTCCTGACCGCCGACGAATCATCGAGAAACCAATATGAATCAATCACCGCTGTTCGCCATCTCGGCACTGGATGGGCGTTACCACGAGAAAATGCTGCCCTTGGCACCGATCGTCAGCGAATTTGGGCTCATGAAGTATCGCGTGGAGGTTGAGTGCCGCTGGCTGGACTTCCTTGCCATGGAGCCCGCCATCGCCGCGCTGCCAGCTCTGACGGAACAGGATGCCGCCGCCCTTGCGCGCGTGTGGAACTCATTCGACCTCAGCGCCGCGGAGCGCATCAAGCATTTCGAACGCACCACCAATCACGACGTAAAAGCTGTCGAATACTTCGTCAAGGAGCGTATCGGAGGGATCCCTGGGCTCGCGCCGCACGTAGAGTTCGTCCATTTTGCGTGCACGTCGGAGGACATCAACAACCTGGCGTACGCGCGCATGCTGCAGGATGCGCGCAGCCAAATCTTATTGCCTGCAATGGATCAATTGATCGAACGGATTAGCACCCTTGCACACGCTCAGTCTGATCAGCCCATGTTGTCACGGACACATGGACAAACGGCATCTCCCACCACGCTGGGAAAGGAGCTGCGCAATTTCGTCGCGCGGCTCGCAAGGCAACGGGACGCTTACGCAGAGGGCCAACTGCTTGGCAAGATGAACGGTGCAGTGGGTAACTACAACGCGCACGCCGCAGCCTTCCCGACAGTCGATTGGATCGATCTCGGGGAACGCTTTGTGAGAACACTCGGGCTCACGCCGAATCGTTTCACAACCCAGATCGAACCCCACGATTACCTGGCAGAACAGTTCCACGCGCTCGAGCGGTTCAATCAGGTGCTACTCGATTTTGATCGTGACATGTGGGCCTACATTTCCATCGAGTACTTCCGCCAGCGCAAGGTCGAGGGAGAGACCGGATCATCGACTATGCCGCACAAGGTCAATCCCATCGATTTCGAAAACTCCGAAGGTAACATCGGCATTGCCAACGCCCTGCTCGCGCACATGGCGGCAAAGCTTCAGGTGTCGCGTTGGCAGCGCGATTTGTCCGACTCCACGGTGCTTCGCAACATCGGCTCCGCGCTCGGACATTGCTTGCTCGCCTGGACCTCAGCGTTGCGCGGCTTGTCAAGGGTCGAGGTGAATCCTAGCGCCATGGCGCGCGATCTTGAACGCAGCTGGGAAGTCCTTGCCGAAGCGGTGCAAACGGTGATGCGACGCTATGGTCTGCCGGAACCCTACGAACAGCTCAAGCGCGCAACGCGGGGACGCCAGCTCGACGCAGCGCTCTATCAAGAACTGCTGGACACGCTCGGGTTGCCCCCAGAAGCACGTGCATCCCTCGCTGCGCTCACGCCCAGCGCCTATGTCGGACTTGCGCCTCGCCTCGCCCGCAATGAATTCTGAACGCGCCATTCAGGTCACCTGGGTACCCTGGAACACCCATGCGGCTGCACTGCAACGCATTCGGGAGATCGTGTTCATCATCGAGCAGGGCGTACCGCGTGAAGAGGAATGGGATGACCAGGACGAACTAGCCGAGCACTTCATCGCGACCGACACGAACGGCAATGCGCTCGGATGCGCGCGCCTGCTGCCCTCCGGCCAGATCGGGCGCATGGCTGTCCTGAGCCAGCATCGCGGGTTGGGAATCGGACGGGCTCTCCTCCGCGCAGCTATGACAGGTGCTCGGGCACGGGGCATGCGGGCGGTGTTTTTGCACGCGCAGACCCATGCCCTTGAGTTCTACCGAAAGTCTGGCTTCGTGGAGCACGGTCCGGAGTTCATGGAAGCGGGCATTCCGCATCGGGAAATGACCCGCGACCTCAGCATCGCATAGCCTCGCGCAAGCGAGCGCCCGCGCCACCCTGCCGCTCTAATCGCCGCCGACTCCGGGTAGCGCCCGCGATGCCACCGCAAGCCCGTTTACGTCCGCGTAAACCCACAGATCTGGGGAGAACGCTACGCCTGCAAACGCGACCTTCTCGTCGCGTCTGCCCAGTCCGCGCTTCACGCTGCGTAGAGGATGCGCAGCCAGGGCAAGGATTCCGATGGGCATGCGGGCCAAGGCATCCACGTCGCGTACACAACCGTTCACAACCATCCCCGACCAACCGGATTCAACGGCAAGCCGCGCCAAGTTATCTCCCACCAAGGCGCAGCGCAAAGAGCCACCGCCGTCGATGACGAGCACCCGCCCCTCCCCCGGCTCCCGGACCCGCTCGGCGACAAGCGAGTTATCCTCGAAACAGGCGATCGTACGGATCGGCCCGCAGAACACGCTGCTGCCACCAAAATGCCTGAAGATGGGCTGAGCGATCTCGAGCTCGTCCCCAAAGGCATCGCACAAATCCGGCAGCAAGAACTCTGGTGCTTTCATGCCTGCTCCAGTAGCGCCTGAAGCTCGAGATACTCGTTTGCCTGGCGAAACTGTGGAAAGGCGCTGCGAATATTGCCTGGTGCCCGGAACAAGATACCGGCATCAGCCTCCTCAAGCATGCTGATGTCGTTGTAGGAATCGCCGGCCGCAAGCACTTTGTATCGGAGCGATTTGAACGCCTGCACGCTGCAGCGCTTTGGGTCTGGCTGCCTGATGCTATAGCCGGTGATGCGATCGTTCTCAACGATGAGCTTGTGACATAGCAAGGTCGGAAATGCCAGTTTCTGCATGAGCGGCATCGCGAACTGGTAAAAGGTGTCGGACACAATCACCACCTGATAGCGAGCGCGCGCCCAGTCGAGAAAGTCTCGTGCACCCGGCAGCGGCTCCATGCGTTCGATCACCCCCTGAATGAGTGTCAGCGGAAGATCGTGCTCGGCTAGCACGCCAAGGCGCATCTGCATCAAATCATCGTAAACCGGTATGTCGCGGGTGGTCTTCCGCAACGCGTCGATACGGGTTAGTTCGGCCACCGCCGGCCAGATTTCCGGCACCAGAACGCCTTCCAGGTCAAGGCACAGCACATCCACGGTCGTTCTCCAGACAAATGATCGAGGGCAAGCTGCTCAGCGATCAGGCAGGCGCAGGCCCAAGAAGAGCGTCTCGCGTTCCGCACGTGTTCGACAGGCCACGGCAGCGTCGACCTGTTCCCGCGTGAGGTGCGGCGCGAAGCGTTCGATGAAATCGTACATGTAGCGACGCAGGAACGTGCCCTTGCGAAAGCCGATGTGCGTGACGCTCGGGGCGAACAGATGCGACGCATCTAAAGCGACCAAATCCTGATCCCGCTCGTTATCAAGCGCCATGCGAGCAATGATCCCAATGCCAAACCCAAGCCTGACATAAGTCTTGATAACGTCGGTGTCCGTTGCCGTGAGCACGACGTCAGGCTTGAGACCTTGGCTTAGGAAGGCCTCATCAAGCCGAGACCGACCGGTGAAACCGAATACATAAGTGACGATCGGCTCGCGAGCAATGTCCTCGAGCGTGAGCGGCCCATGACGGGCTACCCGTTCGATCAGCGGGTGCTCCTTCGGCACCACCACGCAACGATTCCAGCTGTAGCACGGCATCATCACCAGATCGGCAAAGTGCTCGAGGCCCTCCGTCGCGATCGCGAAATCAACGGCGCCGGTCGCGGCAAGCTCCGCAATCTGCGTGGGCGAGCCTTGGCTCATATGAAAGGCTACACGGGGAAATCGGGCGCGGAACTCTGTAATAACAGTGGGCAGCGCGTAACGCGCCTGAGTGTGGGTGGTCGCGATGCTGAGGTCACCCTGCTGTTCATCGCTTGATTCCTGGGCAACCTGCTTAATCGTCTCGACCTGGCGCAACACTTGGCCCGCCATCGCGATGATCGTTTCTCCCACTTGTGTGACGTGGGTGAGATGTTTCCCACTGCGCGCGAAGATCTCGACCCCCAGCTCGTCCTCCAAGAGGCGGATCTGCTTGCTGATACCCGGCTGGGAAGTAAACAGAACCTGAGCCGTGGCCGACACGTTGAGATCGTGATGGGCGACTTCCCAGATGTAGCGCAGCTGCTGCAGCTTCAAGACGTTTGCTCCCTGCTCAGCCGATCACTGATTCACAATACCGTGGGGCACATGACCTGCAGCAAGATGCGCGCTCGCGCGCTCACAATGCAGCGGCTGGTCATCGAAGAAAACATCGGCGCCGAACGCGCGCAGAAACTCTGTCTTATTCATGCCGCCGAGGAACAGCGACTCGTCCAGCCGAACGTCCCATGCACGCAGGGTGCGGATCACGCGCTCGTGAGCTGGCGCGCTGCGTGCTGTTACCAGCGCCGTGCGCACGGGGCAATGAGAGCCGTCGAACTCACGCTGCAGCCGATGAAGCGCCGCGAGAAATGGCTTGAACGGCCCGCCCTCGAGCGGGCGATCCGCGGCTTCCGCCTCCGATCGGGCAAATCCATCGAGACCCTGCTGCTGGTAGATTCTTTCGGCTTCGTCGGAAAAGAGCACTGAATCCCCGTCGAACGCGAGCCTCAAGTCCTCACGCTCGCTGCGAGCACCCGCGCCCCGCCCGACCAGCGTCGCCGCAGCGACCCCGTGCTCGAGCGCATGCCCTACATCGTCCGGATGGGTCGAGAGGAACAGCGTGCATCCAAACGCCCGCACGTAGCGGTAGGGTGATTCACCGCCGCAAAACGCCGCGCGCGTGATCGCAAGATCGTAGGCTTTGATTGAGTTGAAAATCCGTAGCCCCGTGTCCGCCGAGTTGCGGGAGAGCAGGATGACCTCTACCTGTGGCCGCTCCAGCAGGCGGTTGAGACGCAGCAGCTTGGTCACGAAGGTAAACGCCTCGCCGGGCTCAAGCACCGCATCTTCGTGCGCAATTTGATACTGACGATAAGCCTCGAGGCCTTGCGACTCATAGACCGTATTGCTTTCCGCGAGGTCAAAGAGCGCGCGAGAACTGATCGCGATGGTCAAGAGCGGCGTGGGGTGACTCATGCATCCATGTCCGGAATCAGTTCGCTCTCGAGACGCGCGATCATATCCTTGAGCTTGAGCTTGCGCTTTTTCAGACGCTGAATCCGCATCACATCAAGATGACCGACTTGAATCAGCTGTTGTATGACCTCATCGAGATCGCGGTGCTCAAGCCGCAGCTCGGCAAGCCAGCGCTCCACTTCCTGCCGATCCATCACCATTTCCATTGACGAGGCGCGTGGCATCATAGGTCCATGAAGCTTAAGCGTCGACTCTCTGCCGGACATGCGCCCAGAAAGAGCTACCGGGCTGGTCGGTGCGGACGGCTCCCGCCATGCTGATCGTGCTGGGCGCTCTCGCTGCTCTTCTTGCCGCGCTGTGGCTCATCAGCCGCTCGATTCGCGCGTGGCGCAGTGGCGACCGCGGTACGCTCTTTGCGTTGATCGCGGCGCTGGGCGCTGTGGCTCTCGCCGCTCTGATCGCCACGGGGCGAATGCACTGGCTTGGGGCATTAGCGGCGGCTGCTCTTCCGTTCCTGCGGCGTCTCGGCGGGCTGTTCCGCCTGTTGCCTTTGATCGGTTCAGTGCTTCGCAGCACGCGGGGCGCTCGCTCAGGCGCGCGAACGCCCGGCGCCGCCAGGACGGCAATGAGCCGGCGCGAGGCGCTTCATGTGCTTGGGCTCGAAGAGGACGCAACGGACGCCGCGATCATCGAGGCGCATCGCCGACTCATGCAGCGCGTGCACCCTGACCGCGGCGGTTCGGCTTTTCTCGCGCAACAGCTGAACGAGGCGCGACGCGTGTTGCTCGATGACCGAAAGACGTAAGCGTCCCAACAGGATGCGTCTTCTCGGCGCTCTGGACGTACACAGGGCTTGGCAACGCGAATCTGCCAAACTCAGGCGAAGGCGATACTCGCGACCATAATCACCACGGCGGCCCAACCCCACAGTGTCACCAGCTTCACGACCCAACTCTGCTCGAAGAAGTCTTCGATCAAGTACCACATCACCGCTACTCCTGACTCAGCGTCGCCGCCCGACGGCGCGCATTCTAACCAAGCCTGCATAGAAGATGCATATGCCCGCAACCGGCATCACCGCAAGCGGACCGCGTGAGCCACATACTCACCCACGAGATCATGGGTATTACTGTGGGTGATATCTACCATGACCCGGTCGCCCGGGCGCAGATGCTGCCCACCGTGCACCTCGACGACCCCGTCGATCTCGGGCGCATCAGCAAACGAGCGACCCACGGCAATATCGCCCTCCCGAGCATCGACCAGAACCTCGAGCCGCCGGCCCACCTTGGCCGCGAGCTTGCGCTCGCTAATCGCGGCTTGTAGCTCCATGACCTGCTCCTGACGATCGAGCTTCACGCTCTCCTCGACCTGATCCGGCAGAGCATTGGCTGCCGCTCCCGCGACATCGCTATAAGTAAAGCAGCCCACACGGTCCAGTTCCGCTTCATCGAGGAAGTCGAGCAGATGTTCGAACGCAGCGTCCGTCTCGCCCGGGAATCCGACAATGAACGTGCTACGGACGGTGAGCTCCGGACAAATACTGCGCCAGCTCTCCAAGCGCCGTAGCGTGTTTTCAACCGCCGCCGGGCGGCGCATGGCGCGAAGGATCGCAGGATCAGCGTGCTGGAGCGGGATATCGAGATAGGGCAGGATCAGTCCCTCCGACATCAGCGGCAACAGGGCGTCCACGTGCGGATAGGGATAGACATAGTGCAGGCGCACCCAAGGGACGATGCCACCAAGTTCCCGGCAAAGCGTCACTAGATCGCTCCGCAGCGTGCGCCCCGAGCGGGTCGCTTCAGCGTAACGGATGTCAACGCCGTAGGCGCTGGTATCCTGCGCGATGACGAGTATCTCCTCTGCCCCCGCCGCGGCTATACGTTCTGCTTCATCCAAAATGTCGTCGATACGACGGGAGCGAAGTTTGCCTCGCATCGAGGGAATGATGCAGAAGGAGCAGGTGTGATTGCAGCCTTCAGAAATCTTAAGGTAAGCGTAATGGGGCGGCGTCAGCTTGACCCCCGCAGGCCCCATCAGCTGTTCGAGATCCGCTGATCGAGGACGCCGGAGCGGAGCATGCGTACGCACGGCGTCGACCACTGCCTTCGTCGCTTGCGGCCCAGACACAGATAAAAGCCCGGGAAAACGCTCCCTGAGGCCCGCGTCGTCAGCACCCAGGCAACCTGTAACCACCACACGGCCATTGCTACCTAGCGCTTCTTCAATCGTTTCGATCGATTCAGCGACGGCGCTGTCGATAAAACCGCAGGTGTTAATGACGACGATATCCGCCGCAGCATAGTCGCTGACGGTCTGATAACCATCAGCGGTGAGTTGCGTCAGGATCGCTTCCGAATCAACGAGTGCCTTGGGGCAGCCCAGGCTGACGAATCCGACTTTTCCGGCCATGGGCGAGGGTCTCAGCGGTAGTAAGCGTGCTCCGTGACCGTATGGTCCGTCACATCCCGAATACCTGAGAGTTCAGGAATTTGCGCCAGCAGGGTCTTCTCAACGCCGTGCTTCAACGTGACATCCACCGCCGAGCACCCCTGACAACCGCCACCAAAGCGAAGTACGGCAACGCCCCCTTCCACCACCTCGATGAGTGAGACCTGCCCACCGTGGGAGGCCAGCCCAGGATTGACCTCGTTGTACAGCACATAGTTAATCCGATCTTCGATCGGTGCATCAGGACCAACGCGGGGCGTGCGTGCGTTTGGCGCCTTGATCGTGAGTTGTCCACCCATACGGTCTTCCTGGAAGTCCACCACAGCCTCCGCGAGGTAGGGCGTGCTTCGCTCCTCGAACCAGGCGGTGAACCCGTCGTATTGCACTGGCAGGTCGCCAACCTGCTCCTCGCCCGGGCGACAGTAAGCGATGCAAGTCTCGGCCTGAGGCGTACCTGGCTGGGTGACAAAAATACGGATACCCGTGCCAGGCTCGTCCTGCTTTTCCAGCAGCCCGCGCAGATAACCCTGCGCCCCTTCCGATATCTCGATCATGGACTGCGCCCTTCCAAAACCCGACTAAATTGCTCGGATATGCTAGCCGAACCCGCGCCCGGGTCGCAAATGCCCAAGCGGCAATAACACCGTGCGTGAATCGCGCTCATGTTCTTTGCCTGCGATCTCAACGGGACGCAGTCGAGAGCAGACTACACTGCAGCCGATTCAGAAGACTCGGAGCCTTCATGTCCGCCGCCCGCACACCGATCACGGAACGACTTGAGCAGCAGATTCTCCTTCTGGACGGCGCCTACGGCACCCTGTTTCAGTCGCTCAATCTGACCGAAGCGGACTGCCGCGGGGAGTTACTTGCGGATCACGTGACTGACCTCAAGGGCAATCACGACGCGCTGTGCCTGACACGCCCGCACGTGGTCGCGGATGCCCATCGGCGCTACCTGACGGCCGGAGCTGACGTGGTGAAAACCAACAGCTTCAGCGCCACACGGCTCGGGCAATCGGAATACCGACTCGAGAATCGCGTGGTCGAGCTCAATGCCGCAGCCGCCCGAATCGCGCGCAGCGTAGCGGACGAATTCGAGACCGCCGAGCAGCCGCGCTACGTCGCTGGCATCCTAGGACCCACCAACCGCACCGCGAGCCTGTCACCGGACGTCAACGATCCCGGTTTCCGCGCTACCACCTTCGCCGAGCTTTCGGACAATTACCTGGAGGCCGCCCGCGCGCTTATGGCCAACGGCGCGGACTTCATTCTCATCGAGACCGTATTCGATACCCTGAACGCAAAGGCAGCGCTCTGGGCCGTCGAACTGCTCGGTGAAGAGCGTGGAACCCCGGTACCCGTGATGATCTCCGGGACCATCACCGATGCCAGCGGGCGCACACTGTCGGGACAAACCTGCGAAGCCTTCTGGTACTCCCTGCGCCACGCGCGCCCGTTCGCCATCGGGCTCAACTGTGCGCTCGGCGCCGATCAGCTGCGTCCTTATGTCGCCGCGCTTGCACGGGTCGCCGACACCTATGTGAGCGTGCACCCAAATGCAGGACTGCCCAACGCGTTTGGCGGTTACGACGAAACGCCCGAAAGCATGGCCGCTATCCTCGGTGAGTTTGCTGACAGCGGTCTGGTGAACCTGATCGGTGGCTGCTGCGGCACACGGCCAGAGCACATCGCCGCTCTCCGGGCGACCATCAACGGCAAGCCGCCACGGCGTCCCGTGACCCCAGAACCAGCGCTGCGTCTGTCTGGTCTCGAGCCCCTGGTCGTCGCCCCTCAATCTCTCTTCGTCAATGTCGGCGAGCGCACTAATGTCACCGGCTCCGCGCGTTTTGCGCGCCTGATCCGAGACGGTCAGTACGAAGAGGCGCTTGCTATCGCGCGCCAACAGGTCGCGAATGGCGCCCAGATCATCGATATCAACATGGATGAGGGCATGCTCGACAGCCAGGCCGCCATGGTGCGGTTTCTGAATCTGCTCGCTGCGGAGCCTGATATCAGCCGCGTGCCGATCATGGTCGACTCCTCACGCTGGGAGGTCATCGAAGCGGGACTGCGCTGTATCCAGGGTAAAGGCATCGTGAACTCGCTTTCGCTCAAGGAAGGCGAAGTATCGTTCCGCGAGCTGGCCCATCGCTGCCGCCGCTATGGCGCTGCCGTCGTCGTCATGGCGTTCGACGAACAGGGTCAGGCAGACACGCTGGCTCGCAAGAAGGAGATCTGCGCACGCGCTTATCGAATCCTGGTCGAGGAAGTGGGCTTTCCCCCTGAAGATATCATCTTCGACCCCAACATTTTCGCCATCGGCACGGGCATCGACGAGCATCGGAACTATGCGGTGGATTTCATCGAGGCCTGTCGTTTCATTCGCGACACGCTTCCACACGCCCGTTCTTCTGGTGGCGTGAGCAACGTTTCTTTCGGATTCCGCGGTAACAACACGCTGCGCGAAGCGATTCATGCTGTGTTCCTCTACCACGCCATTCGCGCGGGTCTGACCATGGGTATCGTCAATGCAGGTCAACTCGCCATCTATGACAACATTCCGCGCGAGCTGCGGGACGCCGTGGAAGATCTTGTGCTCAACCGGCGCGACGATGCCACTGAGCGCTTACTCGCGCTGGCACCCCGCTATTCGGGCGATAACGCAGAGGTAAAGGAGCGCACGCAAGAAGGGTGGCGCGAAGCACCCGTGCGCGAGCGGCTCATTCACGCGCTGGTCCACGGTGTCACCACTCACATCATCGAGGACACGGAGGCTGCCCGACTCGAAGCCAAGCTGCCGATCGAGGTGATTGAAGGTCCTCTCATGGACGGTATGAACGTCGTTGGCGATCTGTTCGGCAGCGGCAAGATGTTCTTGCCGCAGGTGGTGAAAAGCGCACGGGTGATGAAACAGGCCGTCGCACACCTTGTGCCCTACATCGAGGCTAGCAAAGGGGACGGCGTCCGGAGCAAGGGCCGCATCGTGCTCGCCACGGTCAAAGGCGACGTCCATGACATCGGCAAGAACATCGTCGGAGTGGTCCTGCAGTGCAACAACTACGAGGTGATCGACCTCGGCGTCATGGTGCCAACGGAGCGTATCCTCGCAACTGCCAAAGAGGTTGATGCAGATATCATCGGCTTGTCCGGTCTCATCACGCCTTCGCTTGACGAGATGGTGAACGTTGCATCGGAGATGCAGCGTCTTGGTTTCTCGGTACCGCTGCTCATTGGTGGTGCCACGACATCGAAGGCCCATACCGCTGTGCGCATCGAACCCGCCTATCGGAACGGGTCGACCGTCTATGTTCCGGATGCAAGCCGGGCGGTCAACGTGGCGTCACAACTCCTGAGCGAGGAACGCTCCGAGACCTATCGGGCCGACCTGCGAACCGACTATGCCGAAGTGCGCGCTCGTACGGCGATTCGATCCTCCCAGCGAACCCTGCTGCCCCTCGAGAATGCGCGGGCGAACGCCTATCGGGGTGATTGGGTCAACTACCGTCCCCCCGCGCCGCGCCAGGTCGGCGTGCAGGTCTTGGCCCCGACACTCGCAGAACTGGTGCCCTACATCGACTGGACCCCATTTTTCATGACCTGGGAACTGGCCGGAAAATTTCCCGCGATTCTTGATGACGAGATAGTTGGAGAATCAGCGCGCTCGCTCTACGCGGATGCCAGGGCCATGCTGGACGCACTGATTGCCGAGGGAGATCTCACCGCTCGGGGTGTGTTCGGGCTCTGGCCCTGTAACCGGACGGGACCGGAAGAGCTCACCGTATGGCAAGATGCAGACCGAACTGTCCCCGCAGAAAGGCTGCAGCACCTGCGCCAGCAGACCGTGAAGCCGGAGGGGCAGCCCAACTTCTCGCTCGCGGATTTCGTGGCGCCAGCGCCGATTGAGGACTGGATAGGCGGTTTTGCCGTCACCGCGGGGCTCGGCATCGAAGCCGCCCTGGCTCGCCATCCGAACGATGATTACGCGAGCATCATGATCAAAGCGCTCGCAGATCGCCTCGCCGAAGCGTTTGCTGAGTATTTGCACGAAAAGGTACGTCGCGACGCGTGGGGATATGCCCCTGGGGAGAACCTCGACGCGGGCGGTTTGATTCGAGAAGACTATCGCGGCATTCGCCCGGCACCCGGCTACCCAGCCTGTCCGGAACACAGCGAGAAAGAAAAACTATTTGCTCTGCTCGATGCCACTGCAGCCACCGGAATGACGCTCACCGAGCACTTCGCCATGACGCCCGCTGCCGCCGTCGCCGGATGGTATTTCTCACATCCGGACGCGCGCTACTTTGGCATCGGCAAGATCAGTGATGACCAGGTCATCGCCTATGCAGAACGGCAAGGCTGGCAACTGGACGAAGCCAGGGCTCACCTGAGACCCAATTTAGCCGACTGAAAAAGTCAGCTCATCACCCCTGCGATGGCGCTCACGCGCAGGGGTCGGGAGCGCAGCCTGTTCAGATACCGGGCGCCCAACCGGACACAAAGTAGATAGCGCCCACTACCATCATGACGAACACGATGAGAATGCCTCGAACGTCAGCCGCGCTGTCGGCTTGCTCAAGATCCTGGTGAGGAACGGGACTGCTCATGAGGACTGCCCTAAAACTATGATCCACCGATGCAGTTTAACGACGGGCCCTTCAGCCAGCAATGTCATGCATCCCCTGCCCCTGTTGCAGGAGCCGTGCGCAGAGACACACTCACGCAACCCTGCTTAGGGAACGTTGGCGTCATGCCCGCAAGATGCTAGGGTTCGCGCGCTCAACGGGGTAATGACCAAAGCCATGTATCGCTATTCCGCCTTCGACCAACAATTCGTCAACGAGCGCGTCGCCCAGTATCGGGCTCAGACCGAGCGCTATCTTGCGGGCGAACTCACCGATGAAGAGTTCCGGCACCTGCGCCTTCGCAACGGTCTTTACGTGCAGCGCCTCGCGCCCATGCTGCGGGTTGCGGTCCCCTATGGGACGCTCTCCAGCACCCAACTGCGAGCGCTTGCACGCATCGCGCGCGACTTTGACCGCGGCTACGGTCATTTGAGCACCCGTCAGAATGTCCAGTTCAACTGGCCAGAGCTTCAGGACGTGCCCGATATTCTCGAGGTCCTCGCGGGCGTTGAGATGCACGCCATCCAAACCAGCGGCAACTGTATCCGCAACGTGACAACCGATGAATTCGCGGGGGTGGCTGCAGACGAAACCTTCGACCCGCGCGCCTGCTGCGAGCTCATCAGACAATGGTCGACGTCCCATCCGGAGTTCGACTGGTTGCCGCGAAAATTCAAAATTGCTGTCTCCAGCGCGAGCGACGATCGCGCCGCCATAGACGTTCACGACATCGGACTGCGCGTTTATCGGGATGCGGTTGGCGAAAGGGTAGTCGATTATCGGGTTGGCGGCGGACTCGGGCGGACTCCCGTCATCGCCGAAACCATTCGCACGGGGCTCCCCATGCGCCACCTGCTCACCTATCTCGAAGCGATCATGCGTGTGTACAACCGCTACGGTCGTCGCGATAACAAATACAAGGCACGGATCAAGATCCTCGTGCGCGCCATGACCGCAGAAGGGTTCCGGGAAAAGGTCGATGCCGAATGGGCATTGATTCGTGCCTCGGCGAGCGAGCTCACGGACGCTGAAATCGATCGTGTGGAAGCCTTCTTTACGCCACCCTCGTACCCGTCACTGAGCCCAGCGGAGATTGCGGCGGCCGAGTCCGAACTCAACACCGCCCGGCTCGCCAATCCTGCGTTCAGCCGCTGGGTGGCAAACAGCGTGATCCCCCATCGCCAGCCCGGCTTCGCCGCCGTAATTTTGTCCACCAAGGTCACCGGGACACCGCCAGGGGATGTCACAGATCTGCAAATGGAAGCAGTGGCCGACTGGGCGGACCGATTGGGATTCGGCGAAATCCGCATCAGCCACCAGCAAAACTTTGTCCTCCCGGATGTGCCGCTGGCCGCGCTCAGCACGCTATGGCAGGAAGCTGTTGAGCAAGGTCTTGGGGAAGCCAACGCGGGGCTTCTCACCAACATTATCTGCTGCCCCGGCGGTGACTACTGCTCACTCGCCAATGCCAAGTCAATCCCGGTTGCGGAAGCGATTCAGCAGCGCTTTGACGACTACGACTACCTCCATGATCTGGGTCCGATTGATCTCAATATCTCCGGCTGCATGAACGCGTGTGGACACCACCATGTCGGCAATATCGGTATCCTGGGCGTCGACAAGAAGGGCGAGGAGTTCTATCAGATCTCGATTGGTGGCCACGCCGGCCATCGCCATCGCGCCGCCGCCATCGGCGACATCGTCGGCCCTTCGGTCTCGCGTGCAGAGGTCGCCGATGTCCTCGGCAAAATCCTCGACACCTACGTTCTGCACCGCACCGCAGAAGAAACCTTCGTCGACACGGTGAGACGACTGGGTCTCGAACCTTTCAAGGAGCGCATCTATGCCGCCGCACGCTGAGTTCGAAGGTCCGATCGGTCGCTTCTTGGAATCTCAGGGACAGCGCGCCTTAGCGGGTCTGACCCTGCTTACGCCAGATGCCTGGTCCGCGGATACCACGCAAGGATTAGTGCTGACGACCGATGCAGAGCCAGAAGCGAGATTCACCTCTGCGCCGATTATCTGCATCGACTTCGCTTCGTTCCACGATGGGCGCGGCCTGTCGCTCGCCGTCATGTTAAGAACGCGTATGGGTTATACCGGTGAGCTTCGCGCGATCGGTGACGTGCGGCCGGACCTTTTGCACTATCTGGTGCGCTGCGGCTTCGATTCGTTCGTACTCGCAGACGGCTGCCATATCGACCCGAACGATCCGCGGCTTGCACCGCACGCGGCGCATTACCAAGCGTCGGTACAAAACCCACTTCCGGTTTTTCGCCGCGACGTTTCGAACGCCTGACGTCTCCTGCCGCGAGCCCCCGTCGCTCGCGGCACCGGGGGTTATACGCCGAGATGCACGACGCCCCGACCCACCATACGCCCCGCTAAGATGCGGTCGATGGCATCGGACAAGCTGTCGAGCGTCAATCGCTCCTCGAGCGCCTGTAGCCCACGCAAATACCAGGGACCTGCCAGCTTCTGCCAGATCTCCTCCTTTTGCGAAAGCGGCAGCTGGACCGAATCAATGCCAAGAAGATTAACGTGTCGCAGCAGGAAAGGCAGCACGGTAGCCGGGATCACCGGCGATTCCACGAGTCCACACGCGGCAAGGCTGGCGCCGTAACGCAGGCTCTTTACCCCGTTGAAGAGCATCGTGCCACCGACGGTGTCAACGATGCCGCCCCAGGTCTCCGCCAGCAATGGCTTGTCAGAACCCGCTCGCATCTCTTCCCGCGACAGGATTCGTCCCGCGCCGAGCCCGCGCAGAAAACTCTCTTGTTCCGGCTTGCCCGTGACGGCCGCAACCTCGTAGCCAAGATGCGACAGCAGACGCACGGCAACCGATCCAACACCACCCGAGGCGCCCGTCACAAGCACTGGGCCCGATGCGGGCGTCATCCCCATAGCCTCGAGCTTGTGCACAGCCAGCGCCGCGGTGAACCCGGCAGTGCCTAAAATCATGCTCTCATGCAGCGACAACCCGGCAGGACGGCGCACCACCCACCCGGCGGGTACTCGAATGCGCTCGGCAAATCCTCCGCTCGTGTTCATACCGAGATCGAAGCCGATCACGATGACCTCGTCACCCGGCACGAAACGCGAATCACTGGAGCTGAGAACCACGCCCGCCGCATCGATTCCGGGCGTGTGGGGAAAAGTCCGGGTCACGCCCGGATTGCCGGTAGCCGAAAGACCATCCTTGAAATTGACCGACGAGTAACGGACATCGATCAGAACGTCCCCCGCGGGCAGGGAAGACTCATCGCGGGTCACCACAGATCGAACAAAACCTGCCTCCGTCTTCTCGATGCGAAAGGCTGTGAAAGTCGTCATGCCGATCTTCTCCCTTGTCCGAATCCTGCAAGCACACGTTCGACCACGCTGGTCAACCGCGACTCCATCTGCGCGAGCAATCGATCGATCGGTCGACGATGCTCCACCCAGCGCACTTCAAAAAGGTCAGCCCCTTCGCTACGCGCCACCAGGCAGGCATCGCTTGTGCCCAATTCGTCGACCAAACCCAGCTCGAGCGCGCGCTGACCATGCCAAGCTTCGCCCGTAGCCACGACGTCGAGGGGAAGCGAGGGCCGGTAGACGCTGACAAACGACTGGAAGAGCTTGTGGATTTCTTCGAGCTCCTCGACAAATTTCTCTCGCGCCTCCGCCGTGTTTTCCCCGAACACAGTCAGCGTTCGCTTGTATTTGCCTGCCGTGAGCACCTCGACGTCAACATCGTGCCGCTTCAGGAGCCGGTGCACGTTGGGTATCTGGGCAACCACACCGATGGAGCCAACCACCGCAAAAGGCGCCGAAACAATGCGGTTTGCGACCGCGGCCATGAGATAACCGCCGCTCGCGGCCACCTTATCAACACAGACAGTTAGCGGAACCCCTTGGTCGCGCACACGGGCTAACTGCGACGCGGCCAGTCCGTAGCCGTGCACAAGACCGCCGGGGCTCTCGAGCCGCACGAGGATCTCGTCCTCCGGGGTCGCGGTGGTAAGAATCGCCGTGATTTCCTCGCGCAGTTGCTTGACCGCGCTCGCCTGCACATCGCCCTCGAAATCCAGGACGAAAACCCGCGACCGACGCTCGGACTCAGGGGCGTTGCGCAACGATTTCGCCGCCGCTTTATCTGCGGCGCGACGCG